>NZ_JBFAJY010000033.1:49674-94684 GCF_040655445.1 Streptomyces sp. NPDC050423
CCCATGCCGACCAGTCACCGTTCGCCTGGAGCTGCCACGCGTGATACACGCCGTCGGCACCTGCCGCGAACGCCTCCAGCCGCCCGTCGGCCGACCGCGCCGACACCACCCGGCCGGACTCCGCCGGATACACCAAAGGCGTGGGACGCGGACCGCTGCCAGGGGTGCAGGGCAGCACCACGCCGCGCCCGGCGAGGTAGGGCTCGGGGTCGATACCGTATGAGGCGGACGGGTCCCCCCAGATCCGCAGATGCAGGTGGGGACCGGTCGAGTTGCCTTCGGAGCCCATCAGAGCGATCCGCTGACCGGCCGTGACGTGTTCGCCGGCAAACACGTCTCGCTGGTACATGTGCCCGTATTCGGAGATTCGGCCGTCGGCGTGCTGGATGCGGATCCACTGACCGTAGCCGCTCGCGCTACCGGAATCGATCACCTCGCCATCACCCACGGCGTAGATCGGCGTTCCGTAGTCGTTGGCGATGTCGACGCCGTTGTGGTCGTCGCCGTAGTGCTGGGACACGATGCCGGTAGCCGGGCACGCCGCGAAGTCGACGGCGTGGGCTGCCGTCGACGATGTCAGCACCAGTGCGGGTACCAGGGCCGCGGTCGCGGCGAGCAGGACGCGCAGTGCGCGTCCGGAGAGTAGCCGGGAACGGCTGAACAGCATGTCAGTTCCTCCCGTTACGCCTTGCGAAGGTGGGCGACGACGCCGTCGATGTCGTTCTGCAGCAATTCGGGCCGGATGAAGTGGCCTCCTGCCACTTCCCGATCTTCGAAGGGGATCCCCGAGTTGCGCAGCAGGCTCTTGAACTCCTGCTGGCCGCGCAGCACATGACCCTCGTTGGCCACGTCGGCCCAGTTGATCGGGTCGGGACTGGTGCCGGCCACCAGGAAGATCCGCTTGTTCCGGTAGCTCTCGATGCGTTGCACCGGGTTGTCGGCGTTCACCCGGGCCTCGTCCCACAGCGGCACGCCGTAGATCGTGCCGCCGCCCAGGTCCACGGCCGCAGAGGAGAGGTTGGCCCAGTGGGCCACGATGCCGCCTTCCCGGCGGAGGCTGGCCGGGCCCGAGTGGGCGCTGACCGAGGCGAAGTGGCCGTAGTACTTGGCGGCGTACTTCAGCGCGCCGAAGCCGCCCATGGAGAACCCTGACACGGCACGGCCGTTGTACTCGGCGTAGGTACGGAAGTTCGCATCGATCCACGGGATCAGCTGGGACATGTGGAAGGTTTCCCAGTTCCGCGGGCCGACGTTCGAGCTGACGGGGTTGGAGTACCAGCCCGTGTGGCCGCCATCAGGCATGACCACGATGAGCCGCCTGCCCGCGGTCATCTCGCGGATGCGGTGTCGGTCGAACGTAATGAAGTCCTGGTCGAGACCGCCGCCGTGCAACAGGTAGAGAACGGGATAGCGGCGGCCGCTGGTGTGGTAGTCGTCGGGCAGCAGCACGTTGACACCGGGATTCCAGCCGATCGCGTCCGTCGCGAACCGGTAGTACCACATCCGGTAGTCGCTCTCGTTGTGGTCCACGATGCGCAGTCCGAAACCGTCGCCGGCCGCCGCGGCCGGCGACGCCGCCGAGAGCATCCCTCCGGCACCCAGCGCCATCGCGGCAGTGAGTCCGCCGGCGGACTTGAGGAGGTTTCTGCGGGTGGGGTGCTGCGCGGTCAAGGTGACCTCCTGGTCGGAAGTACGATGAGGGTGAAGAGGGGCCCTGTGACGGGTGGTTCGGAGGGTAGCGAGGGGCCCACGGTCGAAGAACCCGGAATCTTACGGACTGACAGCCGCCGTCGCTCACGGTAGGCGTGGAGTCGGCTCCGAGCGCTACTGCGCGAGCGCCGGTGTGGCCTCGGACACAGGCGGCGTCAGCTACCTGCGCTTCGCTGCGCCCCCGACACCCGCCCAGCGCCGGGCTCCGGCCGCCGGCGGGGTCCGCTGACGCGGTGCGGCTCCTCCGGAGCAGTGACGCGGGTCTCTACCCCGGGGGCCCGTCCTGCTGGCACTGTGGTCGGGTCCTCGGGGGATACCGACTGCCGGCCGACCGAACGAGATGCCATGACCGCGACTGCCGCCGCAACCACCACCCCTGCCCGCCGGCGCACGCGGACGGGCGGGCCCGGGGACCGCTCCGGGCTGCTGGAGAACATCCTGGGCTGGACACTCGTCGTCGTCATCGCCATGTTCGTCACGCAGATCGGTCTCATGTGACCTGACGGGGGACGCGACGGGGGCGGGGAGTCCGCCCGGCTCCCCGCCCCCGTCATGCCCGCCGCGGCGACGTCAGTTGATCGCCTTGATCAGCTCGCCGTCGGTGGTGTCACCGCTGAGCTCCCAGAGGAAGGTGCCGCCCAGGCCCTGCTGGTTCTTGTAGTCCATCTTGGTGCCGATGGTGGCCGGGGTGTCGTAGCTCCACCAGGTGGTGCCGCAGTGCGCGTACGCGGTACCCGCGACCGTGCCGGTGGTGGGGCAGCTGTTCTTGAGGACCTTGTAGTCCTCGATGCCCGCCTCGTACGTCCCCGGGGCCGCGCCGGTCGCCGTGCCGCCCGGCTCGTCCTGGGTGACGCCGCTCCAGCCGCGGCCGTAGAAGCCGATGCCGAGCAGCAGCTTCGACGCGGGAACGCCCTCGGCCTTCAGCTTGGAAATGGCCGCGTCGCTGTTGAAGCCCTCCTTGGGAATGCCCGGGTAGGAGTTCAGCGGGGAGTGCGGCGCCGTCGGGCCCTGGGCGTCCCAGGCGCCGAAGAAGTCGTACGTCATCGGGTTGTACCAGTCGACGTACTGCGCTGCGCCGCCGTAGTCGACGGCGTCGAGCTTGCCGCCGTCGGAGCCGTCCGCGCTGATCGCCGAGGTGACCAGGTTGTTCGCGCCGAACTTGGAGCGCAGGGCGGACAGCAGGTTGCCGTAGGCGTCACGGCCGCTGGTGTCACAGGTCAGACCGCAGTCGTTGGGGTACTCCCAGTCGATGTCGATGCCGTCGAAGACATCGGCCCAACGGGGGTCCTCCACCAGGCTGTAGCAGGAGTCCGCGAACGCCGCCGGGTTCTGCGCGGCCTCACCGAAGCCGCCGGACCAGGTCCAGCCGCCGAACGACCAGAGGATCTTGAGGTCGGGGTGCAGCTTCTTCAGCTTGCGGAGCTGGTTGAAGCTGCCGCGCAGCTCCTGGTCCCAGGTGTCGGCCACCCCGTCGACGGACTGGTCGGCCGTGTACGCCTTCTCGTAGTCGGCGTAGGAGTCGCCGACCGTGCACTTGCCGCCCTGGACGTTGCCGAAGGCGTAGTTGATGTGCGTGAGCTTGTCGGCCGAGCCCGACGTCTCGATGTTCTTGACGTGGTAATTGCGCTGGTAGACACCCCAGTCGGTGAAGTAGCCGACCACCTTGCTGCCGGCCGCTGTGGGGGCGGCGGGCGCTGCCGCGGAGGCGGCCTTCAGGTCGGCGGGGGCCGCGCCGGCGGATCCAGTGCCCGCGACACCCAGCAGGGCGGCGCTCAGGGCGGCGGTACAGGCGGCAGCGGCGAACGCCCGGAGACGAGCTCCCGGGCGATGCGGTCCGATCATCGTTGCTCCTCGTGGGGGAGGGGACTTGCCGGTGGATGACCGGCGTTCGACGCTCGCAGAATTGGCATGAACGCGGAAAGCTGGTTCGCAGGGAACCGTAGATGGACTAGACCAGTTGGGTCAATGGTTCGGACCAATTCCGGTGATGGATGCCTGATGGCCGCCGCCTGCCGTCTGCCGTGGCCGAAGAGTTCTGTCACCCAGTGACGGATACCGTCCGATCGGGCATACTCAAGCCGCCACAGCCTCTGACCGGCACCTCTCGTGATCCGGGAGGGCAACATCGGCTGGGCCGCAGTCTTTTCGGGCCCCGCCCGGAGATCCCCCGGCGGCGCCGCTCACACCCCGCGCGCGCGACCGCCGCAACGCCCGACAGGGAGGAGAGCGCCGTCATGTCCGACCGTGCCCCGCAATCAGTGGAACGCCGTCTGCCCACCGAGGAGTCCAGGCAGCTCATCGCGCTCGTCCGAGACATCGCCCAGCGGGAGATCGCGCCGCGGGCGGCCGAGGAGGAGGACGCCGGCCGGTTCCCGCGCGAAGTCTTCACACTGCTCTCCGAGTCCGGCCTGCTCGGGCTGCCGTACGACTCCGCCCACGGCGGTGGCGACCAGCCGTACGAGGTGTACCTCCAGGTCCTCGAAGAGCTCGCGGCCGCCCGCCTCACCGTCGGGCTCGGCGTGAGCGTCCACTCCCTCGCCTGCCACGCGGTCGCCGGCTACGGCACCAAGGAGCAGCAGGCCGAACACCTTCCGTCGATGCTCGGGGGCGGCCTGCTGGGCGCCTACTGCCTCTCGGAGCCCGCCTCGGGCTCCGACGCCGCCTCGCTGCGGACGAAGGCCGTACGGGACGGGGAGGAGTGGGTCATCACCGGCACCAAGGCGTGGATCACCCACGGCGGTATCGCCGACTTCTACACCGTGCTCGCCCGTACGGGCGTCGACGGTGCCCGCGGAATCACCGCCTTCCTCGTCCCCGGGGACGCGGCGGGGCTGAGCGCCGCCCTCCCCGAGAAGAAGATGGGGATGAAGGGCTCGCCCACCGCCCAGCTCCATTTCGACGGCGTACGGGTCCCGGACGCGCGCCGGATCGGCGAGGAGGGGCAGGGCTTCGCCATCGCGCTGTCCGCGCTCGACTCCGGCCGGCTGGGTATCGCCGCCTGCGCCATCGGTGTGGCCCAGGCGGCGCTGGACGAGGCCGTCGCCTACGCCACCGGACGCAAGCAGTTCGGCCGCCCCATCGCGGACTTCCAGGGGCTGCGGTTCATGCTCGCCGACATGGCCACCCAGATCGAGGCGGGCCGGGCGCTCTATCTGGAGGCGGCCAGGCTGCGTGACGCGGGCAGCCCGTTCTCGCGGCAGGCGGCCATGGCCAAGCTGTTCTGCACGGATGCCGCGATGCGGGTCACCATCGACGCCGTCCAGGTGCTCGGCGGATACGGCTACACGCTGGACTTCCCCGTCGAACGGCTCATGCGCGAGGCGAAGGTGCTGCAGATCGTCGAAGGCACCAATCAGATCCAGCGCATGGTCATCGCCCGCCATCTCGCGGGTCCTGAGACGCACTGACCCGCAGCGGCCGGTCCGACCACACGGGCATCGTCATGATCCGGTTCCACTCCTGGTCATGGCGGCCCGGCAGGGTCCTGCCGGTGCCCTCCCAGTGCCGGAGCATCGCCCGGTAGATGGGCGGATCGGTCGAGTGGGGCACCGGGCGCGGCGCCGGGCGGGGCGGCTCGGACTGCGGCGCCGGTGACGATCCGGGCTGCGGAACCGATTCTTCGGAGGCCGGAACGGCGAGACGGCGGCGACCGGGGCCGGTCGTGGAGTGCGGCAGGGTCATGCCAGGCCAACGCCGCGGGGCGGGGCCGGGTCACTGCCCGGCCGATTCGGGCGCCCGTTCGCCAGGTTCTCCGGCGCGCCGGAGAACCGTTCGCTGCCCGCACCACGCCGGTCGGGCCGTCGTGGTGCAGCGCGGTCCTCCCGTCAGGAGGCTCGCGGCACCGCAGGGGCGGGAGGCGGGCTCAGGCGGCGTCGCGCCGTAGCTGGTGCGCCACCCGGAGCGGGTGCGAGCCGTCGCCCCCGGCGTGCGAGAAGGGCTGCATCCTCCAGTCGAGCCCCTGAGGGAGCGTCAACAGCAGGGCCGTCTCCTGCTCCTGGACGTCGGGCGACTCATCGGCGGGCCGCGACTTCGACGCCGGGCGGCCGGTCCCGGCGCACACCGTCAGGACGAACGGGTTCCACGGAGTCGGGCACAGGGCGTGCTCCGGCAGCGCGTCCTCGTCCGCCAGGAGAGCGATCGGCTGCGCGCAGTCCGGGCAGGTGACCCGGTACATCTCAAGTGTGTCGTACACGTCGGGATCGGTGTCCTCGAAAGGATCAACGGGTTCCGGTTCGGTACGTCCGGTGAGCTTCAGGCTCTGCATGGGAAATTCCCCCCTCGGGTGGGCCGACAAGGCGCCGCGGCCTCGGCCAAAACAAGCACTTCCCGTCGTGGATCGGCCGTAACCGCGAGGCGCCCGGCTACCGACCCGTAAACCTGTGGCATTCATCACATGACCGTCTCGGGTGCCCCTTCAGCAGCTCCCGCGGCTGTGCCTGGAGGCGCCCGGGGCCATAGATTGATCCATATGGAGGAGCTGGACCGTCAAATCGTGGAGTTGCTCGTCAAGGACGGCCGGATGAGCTACACCGACCTGGGCAAGGCCACTGGCCTGTCCACCTCGGCCGTTCATCAGCGGGTCCGCAGGCTGGAGCAGCGCGGGGTGATCCGGGGCTATGCCGCGGTCGTCGACCCCGAAGCCGTCGGCCTGCCGCTGACCGCGTTCATCTCGGTCAAGCCCTTCGACCCGAGCGCCCCGGACGACATCGCCGAGCGGCTCGCCGGTGTCCCGGAGCTGGAGGCGTGCCACAGCGTCGCGGGTGACGAGAATTACATTCTGAAGGTACGGGTCGCGACTCCGCTGGAGCTCGAGCACCTGCTGACGCGGATCCGCACGCTCGCCGGTGTCTCCACCCGCACCACGGTCGTCCTGTCCACGCCGTACGAGGCGCGGCCGCCGCAGATCTGAGGGGTCGCGCACGGGGCGGGACCCGGCAGGCGGGAGACTGGTCCCATGACCGAGAGCACCGCCCCCCAGAGCGAACACCGCACCGTGCTGCTGCGCGGTGGAGACGTCCACAGCCCCGCCGACCCCTTTGCCACCGCCATGGTGGTCGAACGGGGCCATGTCGCCTGGGTGGGCTCCGAGGGGGCCGCCGACGCCTTCGCGGACGGCGTCGACGAGGTGATCGACCTCGAAGGGGCGCTGGTCACCCCCGCGTTCACCGACGCCCACGTCCACACCACGTCGACCGGACTGGCCCTCACCGGCCTCGACCTCTCCGGTGCCCGCACCCTGGACGAGGCCCTCGCTCTGGTGCGGACGTACGTGGCGGCGCACCCCGCCGACCGGGTGGTCCTGGGGCACGGCTGGGACGCCACGCGCTGGCCCGAGCAGCGGCCGCCCTCACGCGCCGAACTCGACGCGGCGGCCGGCGGCCGGGCGGTCTACCTGCCCCGGATCGACGTGCACTCGGCGGTCGCCAGTACCGCGTTGCTGGACCTGGTCCCCCGGATCGCCTCGATGACCGGCTACCACCCGCAGGAGCCGCTGACCGCCGCCGCCCACCACGCGGTGCGCGCGGCCGCCCACGGCGCAGTCTCGCCGGGGCAGCGCGCCGACGCCCAGCGTGCCGCGCTGCGCAGAGCCGCGGCCCTGGGCATCGGCACGGTCCACGAGTGCGGCGGCCCCGACATCTCCGACGAGGAGGACTTCACCGCCCTGCTGAAGCTCGCCGCGGGGCAGCACGGACCGCGGGTCTTCGGCTACTGGGCCGAACAGGTCGCCGACGGGAAGGACGCCCGGCGCATCCGGGAGCTCGGCGCGGTGGGCGCGGCCGGGGACCTCTTCGTCGACGGCTCGCTCGGCTCGCACACCGCCTGCCTCCACGAGCCGTACGCCGACGCCCCGCTGACCGGCGCCGCCCATCTGGACGCCGGGCAGATCGCGGCCCATGTCGCGGCCTGCACCGAGGCCGGGTTGCAGGCGGGCTTCCACGCCATCGGCGACGCCGCGCTCCGCGCCGTCGTCGATGGCATCGGGGCGGCCGCCGAGAAGGTGGGCCTGGGCCGGGTCCGGGCCGCGAGGCACCGGGTCGAGCACGCCGAGATGCTCACCCCCGAGACCGTCGCCGCTTTCGCGGACCTGGGGCTCACCGCCTCCGTCCAGCCCGCCTTCGATGCCGCCTGGGGCGGTGAGGAGGGCATGTACGTCCGACGGCTGGGTGCTGGGCGGGCGAGGACCCTGAACCCGTACGCGGCCCTCCTGCGGGCCGGTGTGCCCCTCGCCTTCGGCTCCGACAGCCCGGTGACCCCGCTGGACCCGTGGGGGACCGTGCGGGCCGCCGCGTTCCACCGGACGCCCGAGCACCGGATCTCCGTGCGGGCCGGCTTCACCGCCCATACCAGGGGCGGCTGGCGGGCCGTCGGCCGCGACGACGCGGGCACCCTGGTGCCGGGCGCCCCGGCCGACTACGCGGTCTGGCGCACCGAGGAACTGGTGGTCCAGGCCCCGGACGACCGGGTCGCCCGCTGGTCGACGGATCCCAGGTCGGGGACGCCCGGACTGCCGGACCTCAGTCCGGGGGCCGAACTCCCGGTCTGCCTGCGCACGGTCGTCTTCGGACAAACTGTCTACGTACGGCCGAACGAGTGACGTGCGGACATTTCGTACCGCCGACCGAAGGTGCCCCGGTTCTCCCGCGACCTGGGGATCTCCGGTACTGACCAGGCAAGTTCGGTAAACGATGCAGGTCAGGCAACTATTGACAGAATGCGCCCACCGGCCGGTAGGTTCGGCCGAGTCCACCACAGGACGTCCGACCGGTTAAACCTCCACGCAGTCGTCGAACGCCGCTGAGTCATGGGGTGGTGTGCCGCACCGGCGCACCACCGCTGACAGCCAGGTTCAGCGCCCGCGCCTCGGGGGCGAGGGAAGGTTTCAGCCGGACGGAGGGTGCGACCCGGGTGGGGCCCGGACGTTCAGTAGACAACGGCTCTGGGCCGACCCGCAGCCGGCGGGTCCCAGGTCGGCCCGAAGGACGCCGGGCCCCGATCCGCAGTTCTGTCCGTACTTCCGCTCTTCTGTCCGCCGCCGCGCTCCGGGCCGCCTCGACCAGGTCGGTCTGTGGCCCCGTCACGCTGGATATGGTGTGCACCTGCGTACGGACTTAAGGGGCAGTAAGTGAACGACGGCGGTCAGAGGCGATACGGCCCGCTCGGCAGAACCTTGGTGATCATTCCGACCTACAACGAGGCCGAGAACATCAAGCCGATCGTCAGCCGGGTGCGCGCCGCCGTACCGGAGGCCGACATCCTGGTCGCCGACGACAACAGTCCCGACGGCACCGGCAAGCTGGCCGACGAGCTGGCCGCCGGCGACGACCGGGTCCATGTGCTGCACCGCCAGGGCAAGGAAGGGCTCGGCGCGGCCTATCTCGCCGGCTTCCGCTGGGGGATGGAACACGACTACGGCGTGCTCGTGGAGATGGACGCGGACGGCTCCCACCAGCCCGAGGAACTGCCCCGGCTGCTCACCGCCCTCAAGGGCGCCGACCTGGTGCTCGGCTCGCGCTGGGTCCCGGGCGGGCGCGTGGTCAACTGGCCCAAGTCCCGCGAGATGATCTCCCGCGGGGGCAGCACCTACTCGCGGCTGATGCTCGGGCTCCGCACCAGGGACGTCACCGGCGGATACCGGGCGTTCCGCACGGAGACCCTGAAGGGGATCGGCCTCGACGAGGTCGCCTCGCAGGGCTACTGCTTCCAGGTGGACCTGGCACGCCGCGCGATCGAGGCCGGCTACCACGTCGTCGAGGTCCCGATCACCTTCGTGGACCGCGAGATCGGTGACTCCAAGATGAGCCGGGACATCCTCGTCGAGGCGCTCTGGCGGGTCACCGCCTGGGGTGTCACCACCCGTACGAACCGGGTGCTCGGACGCCGGACGCCCTGACGACTCCGGGGCGATGATCGGCACCCCCTTACGGCGCTCGGACCCGTGGCCAGGCACACTGGGGGCATGACGACCGGCACACCGCCCCCGACCGCCCGTCGGCGCTCGCGCGCCCGGACCTTCGTACCTCTCGCCATCGCCGCCTGGGCGGTGCTGGAGATCTGGCTGCTCATCGTGGTGGCGGACGTGGCGGGCGGGTTCACCGTCCTGCTGCTCCTGGCCGCGGGCGTTGTGCTCGGAGCCGTGGTGATGAAGTCGGCCGGCCGCCGCGCCTTCCGCAACCTCACCGAGACGCTCCAGCAGGTGCCGGGCCAGCCGGGCGCCGATGGCTCCTCACCCGCTCCGCCGAGCAGCAGGGGCAACGGCTTCCTCATGCTCGGCGGGCTGCTGATCATGATTCCGGGGATGATCTCGGACGTCGCCGGACTGCTGCTCCTGGTGCCGCCGGTCCGGTCGGGGCTCAGCAGGTACGCGGAGCGGTCGCTGGAGCGCCGGATGCGCGCTGCGGCCCCCGGTGGCCTCTCGGACGCCTTTCAGCAGGCCCGGATGCACAGGCCCGACGGAAAGGTCGTCCAGGGCGAGGTCATCCGCGACGACCCCTCCCACCCCGACGAGAACCCCCGCCCACCCCTGGCGCCGTAACCGCAAGCGGCAGAATCAAGCCCGTCCGGATCAAGCCCCTCCGGCGATTGAGGGCGTTCCTGCCGGTGCCCCGCCCACGGACAGAACAGAGCCGCGGGCCGCGACACGTGATGTGTCGCGGCCCGCGGCTCTGTCTCAGTGCTGTGCTACACGGTCAGGCAGACTTCCTGCTGTCCCGCGGATGCACGGCAATATTCATGGCTCCGGAGCGCAGAACCGCCAGCCTCTCGGCCAGCACCTCCTCCAGCTCCTCGCGTGTGCGCCGCTCCATGAGCATGTCCCAGTGCGTACGCGCAGGCTTGCCCTTCTTCTCCTCGGGGCCATCCCCGTCCACCAGGAGTGCCTGGGCGCCACACGCCTTGCACTCCCACTCCGGCGGAATATCCGCCTCTACCGAGAACGGCATCTCAAATCGATGTCCGTTCTGGCATGCGTACTCCACCGCCTGGCGCGGGGCCAGATCGATGCCGCGGTCCGTCTCGTAGCTGGTAACCACAAGTCGCGTGCCGCGGAGAGCTCGCTCACTCATGAATCGTGCCTCCCGGGCTTGTCGCCCACAGGACAGGTGTCGCTGTCGTCGTCATCCGGCTCAACGTCCGGTCGGCGGCAAAGATTCCCGTTGCCGGTCATGCGTCGCCCGTCGTGCCGCTGAGTATTCAGGTTTGCCAGGGTTCAAGTACCCGCCAACGCCCGGTTTGTCACATCTGGCAGAAGTTGTCACCCAACGGTTTGGATTCTTCCACTGGCAGTAACGGTCCTCCGGGCAGGCCAAAGGCGTACACTACCGGCCTTTTACTTCAACGTCTAAATCCGTTCGGGAACGGGATTCCCGGCCGCCGCCACGGCCTGCCGTACCGGCACCCTCGCGAGCAGCACGGAACCGGCCACGAAGAAGATCACCAACGAGATGATCGCATCCCGATAACTGCCGGTCAGCTGGTACGCGAGCCCGAACACCAGGGGCCCCAGCCAGCTCAGCCCGCGGTCGCTCATCTCGTACGCCGAGAAGTACTCCGCCTCCTTGCCGCGCGGCACCAGATGCGAGTAGAGCGAGCGTGACAGGGCCTGGCTGCCGCCGAGGACCAGGCCGATCGCCGCGGCCAGCGCGTAGAAGAACACCGGCGCGTCGGCGGGCAGGAAGTATCCGGCGACGAGAATCGCCGTCCAGACGACCAGGGACGCGAGGATCGTGTGCTTCGCGCCGTACACCCGGGCCAGCCGGCCCATCCCCAGCGCTCCGGCCACCGCGAGTATCTGGACCAGCAGGACGGCTGTGATCAGCGTCGTCTGGTCGAGGCCCAGCTCCTCGGAGCCGTACACCGAGGCCTGCGAGATCACCGTCTGCACGCCGTCGTTGTAGACGAGGTAGGCGAGCAGGAAGGAGAGGGTGAGCGGATGGCGGCGCATGTCGCGCAGGGTCGCCATCAGCTGCCGCCACCCGGACCCGACCGCTCCGCGGCCGCCCGGCGCCACCCGCCGGTCACGCAGCCGGCGCAGCGGTACGACGGTGAACGCGCCCCACCAGACGCCGGCCGACGCGAGACAGATCCGGACGGCGTCCGACTCGGAGAGCCCGAAGGAGTCGTGACCCGTGTAGAGGATCAGGTTGAGGACGAGGACCAGCGCCCCCGAGGTGTAGCCGAAGGCCCAGCCGCGCGAGGAGACCGCGTCGCGTTCGTCGGGTTCCGCGATCTGCGGCAGGTAGGCGTTGTAGAGGACCATCGACACGGATATCGCGGCATTCGCCACGATGAGCAGGAACGCGCCGAGCAGATAGCGGGTGCCGTCCAGGAAGAACATCGCGGCCGTCGCGGTGGCACCCACGTACGCGGCCGCCGCCAGCAGGGGCTTCTTGCGGCCCGTACGGTCGGCGGCCGCGCCCACGATCGGCATCAGGATCACCGCGACGACGAGGGAGGCCGAGATCGTGTAGGCGAACAGCGACCCGGCACGGATCGGGATGCCGAGCGGACGGACGTAGCCGTCGGCGTCGGCGGCAGCCTTCGCGACCGAGGTCAGATACGGCCCCAGGAACACGGTGACGACGCTCGTCGAGTAGACGGAGCAGGCGAAGTCGTAGAAGTACCAGCCGCGCTGCTCGCGCCGGCGCTCGCCGGGATCGGCCGCCGCGGGCGTGCCCTGGGCGGGTTCGGCGGCATCCGCGGTCTCGGCGCTCATCGCACACCCCTCGTCTCTCCCCGTGGAGACGTCACCGGGCCGGCGTCAGGCCCAGGCCCCCCGCTCGCTCAGCACCGTACGCAGCGTCTCGATGTGATCGGTCATGATGCCATCCACACCGAGGTCCAGGAGCGCTGCCATCCGCTCTGGTTCGTTCACCGTCCAGACATGCACCTGGAGCCCCCGCGCGTGCGCCTCCCGCACGAAGCGCCGGTCCACGACCCGGACGCCGCCCTGGCTCTCCGGCACCTGCGCGCACACGGCGCCGGCGCGCAGCGCCGCCGGGATGCCGTACGAGCGCAGCCGCAGGCCCAGGACACCGCGGACTCCGTAGGAGGTGGCCAGCCGCGGGCCCGCCAGCCGGTGCGCCCTGGCGACCCTGGCCTCGGAGAACGAGCCGACGCACACCCGGTCCCAGGCGTCCGTCCGGCGGATCAGGTCCACCAGCGGCTCGAGGGCCGGCCCGGCCTTGATGTCCACGTTCCAGCGGGCCTCCGGGAACGCCTCAAGCAGCTCCTCGAACAACGGCAGCGGTTCGCGGCCCGCCACCCGGGCCTGCCGTATCGCGCTCCACGGCAGCTCCGACAGCCGGCCCCGGGCGTCCGTCACCCGGTCCAGCGTGGCGTCGTGGAAGGCGACCAGCCGGCCGTCCGCCGAGGCGTGCACATCGGTCTCGAAGTAGCGGTACCCGGCGTCGGCGGCCCGGCGGAACGCGGCCGCCGTGTTCTCGATCCCGTCCGCCGACCCGCCCCGGTGGGCGAACGCGAGCGGGGCGGGGTGGTCCAGATAGGGGTGGCGTACGGAAGTCACTGCGGCAGTATGGCCTGCCCGGGTGTCGGGGCGGTGGCCGTGGTGCCGCCGTTGTCCGAGATCGCGAAGAGGCGCAGGAAGAACTGGGCGAGCGGGCCGATCGCCAGGGCGTAGAGGACCGTGCCGACGCCGAGGGAACCGCCGAGCAGGAATCCGGTCACCACGACCGCCACCTCGATCGCCGTGCGGACGAGCCGGATGGAGCGGCCGGTGCGCCGGTGCAGCCCGGTCATGAGCCCGTCGCGCGGCCCGGGGCCGAACCGGGCCGCGATGTACAGCCCCGTCGCGACACCGTTCAGCACGATGCCCGCCACCATCACCCCGGCGCGCGCGGCGAGCCCGTGCACATCGGGGACCAGCGCCAGCGTGCCGTCCATCGCGATCCCCACCGCGAAGACATTGGAGACGGTGCCCAGTCCCGGCCGCTGCCGGAGCGGAATCCACAGCAGCAGCACGATCGCGCCGATGATGATCGAGACGACGCCGATGGTGATCCCGGTGCGCTCGGCGAGCCCCTGGTGGAGCACCCCCCACGGCTCCAGGCCGAGTCCGGCGACGACCAGCAGCGCCGAACTCGCTCCGTACAGCGCCAGGCCTGTGTACAGCTGGATCAGCCGTCGGGTGAGGTGCGTTCCGCGCGGGGCGTCGGTGGTGGACAAGTGGTGCCCCCTGGTGTGGTGGTAGTGGACTGCTGCGTGTCACTCTGTGGCAGGGGATTGACTGCCAACCATGGCCAATCCGAGGAAGGTGGACTGATTCTCATGGCGCAGTGGACTTCGGCGGTCGGTGCGGCACAGCTCGCCCGGCAGCTCCACGCCCAGCAGCCCAGGCCGACGGGCCCCGGCAACCGCAAGCCGCCGGCCTACCGCGCGCTCGCCGACGGTATCCGGCTGCTCGTCCTGGAGGGCCGGGTCCCGGTCGCCGCCCGGCTTCCCGCGGAACGGGAACTGGCGCTCGCCCTGGCCGTCAGCCGTACGACGGTCGCCGCGGCCTACGAGGCGCTGCGGGCCGAGGGCTTCCTGGAGTCCCGGCGCGGGGCCGGCAGCTGGACGGCGGTGCCCGCGGGCAACCCGCTGCCCGCCCGCGGCCTGGAGCCCCTGCCCCCCGAGGCACTCGGATCGATGATCGATCTGGGCTGTGCCTCGCTGCCCGCCCCCGAACCATGGCTGACCCGGGCCGTCCAGGGCGCCCTGGAGGAGCTGGCCCCGTACGCGCACACCCACGGCGACTACCCGGCGGGGCTGCCCGCGCTGCGGCAGATGATCGCCGACCGGTACACCGCCGCCGGCATCCCGACGATGCCGGAGCAGATCATGGTCACCACCGGTGCGATGGGCGCGATCGACGCCATCTGCCACCTGTTCGCGGGCCGCGGCGAGCGGATCGCGGTGGAGTCCCCGAGCTACGCCAACATCCTCCAGCTGATGCGGGAGGCGGGCGCCCGTCTGGTGCCGGTGGCCATGGAGGAGGGGCTCGGCGGCTGGGACATGAACCGGTGGCGCCAGGTGCTGCGGGACGCGGCCCCGCGGCTCGCGTACGTCGTCGCGGACTTCCACAACCCCACCGGCGCCCTCGCCGACGAGGACCGGCGCCGTGCGCTGGTGGACGCCGCCCGCTCGGCCGGTACGGTCCTGGTCGTCGACGAGACGATGCACGAACTGCACCTGGACGACGACGTGCGGATGCCGCGCCGGGTCTGCGCCTTCGACCCGGCGGGCAGCACCGTGCTCACCGTCGGGTCGGCCAGCAAGGCGTTCTGGGCCGGCATGCGGATCGGCTGGGTGCGCGCCGCGCCGGACGTCATCCGCAGCCTGGTGGCCGCCCGCGCCTACGCCGACATGGGCACCCCGGTCCTGGAACAGCTGGCCGTCAACTGGCTGATGCGCACCGGCGGCTGGGAAGAGGCCGTGCAGATCCGCCGGGAGCAGGCGCGTGGCAACCGGGACGCGCTGGTCACGGCCGTGCGGCGGGAGCTGCCGGACTGGGAGTTCACCGTGCCGCGCGGCGGTCTCACGCTCTGGGTGCGCACCGGCGGCCTCTCCGGCTCGCGGCTCGCGGTGGCCGGGGAGCGGGTCGGGGTGCGGGTGCCGTCCGGGCCCCGGTTCGGTGTCGACGGCGCCTTCGAGGGATACGTCCGGCTGCCGTTCACGGTCGGCGGGCCGGTGGCGGACGAGGCGGCCCTGCGGCTCGCTGCCGCCGCTCAGCTGGTCAGCTCGGGGGCGGGCGCGGGCGCGGAGGCGCCCCGGACGTTCGTCGCCTGAGCGGTCACCAGGGCGGAAGTGCGGGAGGGCCCGTGGATCACCTGATCCGCGGGCCCTCCCTCGCTTCCACATCCGTCAGTCGCTGACGGCCACGGACTCCATGGCGACGGGAGCGGTCGCGGTCTTTGCCGTCGCGGGGTCGGGCGCGCTCGCCTCGATCGCCGTCCGCCGTTCGGGCAGCAGGCCGAGCACCGTCTGCCGCTGCGCCTCGCTCGTCGCGTCGTCGTACGGATCGGGCGTGGCCGGCACCTGGATGCGCAGCACCGGACCGGCGCCGAGCCGTGCGTACCCGCGGCCGGGCGGGACGTCCGGGGTCGGGGTGGTGTGCGGCTCGAGCCCCAGGACGGACTCGATCTGTGCGGGGGAGCAGTGGCCGAGCACCACCCGGGCCCGGGTGTGGGTCCGCACGGTGTCGTTCAGGCCGTCCAGGCTGTCGAACTGCTCGGTCATCACCACGGTGACGTTGGCGGCCCTGCCGTGCCGCAGCGGGACGTGGAGCAGCTCCTGCGGGTCGGGCCCGCCGTCGGCGGCGGCCAGGTGGCCGAGCACGCTGGGCCGGTCCAGCAGGATCCAGAGCGGGCGCCTGGTGTCCTCGGGGGCGGCATGGCCGGACTGCCGGGCCCGGCCGGCCTCGATCAGCCGGCGCTCCGTCTCGTGCGCCGCCCATTCCAGGGTGGCCAGCGCCCCGGCCGCCCCGCACTCCACGGCGAGCACGCCCTCGCGGCCGTTGAAGCAGGCGTACTCGCCGATGCCGCTGCCCTCGATGATCAGGATGTCGCCCTGCTGGAGGGCCTGGAGGGCGATGGAGCGCATCAGGGTGGTGGTGCCGCTGCCTGGCTGTCCGGCGATCAGCAGATGCGGCTCCGTGGTGCGTGCGCCGGTCCGCCAGACGACTCCTGGTGCGTCCCGGGTCTCGTCCCCGTCGCTCACCGGGACGGTGCGCTGCACCGCGTCGTCGTCCGTGAAGCCGAGGACGGTCTCGCCGGGGGCGATGACGAAGCGCTGGGCGGCGATCGAGGTGGGCAGGGCGTCGAGCACGCTCATGACGAGCTGGTTGCCCTCCTCGTCCCAGCTGAACCGGTACTCCCGGCCGCGGCCCGACTTGGCGTGCAGCAGCTGTTCGATCCGGGCACGGGAGGCGGCCTCGCTGTCGGTGAAGTACGCGGGGTACCTCACCCGGAGCCGGGAGACCCGGCCGTCGCCGTCGAACTCGTAGTCGTTGAAGACCTGGTCCCAGTCGCCGCCGTGGGCGAACAGCGGACTGGGGTCGTCGGGCGTGGAGAAGTACGGCACGAGCGCCTCGTACAGAGCCTGCAGGCGCCCGGTCTCCGCCTCGTCCGGGCCGGTTCTGACGGGAGTGCGTGCCCGTCCCTTCCACGCGGCTGCGGCCATCACCGCGACCAGGGCCATGAACGACCCGTAGGGGACGAGCGCGACCACGAGTACGCAGGCCGCGACGAGGAACAGCGTGGGACCACGCCGGTCCTTGGGCGTCGCGGCCCACTTCTGCCGCCCTGCACCCGCCAGCAGCCGCAGACCACGGGTGATCATAATCAGCGGATGGAGCACATCGGTGGCGCTGTCGGCGGCCGTGCGCGCGAACTCGCGACTGCGAGTGATCGAAGCGCTGCCGCTGCTCAGAATGCGGGGGAGTGGTCGCCGGGCCACGTCTGTCTCCTGATGGGGGTGGGAGCGGGAGCGGTACGTCAGAACTTGATCCCGCCCAAGAGACCGGCGAGGCTCGCACCGCCCGCGGTGATGCTCGGTGCGATGGCGGTGCCGGCCAGATAGAAGCCGAACAGGGCGGTGACGAGGGCGTGCGAGGCCTTGAGGCCGTCCTTCCTGAAGAACAGGAAGACGATGATGCCGAGGATGACGACGCCTGACATGGAAAGGATCATGAGTGGTTCTCCTGGTTGGGGGGACAGTCACCATGAGTCCTTCCAGGGTCACCGGAAGTATCTATAGGATAAAAGGTGCAAGTGGGTGAAAAAGCAGGTTTTTCACTGGACTGGCGGACAGCGGAGTGCGGGCCGGAGGGGTTCGCGGTGTCGCGTATCGCTCCGCCGTCACTCGACGTGATCTTTTGCCATGGGCGGGCCGGGGTATGTGTGCGTCCGGGCAGTACCCTGTCGATTCACTCATACGGCCTCAGGGTGCATGCTCCGGCAGGCCGGCGGCGGAGAATTCGGTTAATGGAAGGGCGGTCCCCCGATGAGCGAAACCCCTGATCCCGAGGTGGTGGAGCTGGCGACCAAGGTCTTCGACCTGGCGCGCCGCGGCGACACCGACGCGCTCGCGGCCTACGTCGACGCCGGTGTTCCCGCGAACCTCACCAACGACCGGGGCGACTCGCTGCTGATGCTCGCCGCCTATCACGGGCACGCGCCCGCGGTCACGGCACTGGTCGGTCGCGGCGCGGACCCGGACCGGGCCAATGACCGGGGGCAGACGCCGCTCGCCGGAGCCGTCTTCAAGGGCGAGGACGCGGTGATCGCGGCCCTGCTCGCCGCAGGGGCCGATCCGGCGGCCGGAACACCCTCCGCCCTGGACACCGCACGCATGTTCGGCAAGGTCGACCTGCTGGAACTCTTCGGTTCCCGCTGACCGGGTCCGCCGTAAATGTGGTCGCGGTGGCGAAATGGGTGGGTCATCATGACGTCGCGGGCCCGGTTCGGGCCACCGACGAGAGGCAGAGGAAGATGGTCTGCACCAGGCAGAAGACGGCGGTCGGCCGATCATGTCGCTGCGCGGTCTAGGTCGTGTCCGCGAAGTCCCGTCGTACGCCCGGAGGGCGTGGCGCGTGCCGGACGGGACTTCGCCGACACGGCCCAGTGCCTGTCCGGCACGCGGCACTGCACAGTCCCCGGTTGCGTCGACAGCTTGATGTGAGGCTTTTCCCATGTTTGATCCGTTCATAGCGCCGAGCGGCACTCTGCTCGGCCTGCTGCAGAGGGGCCGCGGCGACGGCACGCTCCACGCGCTCGCCGCACCGCGCCCCGAGGCCCTGGCGGCTCTCAACCACTGCGTCCTGAGCGATCCGCGTCACGACTGGCAGGTGGAGAACCGCTCCCTCTACTACGCGCGCCTCTACCTCGACCTCGACGGCGGCATCGAGGAGATCGAACGACACCTCGGTGATCCCGACGACCACCTCGACACCGACGAGTCACGGACCGGCCTGGCCCTCGCCGTGCTCGGCCACCTCGCCTCGTACGGACGCGACGACGCCCTCGCCCTGTTGCGGCGCTACGCCGCGACCGGCTCCAACTGGGCCTGGGCCCTGGACGAGCTGGCCCTGCGCGACGACGACGCCGGCCTCCGGTCCCTCGCCGTGCCCGTGCTCGCCCGCTTCGGCACGGACGCCGAGGGCTCCGCCGAACTGGCCACCGCCGTGCGCGACGCCTTCGAACCCCGGCCCTGGCGGCTCTGGGCCGACGATCCGCGCGAAGCGGTCGGCGCCCGGGTGAGGGCCGCCTCCGAACAGGGCTCGTTCGACCGCTGGCAGCGCCAGATGCGGCCCGGAGGACCTCGCCCCGGCTGGAGCGTCCAGGCCGTCTTCGACTGGGCTCAGCAAGGGCTCGACCGCGGCAGTGACCTCCATGTACCGGCCGCCCGCTGTCTCTCCGCCGTCGCGGGACCTGAGGACCGGCCCGTGATCGTCGAGGCCGCCCGCAGCGGCCCCGAGGGCGCCCGGTGCGCCGCCCTGCACTACCTGACCGAGGCCCAGGACCCCGTCGTGCTCGACCTGATCGAGGCCGCGGCGGTCAGCTCCTCGCGCACCGTCGCCGACGCGGCCGTCGCCGCCTTCGAGCGGATGTGCGGTGAAGCCGCCGTCGACCGGGCCCGGCGCTGGGCCCGGCGGCCCGACGCGCTCGGCGCCTCGGCGGCGGGTGTACTGGCCGGCCGCGGCGGCGCACAGGACGCCTCGCTGGTCCTCGGCGCCCTGCGCGAAGCCGTACGCGGCGACGGGCCCGACGCCCCCCGCCTGTGGACACTGGTCGACGGCACCGGACGGCTGGGCATCGCCTGCGCCGCTCCCGTCCTGCGCCACGTCTACCGGGAGACGTCCTCCTCCCACCTGCGGGGCAGAGCCGCCCGCGCACTGGCCGCCACCGACCCCTCCTTCGCCACCGGCTTCGCCGTCGAGTGCCTGTGGGACTGCGAGGAGACGACCCGCGAAGTCGCCGCTCGCCACGCGGAGACCGGAGACATCAGGGTGGCCGAGCGGCTGCGCCGGCTGGCCGCCGACCCGGCCGAGGAGGCCGAGGTGCAGACAGCCGTACGCAGCAGGATCGGTCCGGACGCACCCGCCGTCTGACCGGGTACGAACAGCAGGGGCGTTGCGCGTCGGGGGGCGCGCGGCGCGGCGCGCGGGACCTGCCGCGGCCGGTGGTGGGACCCGGTGCCGAGGGCCGCGGAGCGGAGCCGTCCGGGTCCCACGGGGCCGGCCGGAAGGGCATGACCGACTCCGGGGCAACCAGCCGCTTCTGCGCCGTTTCGACCGTTGTCAGTGCGAGGACCTAATCTGTGCAGCGTGACTTCGCCTGCCTATACGGAAAACGCTGCGCCCCAGCTCAGCGCGGGGCCGCGGCCCGCACCGGGCCCGGCCGCCGACGAGGGGCTCTCGCGGCGGCTGCGTGCCCTCGCCTGCACCGCGCCGCTGCACGACCTCGACGTGCGCAAGGCGAACCTCGCCGGTGAGTACACCGTCTACGCGATGGCGGAGGTCGCTCTCGCCGCGATCGACCACGTCACGCTCAACATGGACTTCGACACCGGCGCGGACCACGACCAGATAGTGGCCAGACTCCTCCCGCGCGTCGCCGCGCAGGCCCCGCACCGCCCGGCCGCCGAGCACGAACGGGTCGCCCGCTGGGTCCTGGAGAACCTGATCAACGTCGGCAGCGTCGACCGGGGCTTCCGGGCCGTCTACGGCACCTTCGGCCCGGACGGCACGTACGTGCGCCGCGACTACGACTTCAAACTGATCGAAGAAGTCCCCGGATACGGCGGCAGCGTCTATCTGCGGGCCACCGACGAGGCGGTCAACGTCCTGGTCGGCGCCCTCGACACGGACGTCACCAGCGCCCAGATCGCCGCCGAGGTGAAGCTGGAGGTCCTGATCAGCCGCGGCCGCCTCGCCGATGCGCAGCTCGCCGCCGAGCAGGCCCGCTACCGGACCGTGCAGTACGCCGAGACCCTCCGCAAGACACTCGACGCGACCCGGCGCAACGTCCGGGCGGTCGACTGGCTCAACGCAGTGCCCGACATGATCGCCGAGGCGCTGGACCACGTCGCCGACCGCTACCGCCACGAGAACGCCATCCTCACCAACATCCGCAAGGCCCGTGACGAGGCCGAGGAGCCCGAGCACAAGCGGCGCGCCGCCGAGCTCGTCGACATCGTCAAGGACTGCATCCGCCGCCACACCCAGCTGCAGTCCCGTCTGCTGGAGGCCGGACCGCTGTTCCGTGCCGAGCAGGACCGGCAGGCGTTCGCCGCACCGGCCGTCCGGACCGGTCTCGACCTGTACGGACAACTGCTGGCACCGCTGCTGCCACTCCCCGTCGAGCAGGCGATCCGGGCCACCGACGCGTTCTTCGCCCACGGCACGGGACTGCGCACCCCCACCTCGGTACGGGTGGGCGATCTGGTCGACATGCTGCTGACCCCGCCGCTGGAGCGCGAACACCTGGGCGCCGAGATGCCCGAACCCGATCTGATCGCCACCCCGGCCGACAGCCGGTTCAGCGAGGAGCAGCTGGCGAGCGCCATGGAGCTGCTGGACCTGGAGCCGGACGCGCCGCGCCGCCTCTCCGGGCTGCTGGCAGAGGCCAGACGGCGCGACGCGGACCTCCCCTACCTGGTCGCCCTGCTCGCGGTGCACGCGGCGAGCCCGCCGGTGGGCACCGCCTACCGGCAGGGGGAGCGCCGCCTGCTCTTCTCCGTCGACGACGGAACCCAGCTGGAGGACCACGAGTTCGGCGGGGCCGACCTGATCGTGGGCATGGCCCTGCTGGACGCGGCCGGCAGGGCAGCGGACCGCTCGGAGGCGGCGTGAGCGGCCCGCGGCCCGTCCGGGCCGCTCGCTTCCGGACCGCTTTCTCCCGGGCGGTGCCCGTCCGGGCCGCTCGCCTCCGGCCCGCGGCCGCGAACACCGGCAATGTCCCGCACCCAGAGGGCGGGACGGTCGCGAGCATCAGAACCGCCCACCCCGTACCCGTACCCGTACCCGTACCCGTACCCGTACCCGTACCCGTACCCGTACCGAAGACCGTCCGCAGCAAGGAGCGCCCGTCGTGAGCGACCACCGCGCAGAGCACGCCGACGCGTGGAGCGAGCAGAGCGCCGGGTATCCGGCCGACCGGACCGCCTCCACGCAGCCGTCCGCACCCGCCGCCGTCACCCCGGCCGATGCCGCCGACGCCGCCCGGCTCGTCGCCTTCGGGCTCCAGCCCAAGCTGCTGCCCGCCCGCGACGCCGAGTACGCCGAACTGCTGCGCCGCTACCGGGAGGAGCCGGCCTTCGGCCGCCTCGCGGACGCCGTGGCCACCGGGCTCGGCCTCATCGTGCTGGAGGTGTCCACCCGGGCCGGCATGGCCGTCACGGCGGGCGAGGACTCGGTCTTCGCCGTCCGCATGGGCGACTACGCCCGCCGGGCCTCGCCGGACTCCGCCGACCGCTTCCTGCACGGCCTCGCCCACCTGGCCGTCGCCGCGATGGCCTTCCCGCGCCCCGAGGACCTCGCCGACGACGCGTACATCGGCCGGATCACGGTCAACGGCGTCGACGCCTTCGTACGCCAGGCGTGCCACCGCCTGGAGGAGCGCGCCGACGAGCACGGCGACAACACCGACCCGGCCAGTGACGCCCCCGGCCTGGAGGCCGGCTGGCGGATCTACGCCCGGCGCAGCTCCACCGGAGCGACGAAGGACGCCCGGCGGCTGGCCGGATCCACCACCGGCATCGTCGGCAAGGCCGTCGCCTTCCTCACCGACTCCGGTTTCCTCCAGCGCACCGGGGACGACGCCGGAGGAGCCTTCCGCACCACCGCCCGCTACCAGCTCCAGGTCCGCGACATGGCGGGCGGTGCCGCCATGGCCGAACTGCTGGAGCTGGGAGTGGTCCCCGTCACCGACGGATCGGCGACGCTGCTGCCGCCACCCGACCCCGACGACCTGGAGCTGGCGGCCGACGCAGGCCTGCCCTTCCACGGCTGACCGGCCACCGCACGGTCGGCCACCGCCACCGACGCCTCCCTCCCGCTGCCTGAACGACGAGAGTCCGCCGCCATGTACGAGTTGTCCCGGGTCCGCCTCTACTCCATCGGGCCTGCCGGTGCGCGCTACGCCGACACCGTGCTCGACCTGCGCGGGGTCGGCGCGCCCGTGCCCCACCCCGCACCGGCGCAGGCGGAGTTCTTCGAGGAGGAACCGGTCGGCCCGCCCCGCCGCCCCGCCCCCGCCGGAGTGCTCTTCCTGGAGAACGGCGGCGGCAAGTCCGTTCTGCTGAAGCTGATCTTCTCGGTGATGCTGCCCGGCCACCGCAACACCCTCGGCGGCGCCAGCTCCGGCGTACTGCGCAAGTTCCTGCTCGCCGAGGACTGCGGGCATGTCGCGCTGGAGTGGCAGCACACCCTGACCGGCGAGTGCGTCGTCGTCGGCAAGGTCAGCGAATGGCGTGGACGCCAGGTCTCCAACGACCCGAGGAAGTTCGCCGAGGCGTGGTACTCCTTCCGGCCCGGCCCCGGACTCAGCCTCGACTCGCTGCCCGTCGCGGAGGCGACCTCGGTGGGCCGCCCCGCCGAAGGCGTCTCCGGTGCCCGTGGCAGGCGGCGCACCATGAAGGGCTTCCGGGACGCCCTCACCGAGGCCGGCAAGTTCTACCAGCACCTCGACGTGCACTGGGAAGAGATCCACGACCGCTGGAACGAGCACCTCGGAGAGATCGGCCTGGACCCCGAACTCTTCCGCTATCAGCGCGAGATGAACGCCGACGAGGGCGAGGCCGCAGGACTCTTCGCCGTCAAGAAGGACTCCGACTTCACCGACCTGCTGCTGCGCGCCGTCACCGACACCCGCGACACAGACGGCCTCGCCGACCTCGTCAGCGGCTTCGGCAACAAACTGGGCCGCCGAGCCGAACTCACCGCCGAGCGCGACTTCACCGCGGGCTCCGTCGAGCTGCTCGGCCGCATCGTGGAGGCCGCCGGAGCGCGTTCGCGGACCCGGGACATCCACGCCGGTGCCGAGCGCCGCACCCGCACGCTGGCCCGCCGGCTCTCCGCCCGCGCCGGCCTGGAGCGCGGCCGGACCGCGGAGCTCGCCCAGCAGGTCACCGGCGCGGCCCACACCGTCACCGGCGCCGAGCAGACCCGTGGCCGGGCCGCCCTGATCGCCGCCGAACTCGCCTACCGGCACGCCTCCCTGGCCCTCACCGCGGCGGAGAAGAGCGCGGCGGCCCAGCGCCGGGAGCTGGGCGACGCCCGCACCCTGCACTCCGCCTGGCAGGCCGCCGAGGCCGTGCTGCGCCACCGCGCCGCCGCCGACCGCGCCGCCCGCGTCGCCGTCGCGATCCGCGAGGCCGAGCGCGACGCCGCCCCGGCGCTGGCCGCACGAGCCACCGCAGCGGCCGATCTCGTACGGGCCCTGCACACCGCCGCCGAGGCGGGCGAGAGCGTGGCCAACGAGGAGGAGGAGCGCTCCGAGACGCTCCAGACCTCGGGCGAGGCCGCGCACCGTGACGCCACCACGGCCGCCACCGAGGCCCAGCGCGCCCGCAGCGAGGCCGGCCACCTCCGCCAGCGCCTCTCCGAGGTCGAGCAGGAGACCGCCGAGGCGGTCCGGGCCGGCTGGCTCGACGACACCGCACCGAACGCGGACCCCGCCCGCGCGGCCCTCGCGGCGAACGACGCCGAACAGTCCGCGGTGGCCGCCTGGGACACCGCGCGCGAGGCCGCCGGGGCAGCGGCGGACCGGTCCAGGCAGGCGGCGGCCACCGAGAGCCGCGCCGAACTCGCCGCGGCGCGGGCCGCCGACGGCGCGTGGGCCGCCGAACAGGCCTACGAGGCCGAGCTCAGGGCCGCCGAGTCGATCGCCGCCGAGCACCGCCTCGCCGATCTGCTCGGCCTGCCCACGGCGCAGGCCGGCGGCGTACCCCGGCCGCGGCGGGGCGCCACCGGACCCGAATCCGGGGCGGAGGCGGGTGCCGAGGACCAGGGACCGCGGCAGGAAGCCCCGGACGCGGAGGGGGGCGCCTCCGGCGCCGACGGGACCGAACCGGCCGCGCACAGCACCCACACCGTCACGGCCCGGCAGCCCCGTCCGGCCGAACAGCCGCTCACCGCAGCCGAGTTCGACCGCAACGCCGAAGAGCTGCGTGAGCTCCTCGACCAGGGCGTCAGCGCCGCCGAGCGACGCCTCTTCGAGCTGCGCACCGCGGCCGCCGACGACTCCCGCATCCTGGGCGCGCTCGGCGACGGCGGACTGCTGCCGCCCGGCCCCGACGTCCTGGCCACCGTGGAGTATCTCGGCGAGCACGGCATCCCGGCCCTGCCCGGCTGGCGCTACCTCGCCCAGGCCGTCGACCCCGCCGACCACGCGGCCGTGCTCGCGGCCCGGCCCGAACTCGTCGACGGCGTAGTGATCACCGACCCGGACGCGCACGCCCGCGCCCGTGAGGTCCTCGGCGCCGCCGCCCTGCTGCCGCGCTCGGCCGTGGCCGTCGGCACCGCCGCCGCCCTGCTGGCGCCCGTTCCGGAGCCCGGCACAGGCTCCGCCGGGAACGGCGACGGGGTGTTCCTCGTCCCGCCGAACCCGGCCATGCACGACGAACACGCCGCCGACGAGGAGCGGCACGCGCTCAGGGGCCGCACGGCCGCCCGCGACGAGGACATCCGCACCCTCGCGGCCCGGCTCGCCGCGGACCGCGCGCTCGCCGCCCGGATCGGCTCCTGGCGCCTGGACTGCCCGCCCGGCACACTCGCCGAACTGGCGGAAGCGGCCGGCACCGCCCGTACGGCCGTCGAGGGGGCCGAGGCCGCGCTCGCCGAGGCCCGTACCGTGCGGGCCGAGGCCGACGAGGCCGCCGCGGACACCGCCCGCGTCCGCGACGAGCGCCAGGAGGCCGCCCAGCGCGCCCGCCGGGCCGCCGACGCACTCGCCGGACTCGCCTTCCGCCTCCGCGAACGGGCGGGATGGCAGGTGAAGCTGCGCGAACTGGTCGACGAGGCGGCGGAGTCCGAGGGCCGCGCCACCGTCTGCCTTGACCGTGCCAGAGCCGCCGACGAGGACCGCAGGGCCGCCCAGCGCGCCGCCGACGACGCCCGCCGCACCGCCCGCGCCCTGCGCGCCGAACGGGCCGAGATCGCCGGCGCGCCCGAGCACATCCCGGAGCCCGCGCCGGACGCCCCGCGCCACGCGCTGCCCGCCCTGCGCGAGGCCTACCGGGCGGCGTCCCAGCTCTACGAGAAGGTGGGCGTCGGTGCCGACCTGCGCGCCGAACAGGCCCGCGCCGAGAGCGACGAGAGCGCCGCACTGGCCGAGCTGGACCGGCTCACCAACAAGGTCCGCACCCGGGCCGCCCAGCTCCTGGAGGGAACGGACGGCGCCGACGGCCCATCCCGGCAGGCGGCGGCCGCCCGCGCCGAGTCCCTGGTCCAGCTCCTGGAGACCCGGGCGTCGGCCGCCAGCGAGCAACTGGGCAGGCTGCGCGGCGAGGCCGAACGGCTGGCCCCCGCCGACGGCGAGAGCCTCCACACCGAACTCCCCGACGAGCAGGTCCCCGCCGACGCCGGACAGGCCCAGGTCCTCCTGCGCACCGCCACGGGCGAACTCACCTCCGCCACCGCGGCCCTGGACACCGCCAGGGCCGCCCACGCCGAGCTGCTGCACGCCCATCGCACGGCCGAGGACTCGGCAGGCGGCTTCGACGAGACCGCCGCCCTCCTGCGCGACCTCCTCAGGGACCACGGCGACGACGAGCCCGAGACCCCCGAGCCGTACCCCGGCAGCCTCGACGAGGCCCGGCAGTCCGCCGCCGATGCACGCCGTTCACTGCGCGGCTGCGCCGCCGACCTGTCCACCTCGGAAGCGGCTGTCCGGGAGACGAGCGATGTGCTGGTCCGGCACGCCAACTCGACCCGTTACGAACAGGTCCGCACCCCGGCCCGCCAGCAGATCCGTGAACTCCCGGCTGCCGCGCTGCCCGATCACGCGGAGAAGTGGGCCATCGCCTTCGCCCCCAGGCTGCGGGTCCTCACCGATGAACTGACCCAGCTGGAGCGCAACCGCGACTCCATCGTCGACCGGCTGCGCGGCCTCGTGGACTCCGCGCTCACCACGCTCCGCTCCGCCCAGCGGCTCTCCCGGCTCCCCGAGGGCCTGGGGGAGTGGTCCGGCCAGGAGTTCCTCCGGATCCGCTTCGAGGAACCCGACCAGGCCACCCTGACCGAACGGCTCGGCGAGGTCGTCGACGAGGCCACCAAGGCGGCCCTGAAGAAGAACTCCGACCTGCGCCGGGACGGCATGTCCCTGCTGCTGCGAGGTGTACAGGCGGCACTGGAGCCCAAGGGCATCGCCGTGGAGATCCTCAAGCCGGACGCGGTGCTGCGCGCCGAGCGCGTACCGGTCGGGCAGATGGGCGACGTCTTCTCCGGCGGTCAGCTGCTGACCGCGGCCATCGCCCTGTACTGCACGATGGCCGCACTGCGCAGCAACGACCGGGGCCGTGACCGGCACCAGCCCCAGCACGCGGGCACGCTCTTCCTCGACAACCCCATCGGTCGCGCCAACGCCACCTATCTGCTGGAGCTCCAGCGTGCGGTGTCGGACGCGCTCGGCGTACAACTGCTCTACACCACGGGGCTGTTCGACACGACGGCGCTCGCCGAATTCCCGCTGGTGATCAGGTTGCGCAATGACGCGGACCTGCGGGCCGGGCTGAAGTACATCAGCGTCGAGGAGCATCTGCGCCCCGGACTGCCGCAGCAGGACCCCGGTGTCGAGACGGTCCACGGGGAGATCACCGCCACCCGGATGTTCAAGCGCACCGCGCCGGCGCCCGACGCGCTTCCGGCACGGACCGAGGCGGAAAGCACGGACGAGAGCACCGGCTGAGACCGCAGGTGCGGTCACCTGGGTGTGGGCCCGTCCCCTCCCGGCGTGGCCGCCACGGCGGGGTTCAGGCCCGGGACAGCCTGCGGCCCGCGGAGCGGCGGCGTATTCGCGTACCGTCCCGCTGCCCGGTCCGGGCGGCCCGCCTCGCCCGGCGCCTCTCGCGGCGCAGCCGCCGGGCGGAACTGCTCGGAATCGACACGACGCCGTTGCGCTGATTCCACACCTGCCGGGTGACCCACACATCCAGTACCGACCATGTCGCGCCCACCGTGCTGGCCACGCTGCTCAGCACCATCGGGAAGGCCAGCCAGGACCCTGTCACCGTGGCCAGGAAGGCCACCATCGCCTGGATGATCGTCAGCGACATGATCAGAACGGCCCGCACGGCCGCGGTGCGTACCGGGTCCGGCATCCGCCGCCGCAGCGCGGGCTCCTCGACCCAGAGCTGCTGCCGCGGAATCACCGGACGGCCCGCCCCCGCGGGCGCCGCACCCCTCGCCGCCCGGACCCGCACCGACTCCGCGGCGCCATGACGCTCTTCCGTGTCCAACGACTTTCAACTCCCCACCGCTGTCCGACTTCAGGGTTGCTGCCCGGCATGAGCGGTTTCTACGCGGACGGGCCGTCCCATCCTGCCGGATGCGCCCCTGCAGTCCCCCTGCCCCCGTACAGACAGACGAGTGCCGGGCTGTGAAGATTCCCCCGAACCGTCACGGAACGAATAATTCCAGCCAACTGGCGCGGGGAGGAATGTGGGGCTCTGGCTGGTCTCTTCTGTCGCTTTCACGAATTTCATCTCCAGGAATACCGGGACAACTCATGGTCAACTCCCAGTAAGGCGGCCGAAAATCGTCCGGACGTGCCTTCGAGTTGTCTGTGTGTCGGTAGTAGGCTCGCGCCGTTTGTTGACGGAACACCATCACCGCCCTGCGGTGCCGAGCTGGGGGAGGCCATGCGCTTTCGCGGAAAGTCCATCCGCCGGAAGATCGTGGCGTTGCTTCTGGTGCCGCTCGTCTCCCTCACCGCACTGTGGGGCTTCGCCACTTATCTGACCGGCCGGGAGGCCGCCCAGCTGATGAGCGCGAGCACCGTGGTGGAGAAGATCGGCCACCCCCTGGAGGACACCGTCCGGGCCGTCCAGAACGAGCGCCGGCAGACCCTCGTCTTCCTCGCGGACCCGCGCGCCTCCGACGCCCTGCCGGTCCTGCGCCGCCAGCGTGCCGCCACCGACCGGGTCGTGAAGCAGGTCAACAGCAGCGCGGGGCACAAGGACATCCGCGACGCCCTGCGCCCCGACGCCGCGACCCAGCTCAGCTCGATCCTGGGCGCGGTCGAGGGGCTGCAGTCGCTCCGCGACTCCGTCGACAAGCGCACCATCGACCGGGCCAGGGCGATGGAGTACTACAACGGCCTCATCGACCCCTGCTACCGCTTTCTGACCGGCCTCCACGTCATGGAGAACGTGTCGATGGACAAGCAGGTCCGTGCCCTGACGGGCATCTCGCGCGCCCGCGAAATGCTCTCCCGGGAAGACGCGCTCGTCGCGTCGGGGCTCCTCGCAGGACGGCTGACGGCCCCCGAACTCCGGCAGATCTCCGACCTCATCGCCAAGCGCGGACTGCTGTACGAGATCAACCTCGAAGCGCTTCCCGCCTCGGAGCGCCGCCGTGTCGAGCAGTACTGGGCGAGCCCGGACAGTGAGCCGCTGCGCTCCGCCGAGGGCAAGCTCATCGCCCAGGGGCCCACCCAGGACCCCCGCGAGGTGGATGTCGCACGCTGGCAGGAGGTGGCCCCGCCGGTCCTGGACCGGCTGGCCAACGATTCGACCGAGATGAACAACCGCTTCCAGGACCGCGGCAGGCCCGCCGGCTACGGCGTCCTGATCAAGGCGGGTGTCGCCGGCGTACTGGGATTCCTGGCCCTGCTCGTCTCGGTGTTCGTCTCCGTGCGCATCGGCCGCGAACTCATCCGCGACCTCTCACGCCTGCGCAAGGACGCCCACGAGGTCTCCGGGGTACGCCTGCCGAGTGTGATGCGGCGTCTCGCGGCGGGCGAACACATCGACGTCGAGACCGAGTCCCCGCACCTCCACTACGAGCGGGACGAGATCGGCCAGGTCGGGCAGGCACTCAATATCCTGCAACGGGCCGCCGTCGAGGCCGCCGTCAGGCAGGCCGACATGCGTCGCGGGGTGTCCGAGGTGTTCGTCAACCTCGCCCGCCGCAACCAGGTGCTGCTGCACCGCCAGCTGACGCTCCTGGACACCATGGAGCGCCGCACCGAGAACACCGAGGAACTCGCCGACCTGTTCCGTCTCGACCACCTCACCACGCGCATGCGGCGCCACGCCGAGGGCCTGGTGATCCTCTCGGGAGCCGCACCGTCACGGCAGTGGCGCAAGCCCATCCAGCTGATGGACGTGGTGCGCGCCGCGGTCGCCGAGGTGGAGGACTACGAACGGATCGAGGTCCGCCGGCTGCCGAGGATCGGTGTGGGCGGCCCGGCCGTCGCCGACCTCACCCACCTGATCGCGGAGCTCCTGGAGAACGCCACGGTGTTCTCGCCCCCGCACACCGCGGTCCAGGTGCACGGCGAGCGCGTCGCCAACGGGTTCACCCTCGAAATCCATGACCGCGGGCTCGGCATGCCCGCGGAACTCCTCCTGGACGCCAACCTCCGACTCGCCGAGACACCCGAGTTCGAGCTGTCCGACACCGACCGGCTCGGCCTCTTCGTCGTCAGCCGGCTGGCCCAGCGGCAGAACGTCAGGGTCTCGCTCCAGACCTCCCCCTACGGCGGTACCACCGCGGTCGTCTTCATCCCGGCGGCGCTGCTCACCGACGCCCCGGAGGCACACGGCACCGGATTCCGCCTCGACCGCAGGTCGGAGAGGGCGATCGCCAGCAGCAGGCCGGGCGGCGACGCGGCGGGCAGCGGCAAGGACTCGGGCAAGGACGGCGGCCGTCCGCGGAGCAGCAGGCCCGCCGGCCTCTCGCCGGTGCCCACCGGACTGGCGGACCCGGCGCTGCTCGACGGTCCGGTGGAGCTCGAAGGACCGGTCGGCCCACTGGACTTCACCCACGACCCCGTACTCGAAGCCGTCGCCGGACCGGGGCTCGACCCGGTGCTCGACGGTGTGTCCGACCTGGAGGACACCGAGAGCGAACGAGGCGGCATCTTCCGGGCCCGTGAGCTCCGCCGCGACGGCGACCGCGATCAGCACCAGCAGGCCGCCGACCAGAGCGAGGACCCGGACGGCGTCCGGGAGCTGCGCCCGGACGGCGTCCGGCCGCTGCCCCGCCGCACACCGCCGACCCTGGTCACCGACCGGGGCCGCCGGATCGACGAGGCGGGCCGGGCCCATCCCACGGCCGCCGACCCGGACCGCACGCGCCCGGCGCCCGGACCCGTCCGGTCCGCGGACCGCGGCCGGCCCACCGAACCCGGGCACCCCAACGGCTCGCGGACCCGTACTGAGCACGCCATGTCCCCGGCGGCCAGGCCCTCGGTGCCGGCGCCCCGTCCGTCGACACCCGCGCGGACCCCGGCGCCCGCTCCCGAGACGGTCGGCGGGCTGCCCCGCAGGGTCCGGCAGGCCAGTCTCGCCCCGCAGCTCCGCGAGGGATCCGTCGGCCGCACCGCCGAGCCGGACCCGGTGGAGACGGTGGAGGACATCGAACGCGACGCCGACGAGGTACGCAGCCGCATGGCGTCGCTCCAGCGCGGCTGGCAGCGCGGCCGCCTCCAGAACGCCGAGGACGTGACCGGCCCCGGTGACACAGCACAAGGAACCACTCCGGGAGGGGACGGTCCATGACCGCACCGAACGCCGCAGCACTCAACTCAGTACGCCAGGGGTCCGGCGAACTCAACTGGCTCCTCGACGAACTCGTCGAGCGCGTCGCCAGTATCCGCAAGGCGCTGGTTCTCTCCAGCGACGGTCTCCCCACCGGCGCGTCCAAGGACCTGACCCGGGAGGACGGTGAGCACCTGGCGGCCGTGGCCTCAGGGTTCCACAGCCTCGCCAAGGGGGTCGGGCGGCACTTCGACGCCGGCCGGGTCCGCCAGACCGTCGTCGAGCTCGACGAGGCGTTCCTGTTCGTCACCGCGGCCGGTGACGGCAGCTGTCTGGCCGTGCTCGCCGACTCCGACTCGGACGTCGGGCAGGTGGCGTACGAGATGACGCTGATGGTCAAGCGTGTGGGCGCCCACCTGGCCAGCTCCCCCAGGTCGACCGGTCTGCCCTCCGGAGGGTGAGTGGATGGCATGAGCGCCGACTCCTCCCGTTCCCCGGCCGCCCCCGGCGGTCCGCAGTCCTCGCGCTGGTACGACGCCGACGCGGGGCCGGTCGTCCGTCCGTACGCGATGACGCGGGGACGTACCAGCAGCGCGTCCCGTCACCGTCTCGACCTGATCGCGATCGTCGTCCCCGAACCCGCGGCCGACGATCCCGGCCGGGACCAGATGCTCTCCCCGGAACACGTGGAGATCGTCGAACTGTGCAGCGGCATGCCCCAGTCGATCGCCGAGCTCGCGGCCGGTCTGGACCTCCCCGTCGGGGTGGTCCGGGTGCTGGTCGGTGATCTCGTCGAGGACGAGCTGGTGCATGTGACCCGTCCCGTTCCGCCGGCCGAGCTGCCGGACGTGAACATTCTTCGCGAGGTGATCAATGGCCTTCGGGCGCTCTAGCCGCAGCAGGCGGCCCGTGGAGCCCGTTACCCTGAAAATCCTGGTGGCGGGCGGCTTCGGCGTGGGCAAGACGACCATGGTGGGAGCGGTCAGTGAGATCAGGCCGCTGCGCACCGAGGAGAGGCTGACCGAGGCGGGACGTCCCGTGGACGACCTGGAGGGTGTCGAGGCGAAGACCACCACGACGGTGGCTATGGACTTCGGGCGGATCACGCTCCGCGAGGACCTGGTGCTGTACCTCTTCGGCACCCCGGGGCAGGACCGGTTCTGGTTCCTCTGGGACGAACTCGCCCAGGGTGCGCTGGGGGCGGTCGTCCTCGCGGACACCCGGCGCCTGGAGGACTGCTTCGCGGCGGTCGACTACTTCGAACGCCGGGCGATCCCCTTCGCCGTCGCCGTCAACTGTTTCGAGGGCGCCGACCGGTTCCCCACCGGGACGGTGCAGGCGGCGCTGGACCTGGATCCGGAGGTACCGGTGCTCGTGTGCGACGCGCGGGACCGGTCGTCCGTACGGGACGTACTGGTGGCCGTCGTCGAACACGCGCTGGCCCGCGCGGACGCGCCGCGCGAACCGGCCACGACGTAGTCCGCCCCTGAGCCGGCCGGGTGGCACCTGCGGCCGGCGGCAGCACGCGGCACGTACCCCCGCCCACAGGGGACGTGCCGCGCGTCGTGCGTCCACGAAGCGCTGAGGGCACGGCCCGTCAGCGGACCGCGACCACCGCCGAGCCGTGGCCGAACAGCCCCTGGTTCGCGGTGATCCCGGCACGCGCCCCCGGAACCTGACGCTCCCCCGCCGTGCCGCGCAACTGCCAGGTCAGTTCGCAGACCTGGGCGATCGCCTGCGCGGGCACGGCCTCGCCGAAGGACGCCAGCCCGCCGCTCGGGTTCACCGGGATGCGCCCGCCGAGCGCCGTCGCCCCCTCCCGGACGAGGGCCGCGCCGTCACCGGCCGGGCACAGCCCGATGTCCTCGTACCACTCCAGCTCCAGTGCCGTGGACAGGTCGTACACCTCGGCCAGCGAGAGGTCCGAGGGCCCGATACCCGCCTCCTCGTACGCCGCCCGTGCGATCGAGGCGCGGAAACTCCCGCTCGCCGGTTCTGCGGCGACCGCCGAATCAGTGGCGATGTCCGGCAGATCGAGCACCGCCTTCGGGTACGTCGGCGTCACGGTCGACACGGCACGGATGCGGACCGGGTCCGCGGCCCCGTGACGCCGGGCGAACTCCATGCTCGACAGCACCAGCGCCGCCGCGCCGTCGGACGTGGCGCAGATGTCGAGCAGCCGCAGCGGATCGGCGACCACCGCGGACGCCGCGACCTGCTCGGCGCTCACGGTCGCCCGGTAGCGGGCATTGGGGTTCAGCGCGCCGGCCGCCGCGTTCTTCACCTTGACCAGCGCGAAGTCCTCCGGGGTGTCCCCGTGGACGGCCATCCGGCGACGGGCGTAGAGGGCGAAGTACGCGGGGTTCGTCGCGCCGAGCACCCGGAACCGCAGCCAGTCCGGATCGTCGGGCCGCTCGCCGCCCGCCGGGGCGAAGAACCCCTTGGGCGCCGCGTCCGCCCCCACCACGAGCACCACGTCCGCCATACCGGCCAGGATCTGCGCCCTGGCGGTGTTGACGGCCTGGGCGCCCGACGCGCACGCCGCGTACACGCTGGTGACCCGGGCGCCCTGCCAGCCCAGCGCCTGCGCGAACGTCGCCCCGGCCACGTACCCCGGGTATCCGCCTCGCACGGTGTCCGCACCGACCACGGACTGCACGTCCGGCCAGCCGACGCCCGCATCGGCGAGCGCGTTGCGGGCCGCCACCCTGCCGTACTCCACGAAGCTGCGCCCCCACTTGCCCCACGGGTGCATCCCGGCCCCGAGAACCGCCACGTCGCCGCTCATCGCACACCGTCCCCGTCCCCGTCCCCGGAGCCGGTGTTCACGGGCCGCCAGTGCCAGGTCGTCCACACCGCGCCGTCCTCCGTGCCGTCGCCGGATCGCGGACCGAGGACCCCGGGCACGACCTCGACCGTCATCCCGACCGCGAGATCCGCCACGCCGACCCCCGGCGCGGCCTGTCCGAGCACCACCATCCGCTCGGCCGCGAGCTCCACGGCCACCAGCGTGTACGGCTCCCAGGGCACGTCCGGGTCCGAGGGGTAGGGGGCGGGCGGCCGGTAGCGGCCATCGGTGTACGACCAGACCGTGCCGCTCCGGGACAGCGGGACCTCGACCGGTTCGCCGCCGGTACAGCCCGGATTGCGGCAGAAGCCGTCCTGACGGGGGAAGAAGACCGACGAGCAGAGCGGACAGCGGGTGCCCAGCAGCCGGAAGTCCTCATCGGTGCCGTCCTCGGTGAACCACCCGGCCACCACGGGTATGTGCTTGCGCGGCAAAGTTCCTCCCCAGCACTGAATCTGACGGAACGTCAGAAGTGTGCCACGGTCAGCTGTTGTCGGCGAGCCACTTGGCAGCGGTCTCCGCGAGCTCCCGGTCGCGGCCGGCCAGCATCATCCGGATCATCTGCACGTCGCCGCGCAATGACCAGGCCGGATGGCCGAAGGAGGCCGGGTTGTTCCCCTCGATCAGGAAGTGGGCGGGCCAGGCGGTCCCGTACCCGATCAGCGGCAGCGCCGCCGCATACCGCTTGCGGCCGCGCGCCAGGCCGTAGGCGGTGACCGCGAGCCCGGTCAGGGTGCCGGTCAGATGGACCCAGCGGGTCGCCGCCCTGGAGTGCATCGCGACGTAATAGGGCCAGAATTCCTCGTACGAATCGAACGTCTGCTGTGACATACGGGCACCGTAATGGCTGGAACGGCAACCGGATACGGCCGATTCGCGTCCGAGAAGGAGAACGGGTGGCCGGAACCCACGGGGGTGGTCCCAGTCACCCGTTTCTCCTCCTCGGTCTCAGCGACCGGCGACGGACCGACGGGCCACCGGGAAGTCGAAATAGGTGTCGGGGAACAGCTCCGGCCTGAAGGTGTAGTGCCACCACTCCTCGGCCAGATTGACGAATCCGGCGTCGGTGAGCGTCTTCTTCAGGAACTGCCGGTTGGCGCGCTGCACGCCCTGGATCCGCGGATCGTCCGTGTGCGAGAGCGTGTCGAAGCAGTCGAATCCGGTGCCCATGTCGATCGAGTCGTCCGGGAAACGCTCGGCCTGCGGTGCGTAGCAGGGGACCAGCTCCTGACCCGGCCGGTAGGGCGGGGCCGGCCGGGCCGGCAGCCTCACCAGCGTCAGGTCCACGGTGCTGCCCCGGCTGTGTCCGGACTTCTCCGCGATGTAACCGTCGGCGAACAGCCGGGTCTTGTCGACCCGCGGATAGAACTCGCCCTTCATGGTCTCGTCGTCGAGATCCTTCGCCCACCGTACGAAGTGGTCCACGGCCCGCTGGGGCCGGTAGCAGTCGTACACCTTCAGCGAGTAGCCCTGGCGCAGCAGCCGGAGCTGGGCCCGGTGCAGGGCCTGGGCGGCGGGCCGGGTCAGGATGCAGAGGGACTCGCGGTAACCGTCCACCGGTTCGCCCATGAAGTCGTGCCCGGTGGGATAGCGCATCTCCTGGATGATCGTGGGATCCACCGCACGCAGCGCGACGAACTCGGCGGGAGCCCTGGGCTCGGGCCTCGCCTGCGCCACCGGGGCGGCGGCGGTGACGGCGAGCAGGGTGGCGGCAGCGGCTGCCAGGACACGGAGAGCGGAAGCAAGACCTGTCATGAGCACATCGTCCATCACTCCGGCGGCACCGGTCAGGTGATCGGATACAGTCCGCGCGTGTCCGAGACGAATAGAAGTCCCGAGAAGCCCGAGAAGCCCGAGAAGCCCGAGAAGCGCGAGAAGCACGTGAAGAACTCCCACTGCGACAGCTGCGGAGCCCCGCACACCGCCCTGGCGTTCCCGGACGCCTGGCCCCGCACCTGCACCGTCTGCGGCGCCACCGCCTACCGCAACCCGCTCCCGGTCGCCGTCGCCCTGCTCCCCGTCACCGACCGGGACGGCACCGGACTGGTCGTCATCACCCGCACCATCGAACCCTGCCTCGGCGGACGCGCCCTCCCCGGCGGCTTCGTCGACCACGCCGAGGACTGGAAGCACGCGGTCGTGCGCGAACTCCACGAGGAGACCGGCATCGAGGCCCACCGCGACGACGTCCGGCTCGCCGATGCCCTCAGCTCACCGGACGGCCATCTGCTCCTGTTCGGCCTGCTCCCGCCCCGGCCGGCCGCCGCCCTCCCGCCGTCCGCACCCACCGACGAGACCTCCGGACACGAAGTCCTGCACGCCCCCGAGGAACTGGCCTTCCCCCTGCACACCGAGGCCGTCCGCTCCTGGTTCGCCGGCCGCTACCGCTGAGCGCGCTCACAGCCCCCGGACCCGCACCGGGCAGTCCACCAGCCCCTCCTCACCGTCCCGCTCCACCACGACCCGCCCGCCCGCCAGCCGCGTCGTGTACCGCTCGACCACCGCCGGCTCCCAGCCGTCCCCCGCGTCACGGACCACGAAACCGCCACCGCCGCGCCCCTCCACCGGGGCCCAGACCTCCAGCTCCAGCCCACCGTCCGCACCCCGCACCGGAATCACAGAGCCGGCCCGCGCCAGCACCGGCACCCGCGACAACGGCGCCTCGACCACCACCTGACCCGGCCCCTCGTACACCGCACCGGTCACCGTGTCGTACCAGCGCCCCGGCGGCAGCCGCACCGCCCGTTCACCCACCCCCGGCCCCAGCACCGGCGCCACCAGCAACGCGTCCCCCAGCAGGAACGCGTCCTCGCACTCCCGCAGCGCCCGGTCGCCCGGCGCACCCCACCACAACGGACGCGCGTACGGCGCACCCGTCAGCCGGGCCAGCTCCGCCAGCGTCACCCAGTACGGGCGCAGCCGCTCCCGCTCCAGCAGCACCTCCCGGGCCGCGTCGAGCACCCGGGGCCCGAACTCCCACGGCTCCCGCCGGCCCGCGTCGATCGCCGAATGCGTACGGAACAACGGCAGGTACGCCCCCAGCTGGAACCACCTCAGATACATCTCCGGCGACGGCGACCCGTCGAACCCGCCCACGTCCGGGCCCGAGTACGGCACCCCGCACAGCCCGAGACCCAGCACCAGCGCCAACGAGGCCCGCAGCCCCGGCCAGCCCGTCGACACATCACCGGACCAGGTGCCCCCGTACCGCTGCATCCCCGCCCACCCGGACCGCGAGAACAGGAACGGCCGCTCGTCCGGGCGCAGCCGGCACAACCCCTCGTACCCGGCGCGCGCCATGGCGAGGCCGTACACGTTGTGCGCCTCCCGGTGATCGCCGCCGCGCCCCTCCAGCGAGTGGCGCGCCGAACGGGGCAGCGTCGGGTCACCGAACGCCGCGAACGACACCGGCTCGTTCATGTCGTGCCAGACACCGGAGAACCCCTGCGCCAGCCGCTCCCCGTACAGCCCGCCCCACCACTCGCGCACCCGCGGATCGGTGAAGTCCGGATACACGCACTCACCCGGCCACACCTCCCCGCGCACGATCCGGCCCCGGGCGTCCCGCACGAACGCACCCGAGGCCCCCACCGCCCTGCCGCCGTCGAACACCGCGTTCCCCGGCGCGGCGGGCACCGCCGGGTCCACGATCGACACCAGCCGCACCCCGTCCCCGCGCAACTCCTCGGCCAGCCCCGGAAGATCGGGGAACCGCTCCTGATCCACCGTGAACACCCGGTGCGCGTCGTAGTGGTCTATGTCCAGATGCAGCACGGACAACGGCAGCCCACGCTCCCGGTACCCGGACACGATCCGCCGCACCTCCCGCCCGCTCCCGAAGCCCCAGCGGGCGTGCTGCGGACCCAGCGCCCAGGACGGCGGCAGCGCCGGCGCGCCCGTCAGGGCCGTCCAGCCCTGGAGCACCCGGGCCGGCGTGCCCGCCACCACCCAGCAGCGCAGCGGCCCGCCGTCCATCCGGACCTCGGACATCCCCGGACGGTCGTGACCGGAACCGGCGCCCTCCGCCCCCTCGCGCAGCGTCACCCGGCCCGCCCAGGAGTTGTCGTGGAAGACCAGATGCGTCCCCGCGTCCGAGACCACCAGCTGGACCGGCATCGTCAGGTACAGGGGGTCGTCGTCCGGCCCGAACCGTCCGCCCGGATCGGTGTTCCACAACCCGTACACGCCGTCCCGGAGCCGAGGCCCGCCCGCTCGCCCGCCGAGCCCGAAGAACCGCGCGTCGGCCGGGACCTCCGACCGCTGAACCCAGCGCGCCGACCCGCCGGCCACCGGCTCCCACCACCGGGGCGGCAGCTCACGCCGGAGCACCACGCCGCCCGGAGTGCGCAGCTCCACCGCCCCGTGCCGGGACACCGCGACGGTCAGCCGCTCCGACACCACCTGCCATCCGCCGTCCTTGTCCGGCTCCAGAACGGCCCGCGGATCCGCGTCGGGAGCCGGCCCCGGCAGGGCGTACGACGGCAGCGGCTCCGCCCCGTCCCACCCCCAGAAGACCGCACCCCCCGCAGCCACCCGGACACTCAGCTCCGAACGCGCGAACCGCACCACACCACCGCCCGGCCCCGGCTCCGCCCCCACCACGGTCCCCGGTACCCTTGCCCGCTCCGGGCCGCGCGACGGCAACGCCCGCGCATCCGCCCGCGAGCGCCGCCACGCCGAGCGCACCGTACGCAGTCCCTGCTTCGAACCCACCGACTTCACCGAGCGCACCAGGTCACGACCGTTCATGCGGCTCACCCTGCCATCCGGCGAGAGGGGAACGGGTTCTGTTCAACTTCCGTTCACCCACGGGCCGGATACGGCCGGATCCGGCCGGACGTGGCCGGACCACATATCCGGACACGCGGTCATGGGCGGGCGGCCCTGGTGCGAAAGACGATCACATGGCATCGTCCGTGAAAGCCGCCTCACGCGCACACCCCAGCACGTGCGCGCGACCCCACGCCGACCGGCGTACCCGTACAGCCAGGAGCCGACCCATGACCTCAGCAGCCGACGAAGCCCCCCTCTGGCAGCCCGGCCCGGACCGCATCGCGACCGCGGCCGTCACCCGCTTCCAGAACTGGGCGGCCGAGCGCCACGGAGCACCGGCCGAGGGCGGATACGCAGCGCTGCACCGCTGGTCGGTCGACGAACTGGACACCTTCTGGCAGGCCGTCGCCGAGTGGTTCGACGTACGGTTCTCCACGCCGTACGAGAACGTCCTCGGCGACCGCACCATGCCCGGCGCCCAGTGGTTCCCCGGCGCCACCCTCAACTACGCCGAACACGCGCTGCGCACCGCCGAGAACCCCCTGCGCGCCGACGCGCCCGCGCTGCTCCACGTGGACGAGGCCCACACCCAGAACCCCACCTCCTGGTCCGAGCTCCGCCGCCGGGTCGGCTCGCTCGCCGCCGAGCTCCGCGCACTCGGCGTCACCCCCGGCGACCGGGTCAGCGGCTACCTTCCCAACATCCCGGAAGCGGTCGTCGCCTTCCTCGCCACCGCCGCCGTCGGAGCCGTCTGGACCTCCTGCGCCCCCGACTTCGGCGCCCGCAGCGTCCTCGACCGCTTCCAGCAGGTCGAGCCCGTGGTCCTGTTCACCGTCGACGGCTACCGGTACGGCGGCAAGGAACACCACCGCGCCGACACCGTCGCCGAGCTGCGCCGCGAACTCCCCACCCTGCGCGCCGTCGTCCACATCCCGTTGCTGGGCACCGACGCACCCGAAGGCGCCCTCGAATGGTCCGCCCTCATCGCCGCGGACACCGAGCCCGTCTTCGAGCAGGTCCCCTTCGACCATCCGCTGTGGGTGCTCTACTCCTCCGGCACCACCGGCCTCCCCAAGGCCATCGTCCAGTCCCAGGGCGGCATCCTGCTCGAACACTTCAAGCAGATCGGCCTCCACTGCGACCTCGGCCCCGAGGACCGCTTCTTCTGGTACACCTCCACCGGCTGGATGATGTGGAACTTCCTCGTCTCCGGCCTCCTCACCGGCACCACACTCGTGCTGTACGACGGAAGCCCCGGTTACCCGGACATCAGCGCCCAGTGGCGCGTCGCGGAACAGGCGGGCGCCACGCTGTTCGGCACCTCCGCCGCCTACGTCATGGCCTGCCGCAAGGCCGGCATCCACCCGGGGCGCGACTTCGACCTCTCCCGTGTCCAGTGCGTCGCCACCACCGGTTCCCCGCTCCCGCCCGACGGGTTCCGCTGGCTCCACGACGAAGTGGCCGACGAGCTGTGGATCGCGTCCGTCAGCGGCGGCACCGACGTCTGCAGCTGCTTCGCCGGAGCGGTCCCCACCCTCCCCGTCCACATCGGTGAGCTCCAGGCCCCCGGCCTCGGCACGGACCTCCAGTCCTGGGACCCGGCGGGCAACCCGCTGACCGGTGAGGTCGGTGAACTCGTCGTCACCAAGCCCATGCCGTCCATGCCGATCCGCTTCTGGAACGACCCCGACGGCAGCCGTTACCACGACAGCTACTTCGACATGTACCCCGGGGTCTGGCGCCACGGGGACTGGATCACGATCACCGACCGCGGCTCCGTCATCATCCACGGCCGCTCCGACTCCACCCTCAACCGCCAGGGTGTACGCATGGGTTCCGCCGACATCTACGAAGCGGTCGAGCGCCTCCCGCAGATTCGTGAATCGCTCGTCATCGGACTGGAGGAGCCCGACGGCGGCTACTGGATGCCCCTCTTCGTCCACCTCGCCGAGGGCGCCGCGCTCGACGACGAACTGCGCGCCGCCATCAAGCGCACCATCCGCGAGAACCTCTCCCCGCGCCACGTCCCGGACGAGGTCATCGAGGTCCCCGGCATCCCGCACACCCTGACCGGCAAGCGCATCGAGGTTCCGGTCAAGCGCCTGCTCCAGGGAACGGCCCTGGCCAAGGCCGTCAACCCCGGCTCGATCGACAACCTGGAACTCCTCCACTTCTACGAGGAGCTGGCGCGCAGGCGCCGCTGACGGACGGCACTGTCAGTACCCGTGATTACGCTGAGTGAGCAATGATCGACAGCGCACTGGGGGAATCATGGCGCAGACCAGGAACAAGCAGGCCGGAAACAGGAAGACCGGAAACAAGCAGACCAGGAGCAAGCGGGCCACGATCCACGGCCGGACCGGCGCCACCATGCGACGCACGCTGCGCCGCGAAGCACCGAGCACCATCGGCCTCCTGACCGATGAACAGGACTTCGCGGTGATGCGGCACTACGCCACGTTCGCCTTCGACGACCACTGCGTCTACCTCCAGCAGGTGGAAGGCCTGCTCAAAACATTCGCCGCGCAGGGCATGCACACAACGGTCGCCCTCTTCGACCCGGAGGAGTACGCGGAGTTCTGCGCCGAATCGGACATCGCGGCCGACTCCCCGGCGAGCCGCAGCCGCTTCACCGCCGAGATCGCGGCGATCGGAGCCACCGTCACCTACACCGGACAGCCACTCGACACCCTGATCCCGCTCCTCGTCTCCCGGGCGGTACGCCGGGCCACCTGGGAGTACGCCACGATGCACCTGGCCGGTCTGGGGGAGTGCGCCGACTGCGGCCAGGACGTCGGCCGCGCGGCGTTCGACCGGGCGTCCCACCTCCTGCTGCGCACCCTTGAGACAGCGGGCCCCGGCACCCACCACCTGGTCTGCAGCACCCCCACGGAGAACGAGCAACTGCTCGCCGCCCTGCACACCGAACGGGACATGAGCGGGCCGGCCGGCCTCGACTCGGCGGAAGGAGCCGAATTCGTGACCGTGCTGGCCGTCGGCATCGCCCTCGAAAGCCGCGGGGGAGTCGTCCTGCGGACGAGCGCACCCGGCATCCCGGACCGGGTGCACGGCTGGCGGCTGATCCGCGGCGGCCTCACCCCGCTCACCGCGGGCGAGGTCTTCAGCGCCTACTGCACCGATGCCGACACCGGGGAACCGGTCTCCCCGGAGTCCGGCGTGGAGTACTGCGCGGGCTTCGACATCGGCGCCGACGAGCCGGAACCCCACCACTGACAAGCCGAAGGGGCTCCCCGCCACCATCGGCGGGAAGCCCCTTCTCCTCAGCGTCCGGGCGCTGCGGCCCTACTCGCCCGAAAGCACCTCCTGAGCGGCGACCCGCGCCTCCTCGGCGGAGTCCGCCGCACGCGCGGCGGACGCCGCCCGCTCGCACTGCGCGAGCGTGTACTTCGCCAACGTGGTGCGCACATAAGGAATGGAAGCGGCGCCCATCGACAGCGACGTCACTCCCAAGCCGGTCAGGACACAGGCGAGCAGCGGATCGGCGGCAGCCTCACCACAGACACCACAGCTCTTGCCCTCGGCCTTGGCCGCATCGGCCGACATCGCCACCAGATCCAGCAGCGCCGGCTGCCACGGATCCTGCAGCCGGGACACCGCACCCACCTGACGGTCCGCCGCGAAGGTGTACTGCGCCAGGTCGTTGGTGCCCAGCGACAGGAACTCCACCTCCTGAAGCACCGAACGGGCGCGCAGCGCGGCCGACGGAATCTCGACCATCGCACCGAACTTCGCGTTCAGCCCGGCCTCGCGGCACGCGTCGGCGAACGCCTTGGCGTCCGCACGGTCCGCGACCATGGGCGCCATGACCTCCAGGTACACGGGCAGCCCCTCGGCCGCCTTCGACAGCGCGGTCAGCTGGGTCCGTAGCACATCGGGGTGATCCAGCAGACTGCGCAGCCCGCGCACACCCAGCGCCGGGTTCGGCTCGTCCGCCGGAGTCAGGAAGTCCAGCGGCTTGTCCGCACCGGCATCCAGCACCCGCACCACGACACGCCCCTCGGGGAACGCCTCAAGCACGGCGCGGTACGCCGCGATCTGCTTCTCCTCGGACGGCGCCTGCTTGCTGTCGTCGAGGAAGAGGAACTCGGTGCGGAACAGCCCCACACCCTCGGCACCCGCCTCGATGGCCGCCGGCACATCGCCGGGCCCGCCGACGTTGGCGAGCAGCGGCACCTTGTGGCCGTCGGACGTCGCACCGGGACCGGTCGACGTGGACAACGCGGCCTTCCGCGCGGCCGCGGCGCTCTCCATCTCCGCCCGCTTCTCGGCGCTCGGCTCGACGAAGATCTCGCCGGTGCTGCCGTCCACCGCGATCACCGTGCCCTCGGCCAGCTCCCCGGCGCCGGGGAGCGCCACGACGGCGGGCACCCCGAGCGCCCGCGCCAGAATGGCGCTGTGGCTGGTCGGTCCGCCCTCCTCGGTGACGAAGCCGAGCACCAGCGTGGGGTCGAGCAGCGCCGTGTCGGCGGGAGCCAGGTCCCGCGCGATCAGTACATACGGCTCGTCGCTGTCGGGCACACCCGGCATCGGCACACCGAGCAGCCGGGCCACGATCCGATTGCGCACATCGTCGAGGTCGGCGACACGGCCCGCGAGGTACTCCCCGGCACTGGCCAGCAGCGCCCGGTACGAAGCGAACGCGTCGTACACGCCCCGCTCGGCGGTGCTGCCGACAGCGATGCGCCGGTCGACATCAGCCATGAGCTCGGGGTCCTGGGCCATCATGGCCTGGGCCTCCAGCACGTGCTGGGCCTCGCCGCCGGCCAGGTTGCCGCGTGCGACGAGGTCGGCCGCCACAGCTTCCACGGCCTGCCGCGCCCGCCCCTGTTCGCGCTCCGCCTCCTCCGCAGGGATCTGCTTGGCCGGCGGTTCGAGCACTGCCGTGCCCATGTGCCGTACCTCGCCGATCGCCACACCGTGGCTCACGCCTACGCCCCGCAGCGTTGTCTCCATTTCACCTGTCTCCGATTGTGCGGTGGACGATGTCCCCGCGATGGATATCCGGCCGGCTGTCACTGCGCCGAACGCGTTACTGCCAGCCGAACAATGCGTCGCCGACCTTCACGTCGCCGTCCTCGACGACGTCGGAGAGGGAATCGGGAGTTGCCTCCAGCGCCACGACGGGGCAGATCGGGGACTTGCCGGCCGCCTCTACGGCGACCGGGTCCCAACGAACGATGCTCTGGCCGCGCGTGACGGTGTCACCCTTGTTCACCAGGAGCTCGAAGCCCTCACCATTGAGCTGGACGGTGTCGATACCGAGGTGGGTCAGAACCCCGTGTCCCTCGCCGTCCACGACCACAAAGGCGTGCGGGTGGAGGGAGACGACGATTCCGTCGACCGGCGACACGGCCTCCGACGGCTCGCGTACGGGGTCGATGGCGGTACCGGGACCGACCATCGCGCCGGAGAAGACCGGGTCGGGCACCGCGGCGAGCCCGATGGCGCGTCCGGCAAGAGGGGACGTCACAGTGGTCATGGGGAGCCTCCCAGAGTGGAGCTTCTATGGCGCCGCCAGGGCTTTGGTAGGAGGGCGGCGTACTGCTCAGCAGCGTAAGTCATGGGAAGTCCCGGTTCCGCCTGAGTCCTGGCGGTTCGAGGACCTAGGGGTGCACCGGAAACGATTTGCCTCGCCTCTCGGCAGCCTGTACTGTCGTACTTCTGCCTGACCCCAACGCGACATTGAGTCGGGGGTCGGCGGCGACTATCAAGCCCAAACCCTAACCCGAGGTCGGCACCGGCATGTCTGCTGGGGCTGGTCAATCGGGCCGGAGAGGCCTGATAGAGTCGGACTCGCCGAAAGGGAAAAGCGCGAAAGCGAAATTCCCCGAAGGCAATGAAAGCAATCCCGCTTCGACCGGGAATTGGACACGAAAGAGTCTGATAGAGTCGGAAACGCAAGACCGAAGGGAAGCGCCCGGAGGAAAGCCTCAGAGAATGTTCTGCGGGTGAGTACAAAGG
>NZ_JBFAJY010000034.1:0-60157 GCF_040655445.1 Streptomyces sp. NPDC050423
AGCTGCGGGGGCCTTCGACGTATTGCCCGGTGAGAGCAATGGCGGAGGATACGAGATTCGAACTCGTGAGGGGTTGCCCCCAACACGCTTTCCAAGTCTGTTGGTGCAGTACAGAGGCGTATCCGCAGGCATTCACGCACGTTCACGACGGTACTTCGGACTCCGGAAGGGCACAGCGCGCACGACTGCGGACGCCAACGTACGGAGCTGAATGAGACGGCAACTGAGACGGGATCCTGCTCACGTACGCGGAACGATGCCTACGATTTCGGCTCCCTTGTGGTTGCCCATGATGAAGGCAAAGCCGTGGCCGGCTGTGCATGTGAGATCTACGCGGACATACCCACCACGTGTTCCGAGGGGGCTGTCGTAGTCGTCCCGGTCGGGCTGGACGGTGACCGAACTTTGGTCTCTTCCCGAACCTGTCCGCTCGACCTCTGGGATCCCGCAGGCCGGACACAGAAGCCGCCACTGAAGGTTCCATGAGCCGCTGCCGCTGCCGCTCTCGGTCGGCACGAGGGTGCCGTCGTGAGACATGGGCATGGATCTCTCCTTAGGTAGAGGGCGATCGCTGACCATCACAGCGGATCAGGGGCGGCGTTGGTTAGCGTTCATCGAAAGTGGTGGCAGTAGTTGGCAGACAAGCAAAGCCGTAGCGACTAGGCCCTGAAGGGCTACGCACAATGCGCATAATTAGGGATGTCTCTCCATAAAAGCGGCATAGGGCAACTCTTCTTGTGCAAGAACGGGTCTAAGCGCCCCGTATCGCTCATACAATGCGGCCTACGTCACACGCAGGGAGGCCCTCATGGCTAGCGGTGGTTCGGTTCGGCGCGGCAATTTCAACATCGGCGGGGAGCAGGCCGAGGCAGACCCGATCCTTATGGAGGCTTTCTACGAATCGGATGACTACAACACCATCGCGTCCCGAGATGATTCCCATTGCTTTCTAATTGCGCGAACTGGCAGCGGGAAGTCTGCCGTATTGCAGCGCCTTCAGGAAGAGTACCCTGAGCGTGTTGTCAGAATCGCTCCGGAGGACCTTTCACTCAACTACATCACGAATCTCGGCGTTATGCGATTTCTTGATGAACTTGAAGTGAGTCTTGATCCGTTATTTATTGCGTTGTGGAAACATGTCCTACTTGTAGAACTGATCCGTCACCGTTACAAGGTTGACTCACCTGCAGCCAAAAGTAATTTTCTGGCAAGTCTTCGCGAAAAGATTAAGCGTGATCCCGGGAAGCGTGCAGCGCTGGATTATCTTGAAGAATTCCAGGACAGATTTTGGGTGGAAGCTGACGAGCGTGTCCGAGAAATTACGGAGAAGTTTGAAGAGAAGGTAAATAGAGAAGCGAAAGGTACAATCGGCTTCAGTGGAAGTACCGTGTCGAATGCATCTGCGACGGTAGGTGGTAGCTCTGCGGACGTTTCCTCAACCGAGACGAGAAGAGAGCTCACGGAACGATTTCAGCGAATCGTCAATGAGACACAGATGGCCCGTCTCAACAAGATGCTCAAGGTTCTCGATGAGGACATTCTAGAAAGTCGCCAGAACTTCACCTTCGTCGTGATTGATGATCTGGACCGCGACTGGGTGGATGAGAAGCTGGCTAATTCGTTGGTTAGATGCCTGTTCAGGGCTGTTCTGGACCTTCAACGAGTGAAGAATTTGAAGGTAATTGTAGCCTTGCGAACAAACATCTTCGAGAACCTGGACTTCGGGCATAGGAGCGGTGGGCAAGAGGAGAAATTTCGCTCTCTGGCGCTTCACATGCGCTGGAGCCCGGCAGAGCTACGCGAGCTCGTAACAGACAGAATGAGAGTAGTTTCTGCCAAGCGTGGCACGCCTAGTTCCATCTCGGATGTTCTTCCCCGCACAAACGTAGCGCGAGGGGATGCCTTTGATTACATGCTCGATAGAACCCTAATGAGGCCGCGAGATATCATCGCTTTCCTCAATGAGACATTCACTGTCATGAACGGGGACAGGGCTTCATGGGAGGACATTAAGACGGCGGAGGACTCGTATTCACATAAGAGGCTTCTTGCGCTTAGGGATGAGTGGAAAATGTCATACCCTGACATTGACCGAGTCTTCGCCGTGTTTAGTGGCTGTGTGGTCCCCATGTCTCGGGAGGAGTTCACGCGACGTATCGACGACGCCGCTCTCTTGTTGGCTGACCCATATTTTCGGGGATCAGAATGGCTGGATGAGATGACAGCTAATATGTGGAGTAATTCTACGGGGACGTGGGCTGAGTACTACGGGCCGCTAGTAACTCTGCTTTATAACATTGGTTTTATCGGCTGCAGCAGTGGGAGGAATGATGAAGTGAGGTATGTGCGAACATTTCCCGAATATGCGGAACGGCTTAGCAATCTTGAGGCCACTACGGGGTTCACGATCCATCCCACATTCCAGTCCGCGCTAGACGTCAGACTTGATGGCTTTCGCATCTGAGTCTGCATGCTGTTCCGGGGAGTCCTCGCTTCGTGTACTCCGTAGTTCGGAGCTGAATGCAGGGGAACTGGGAGATGGGCCGGGCCAGGTGGGTGCAAGTATGAGGTCAGACCCGTCTTGCTGTCGGCCGGCGATGGGACCCTTGACAGAAGGCAATGGAGAGGCGAGAGGAGCCCACGTGTCGGAGGCCAGTCCGCGCGGAACCTACCTGGTCATTTCAGCGGCGCTGCGGAAGGGGATTGAAGAGGGCGAGATCCGCGGCCCTCTGCCGTCCGAGGCCGATCTCATGCGCTCACATGGTGTCGCGCGCAACACGATCCGCCGTGCTCTCAAGGTGCTCGAAGCCGAGGGCACCCTTGAGTCCGCACCAGGGATCGGCTGGCGTGTCGCCCAAGGCGGCGACCGTCGTTCCCTTGCGGAGAGGATGACGGACGTGATTGCCGAGGATTCTCTGACGATCGGCGACACGTACCCATCCGAGGCGAAGCTCTGCGAGCGCTTCGGAGTATCGCGAACGGCGGTGCGGCGCGTGCTGGCCCACATGGAGGGAACCGGCCTGCTGGCCACCGTTCACGGCAAGGGGCGCACGGTGTGCGCCCTCCCGACTTCCGTCGGCCGGTCGTAGCCTTGGCCGCCATGGGACTGAATGAGTGGGCATACCCGCTATCCGAATCGCTGCTGTCCGAACCTCTCCCACGCCGGTGGGCCCACGTCCTCGGGGTCGCTGGACGCGCTCGCTCTCTGGCGCCGATCCTGGGCGATGATGCGGAGCTGTTGGAAGCGGCTGCGGTGCTGCACGACATCGGCTACTCACCGAGCATCGCCGCCACCGGCTTTCACCCGTTGGACGGGGCCCGGTTCCTGCGAGACCAGGAAGGCGCAGACGAACGAGTGGTCAGTCTGGTGGCTCACCACTCCTGTGCGCTCTTGGAAGCTGAGGAGCGGGGCCTCAGGCAAGAACTGGAGAGCGAGTTCGAGCTAGAACGCCCCGAGCTTGTTGACGCGTTGATCTTCTGCGACATGACGACCACGCCGACCGGTGGACACACCACACCGGCTCAGCGGCTGGGCGAGATTGTGCAGCGATACGGCCCCGACACGATCGTCGGACGCTTCATCCAACGTGCCGCGCCGGAGATCTACGCAGCCGCAGGGCGAGTGGAGAGCCGTATGGTCAGCGCTCCTGCTCGCGGTTAGCCGATATAGGGCTCGTGTCGTGAGTCGTCCAACCCGTGCTGGATGCGCAGCCGCATGGACGGGTGAATGTTCAGCTTGTCGAGGTCCGCTGGGGCAACCCAGCGGACCTCTTTCGACTCACTGCTCGTACGCAGGGTCCCGCCAGTTGGGTGCGCGCGGAAGCAGATGGAGAACTGCTGTCGAACCTCTCCGTCGTCGTACGCCAGAACGTGTTCGGGGTTCGTGTACAGACCCACGATGCTGTCGATCTGCACGGTGATCCCGGTCTCTTCCACTACCTCCCGGACGACCGTGTCCCCGATGCTCTCGCCGATGTCATGACCGCCGCCGGGAAGGGCCCACAGGTCGTTGTCGGTCTTGTGGATGATCAGAATCCGGCCGTCGCCGTCACGGACGACCGCAGTGACCGAGGGCACGACGGAGTTGGCCACAGGTGCGTTGGGATCTCGGAAGTAGTCGATGCGGCTCATGCCGGCAGACCTCCATCGGTAGGGGATGAGATGGGCCGGGCCGACTCCCAGACCCGCTCGATGCTCTCAGCGTATGCATCGAACAACTCGCCCCCTGGGACGCGCTGCAGGTGCAGCACAGGGGCCATGTACGCGCCGACGCCGTACAGATGGCCGTTGGCCAACATCTCGTCGTCGGCGCGGTAGATCGAGTTGTAGAGCGTGGTGTCGTGTAGCCGAAACTCCACCCCGGGCAGCCCGAAGAGCGAGCCGTAGTTGACGAGGGCGTTGCGAATCTTGCTGGCCATCGCGGGGCCGATTCCCTCATCCTCGCCACGAACCGCCACGGCGGCACTGTCCGGGTTTCCGAGCATGAACCGGATACGCACGCCGGCCGATGACTTCTCCTTGACGACTCGGTGGAACGCCGCGTCCTCCGTGAGCCAGAACCCCGAGTACACGAGCACGTCGAAGTGCTCCCGTGCCTGCGAGTAGAGCTGTGGCCACAACCGGTTCGGCACGACAGACCGGTGTGGGTACAGCTTGATCAGCTCAGCGTTCCCGGCCTCGGTGACCTCGGCTGAGGTCCGCTCTTCGGGCCACAGGTAGGACACTTCGCATTGCAACAGTGATGCGGTGGCGAACTGGAATCGCCGGTAGGGCTTGCGCTTCGGGTCGCCGATCCACCGCTCGACTGTCTTCGCCGACACCCCTAAGCAGGCGCCTACTTGATCGAGGGTGAGGCCGCTCTCAACGATCGCGCCTCGAAGCCTCTCGTTCGCCATGTCGGGCTCTCCCTGCTGGGACGACTTGGGACGACTTCACCCTAGCGAGGTCGTCCGCAGGTCGTACATGTACGGGGTCGATCGTCTTCCCTTCTGAGGCCAATCTGTAAGCACATCGACAGCGAGGGGCTCGCGGAACCCGAACAGCCGAAGGGCTTGACGGAGCGAATCTCTCTCTGCATGATGAGGAACACGTACTACATGTTCCTCTTGTTCGGCAGTACCCGTTCGGTGGCGCTGACTCAGGCCCTGAGCTGCATGACCGCAGAGCGCCCGGCGGGTCCCGTGAGGACGGGAGCCCCTTTGACCAGGGGTTACCGCGCTTGCCGGGGAGCGACTGTTCTTTGACAACTGAATGAGGATCACGCCGCCTCTCCTTGGCCAAGTAGGCGGCCACGCGGTTCTTCCGCGTGATGCACAGCGCAACCCACACCACCGCAGTGCTTCGGCGCTTCGGCCGGTTGCCTCCCCTGTCCGACCGGTCCGCATCACGTGGGGCTGTACGGGCGGGGCTGAGGGGAGCCGGGTTCCGCCGGTACCAACAAGCGCGCCGCCCGGAGATGCAATTCCGGGCGGCGCTGACAGGCACCTGACTAGGAGGTCCCTGTGGTCACGAGTCTGACAGATGCGGAGCGAGCCGATCTGGCCCGCAAGAACAGCGATGCGAACAAGCGCAGCCAGGACAACGCCCGCACACAAGGGCGCCGTTGAAGACCTCACCGCAGTGCCGCCCCGATGGTCGCAGGCCGGGTTCGACTCCCGGCCGGGGCACTTACCCCGCCGCACTCGCGGCCCGGGGTTCTCGCCGGGGCGGTCGCCTCTCACCACTTCTCGACCACGACCGCCCCGGCCTTCTCCGTCCCTTCGCAGCTCTGGAGTACTCAATGCGCACATACATCGGCGGCCATGAGGCCGTCTCGGACACCGACTTCGTGGAACTGGCCCTGGGCACCCCGCTGGATCTGTGGCTGGGTGTGGAGGGCGAGAGCGAGATGGAGGCAGCGGCCCGGATGGACGCGGCCCGCGACATCCTCGCCGCCAACCCGGACTTTCCCGACCGTGTGAGCCGCGTCGCCGCTGAGGCGATCGAGGCGTTCGCGCCGGACATCTTCAACGTCATCCCGCTTCCCGTCCGCCGGCCGGTCCGCCGCCGTCAGTCCCGAGGCGGGGTGGCGGCATGAGCGCCCCGACGCTGAACACGGATCGGCCGGCCGTCCCGCCGCTGACCCGCCCGGAGATGGGATTGGCCGGTGTCGGTGCGCTCGCCGCGGCCGGGGTCGGCGCTCTGGGCCTCATCTCCTCCTTCGACGCAGTGTCCGAGGCGGCGGCCCGGTGGGGGTTCGGTGAGCCGTGGATGGTGCCGGTCGGGATGGACGTGTCCATCCCGGTGTTCTCCGTGGCCAACCTCCTACTCATCCGAATGGACATGGCACTGGCGTGGGTGCGGTTCGTGCCCTGGATCCTCACCCTGGTCACCTGCGGACTGAACGTCTCCGCAGGACAGGGGATGTGGGCGAAGGTCGCGCACGGGACGATGCCGCTGCTGTGGGTGGTGTTCTCCGAGATCGGCGCGCACATCTACGCCTCCCGCATCGGCGCGGTGACCGGTCGGCGCATGGACAAGATCCGCGCCTCCCGGTGGCTGCTCGCCTTCCCCTCCACCTTCGCCCTATGGCGCCGCATGACGCTTTGGGAGATCACCTCGTACGCCGATGCGCTGGCCCGGGAGCGGGAACGCGTGCTGGCCCGCGCCGAACTGCGCGAGCAGCACGGGCGCCGGTGGAGGTCGAAGACACCACGCCGCGCCCGAGTGCTGCTCAAGCTCGGGGAGGTCGGCCCCGAAGCCGAGGAAGAGGCGCCGGACGTCGAGCCGCAGCCGCAGCCCGAACCGGAGCCGGAGAGCAAGCCGAAGCCGACTGCGAAGCGGCCCGCTCGCCGCGCCCAGGGCAAGGCGAAGGGGAAGCGGACCCCGGAAGAGATCCTCTCCGAGGCGCGAGAGACCACCAAAGCGTGGCCGGACACGGCACTGACCGCGGACCGTATCCGTACCGAACTGCACGTCTCGCAGGACACCGCCCGCACCCTGCGCGACACCCTCAAGGCCGAGCGCGCCGCCACCCCGCTGCACTCCGTCGACACCGAGCAGGCAGACGACGGTGACGACGCCGGGGCGGTGGCGGCATGAACACGCTCTTATGGGTGCTCGCCGTGGCCGGTCCGCTCGCGGCCGGATGGTCCGTCCACACCATGTGGATGCGCCGCCGCCTGCACACCGCCCGCCTCGACCCGCTGACTGGGTTGCACACCCGCGACGGCTTCACCCGCCGCGCCACCGCCCTGCTCAAGGATCCGCGGGCGGTGGTGGCCCTCGCTGACGTCGATCACTTCAAGCAGATCAACGACCGCTTCGGCCACGCGGCGGGGGATGCCCTGTTGCAGGCGACCGCGGCCCGGCTGGCCCACTACGTTGGCCGGACCGGTGTCGCCGGGCGGCTCGGTGGCGATGAGTTCGCCGTCGTCGTCATCGACGACCACGGCACCGTCGGAGATCTGCTCGCCGTACTCCACGGGGTGCTCGCCCGACCGGCCAGCAGCACGACACAGGACGTCCACACCACGGTGTCTCTCGGCTGGGTCCGCGCCGAAGACCACCCCGGCGAGGACCTCTCCGCACTGCTGCACCGGGCCGATGAGGCCATGTACGCGGCGAAGCAGGGACGGGCCGGGGTCCGCCGGGCGGGGCTCGGCAGGCTCTTCGCCACCTGGTCCGGCCGTCGTGCCGGCCGACGCGGCACCCGCGCCGAATCGGGGGCGGCGGCCTGATGTCCTTCACCTACGCCAAGTGCTACGACCCGACCGGCGCCCGACACGGGATACCGACGTTCCCGTGGTGGCTTGCCCCGGACGGCTACGCGACCCGCCGCCAACTCAGGGCCCGCGGACTTCGGCCCGGAGGCCAACAGGTGCAGGCGCAGTTGATGCGGCGCTCCCGCGGCCGGAAGTCCGGCGTACTGGTCGCCTACCTCTACCGCATCGAGCACGCCAAGCCGGTCCGCCCCATGACCCCGGGCCGAGCCGGGGCGCTCGCCAAGGCGATGACCGCCCGCCGCACCTGCCCCGAATGCCGGATCGATGTTGGGTACTGCATTCCGACTTCGCTCGGCATGTGCCCTGGCTGCGCCTACATCAACGAGCCGCGCGCCGCCTGACAACCGCAAAAAATCATCCCCACAAACTGTGGGTAACGGGGCCCCTTCTGCGGGCCATTCTGAACGCACGGGTCCGGCCGCTCACCTCTCACAGCGTTGGCCGGGCCCGTGCCTACTCCCCTTGTCCAGGAAGGACATTCAGTGAATCACGACGACGAAAGTGAACTCTTCACCCGACTCGAAGCCGATATGAACACCCCCTCCGCAGCCGACTCGGGTGGGGACGTGGTCGACCTCGAGAAGGCGCGGTCGGCCCGTTCCAAGTCGGCCGACTCCCGCGCCGACCGGTCGGCCGACCCGACGCACCCCCGGGCGGGTGCCGGATCGGATGACGAGTCGGGCGGCCCGACCGAGCCGATGATGGTGGACGGTCCGGCGGAAGTCGGCCCCGGGTTCCTGGGCCGACTCATGGGTGCGAAGCGGCGGGCGATCCTGCCCGTGTGGATGCGCTCCACCACCGAGCTGCGGATCGCAGCCCGTTGGGCCGCAGGCCACTACGGGCACCTCGCCGGGTACCACTCGCTTCGCTCCCCGTACTACGCCACCCGCCTCGCCTTCCAGGCACCGCGGGGCGCCGCCCGTTTCGTGGGCGGGACGATGCGATGGGTCGCCGACCGGGAGGGCGAGCCGGTCCGACTCGCATCCGTCCGGCGCGAGGATGCAGCCGAGTACCTCAAGCTCTCCCGGCAGCGGGACGGCCGGGTGCGCTTGCGGACCCTGGTCACCGTCCTCGGCATGTTCGTCGGAGCCGGTGCCGCCCTTGCCATCTACGTACTCGCCCCCGGCTGGCTCCAAGCCCTCTCCACCGGGGCTGTGCTGCTCGCGTTGGGGTCGGCCGGCACGCAGGCCGATGCCCCGGTCATCACCCGCGCAGTGGAGATGACCAAGGCGCCCAAGCTCACCTCAGACATCGTGCTGCGGGCCCTCGGTGCGCTCGGCATTCCGGCGATCAACCACGCCCAGGGCAAGGGTCGGGACGGGTTCACGTTCACCGCCCCGATCACCAGGGACGGGCCCGGCTGGCGTGCAGAGGGTGACCTCCCCTACGGCGTCACCGCCACGGACGTCATCGAGCGCCGCGACAAGCTGGCCTCCGGCCTGCGCCGCAAGCTCGGGTGCGTATGGCCCGAGCCCGTCCCGGACGAGCACACCGGGCGTCTGGTGATCTGGGTCGGGGATCAGGACATGTCGACCGCGACCAAGCCCGCGTGGCCGCTCATCAAGGGCGGGTCCGTCGACCTGTTCAAGCCGGTGTCCTTCGGCACTGACCAGCGCGGACGCTGGGTCGACATCACCCTGATGTACATCGCCGGTGTCATCGGGGCCATCCCCCGCATGGGTAAGACGTTCCTGCTCCGCCTGCTCCTGCTCATCGCCGCACTCGACTCCCGCGCCGAGGTCCACACCTACGACCTCAAGGGAACCGGCGACCTCGACCCCGTCGGCGAGCGCGTCTCGCACCGCCACCGGGCCGGAGACGATGACGACGACATCGAATACGCACTCGCTGACCTGCGGGAACTGCGCACCGAGCTGCGCCGCCGGGCCAAGATGATCCGCTCCCTGCCCCGGGACATCTGCCCGGAGTCGAAGGTGACGTCCGAGCTGGCCGACAAGCCGAAGCTCGGGCTGCACCCGATCGTGATCGGGGTGGATGAGTGCCAGGTCTGGTTCGAGCACCCCAAGCACGGCGCAGAGTTCGAAGAGATCTGCACCGACCTGGTCAAGCGCGGCCCCGCCACCGGCATCGTCCTGCTGCTCGCCACACAGCGCCCGGACGCAAAGGCCCTGCCCACCGGCATTTCCGCGAACGCGTCGGCCCGGTGGTGCCTCAAGGTCATGGGCCAACTGGAGAACGACATGGTCCTTGGCACCAGCAGCTACAAGCGGGGGATCCGGGCCACGATGTTCTCGTGGAAGGACAAGGGGATCCACTACTTCGTCGGTGAGGGCGCCGACGCGCGGATCGTCTCGTCTGTCTACGTCGATGCCCCCATGTCCGAGGTGATCGGGCTGCGGGCCCGCCGCCTGCGCGAAGCCGCCGGGCGCCTCACCGGTCACGCCGCGGGCGAGTCGTTCGAGGACCGCGAGACCAGCGGGTTCGACCTGCTCGCGGACATCCTCGCGGTCGTGCCGGCCGAGGAGCCCAAGCTGTGGTCCGAAGTCGTCGTGGCACGCCTCGGTGAGCTTCGGCCGGACGTTTACGGCGGGTGGGAGCCCGAGCAGCTGGCCGCGGCGCTGAAGCCGCACGGCATCAACACCGGTCAGGTGTGGGGCAAGACCGAGGCCGGGAAGGGCGCCAACCGGCGTGGTATCGAGCGCTCCCGCATCCTCACCGTTATTGCGGAGCGTGACGGAAACCGGGACGCGAGCTAGTCGAGTTCGCCGCTAGACCTAGCAGCACACCCCGCTAGGTCTAGCGGCACCGCTAGCGCCCCAAACCCGCGTTGATCAGGGAGCTAGTCACTAGCTCCCCACCTGCGAAAACCCTTGAAACAGGCCCGGGAGGCCCTCCATGACCCCTGCCCTGCTCGCTAGCGCACTTCTCCTGTTCGTCACCCTCGGTTACGTATCCCTGTGTGCGGCCTCGCCGTTCGGGGACTGCCGCAAGTGCGGCGGCTGGGGCTTCGCGACGAAGACCGACCGCAAGGGCCGCGCCAAGCGCGGCAAGGACTGCCGCCGCTGCAAGGCCACCGGCAAACGCATCCGCATCGGACGCCACCTCTACAACGTCGCCGCCCGACTCCACCGCGACGGCACCCACTAACCACGCAGAGGACCGGCGGTCACCCGCCCTGAGGCGATCCCGACCATGTCAGGCGCTCGCCAGCGTGACCGCCGGTCCAAGCCCCGAACTTGCGAGCACCCGGGGCCCACGCACCCTATCCAGCACTTTCCATCGGCCTCAAAGGAGTTCTTGACGTGGCTGTCACCGTCTCGCTGGTCCTGCTCTTCGGACTGGTCCTGTTCTTCCTGCTCCGCTCCAACACCCTCGGCTGGGGCTCCGCGTTCATCGCCGTCATGTTCGGGTTCTTCCTCGCCTCCACCGGCGCCTCCGGACCCATCAACGAACTCACCACCGCCGTCATCAACGCCGTACCCGACCTGTAGGAGGCACCGCCATGAACGAACCTCTGATCCAGCACCATTGGGTGGCGCTCGCCGCCCCGCGGGTGGCCCCGGCGCTCGCCACGTCCACCGTGCTCATCCTGGGCCGGATCTGGAACGCCAACGGCGCCGAACACAGCACCGGCAACGCCGCGTTGATGATCGTGCTCGCGGCCGGTGCAGCAACGGCCGGCGCGTTCGCCGCCGGGGGCCGCGGCGGGGGTGACGGGGTACTCGCCGCGACCGCGTTCGCGACGTCCGGCGGGCTCGCCCTCGCCGGGGTCGCCGGATACGCCGACGGCTGGTCGCTCCCGATCCTGCTGTGGGCCGTCGCCACCGCCGTCGCGTACGGAATCGCCGCCCGCTACTGGCGCACCGACCGACGCGACACCCTCGCCCACACCCGGCAGACCACCGTCCGGCGCGAGGAACACGGCCACATCGAGCGCGTCGAAGCCCTGCGCGCCGGAGCACAGATCGAAGCCGCCCGTACCGGCGCCGCCTACGCCGAACAGCTCGCCACCGCACTCATCACCCGCGCCGCCCTGCCCGGCTACGACCCGCAGGCACTCACCAACGCGGGCCTGCCCGAACTCACCGCACACAACACCAGCAAGGAGCACTGACCCCATGAGCAACACCCCGAGCGATTTCGCCAACACCGCTGCCGAAGCGATCCGCGACCTCAACCACGCCACCCAGAGCATCAAGGGAGAGCTGACCTACCCGGGAGACGCGTACGAGGTGGTTGCCTCGCTCAAGGTGCTCACCCAGCGCCTGCCGCAGAGCTTCGAGCAGCTCTCCCGCTTCCTGCGGGACCTGGACGAGTCCGGGGCGGTCACTGCGGACTACGGGGACCCGGGCGAGCACCTCGCCGAGGCCCGATCCGCCCTCGCTTCGGGGGTGCTGGTCGCACAGACCCTCGCCGAGTTCCTGGATCACGCGCACAACTCGCTCGCCCCGCTCGGCTACGACATCGGAGCCTGAATTCGCCCGGGGCGGTCGCCCTCTCACCACAAGACAACGACCGCCCCGGCTCTCCGTCCCTTCGCAGAAACAGGAGAACCACCAGCATGACGCATGCGCACAACCCCACGTCGCCGTCGGCGACACTGCGCGTCCCGGAGCCCTACCGCGACCTTGTGAGAACCGCCCTGTCCCTCGCCACCGCCGGGGTCCCCGCACTGCCGCTGCGGGCGGGGAAGGTCCCGTTCGGGAACTGCCGCGCCTGCACCGGCAACGTGTGCGGCGGCCGGCCGAACATGAAGCGCCCCGGATTGTGCCGGTGCCCCGCTGTGTGTCACGGCTGGGCCGCCGCGACCACGAACCCGGACGTGCTCACCTCTCCCGCCTGGGCGGGGCCGTGGCGTGAGGCGCAGGCGCTCGCCTACCACCCGGGCGGGGCCGGGCTGACCGTCGTCGACCTCGACAACGCCGACGCCGTCGCCTGGGCCCGCGAAGCACTGCCCGCCACGCGGACCGTGGCCACCACCCGCGGCGAGCACTGGATCTACCAAGGCGTGATGCAGTCCGCGAACGCCGTCCGGCCCGGTGTCGACATCAAGTCGCGGATGTCCTATGCACGTTGGCTCGGCCCCGGCAGCGGCACCATGACCCGCCTCCCGGTTGCCGTCCGCGTGCTGGCGGAGAGGGAAGAGACCACCCCCGCCCGCGGGGAGGTGGTCTCTTCCTCCGGCCGTACCGAGTGGGACCGCAGCGTGGCCACCGGCTGCCGCCACACCGAACGCTTCGTACGCACCGGACTGGAACGGGGCCTGGCCCTGGTACGGGCCCACACGGAGTCCGGGGCCGGTTCGCAGGCGTTCGGCGTCGCACAGTTCCTCGCCGCGCAGCACACCGCGTGCCCGGGGCCGTGCGGCCTCGAAGAGCTCGGGTGGCAGGTGGTCGCCGCGGCCGTCTCCGTCGGCGTCCCCGAGCCCTACGCCCGCCGGGCCGTCACCAACGGCCTCAACGGCACTCCCGCCGCCGGACGGGTCTCATGAACACCACCAGCCGCCCACCAGCCGCCACTCCGGCCGCTGCGAAGACGGGGGTAGGCGCGGGAGTCGCCGCCCGCAAGGGCGTCCTTTCTGCTGTTCGTCCTGACCCGCAGCCGGTCCCGGTGCGATGGCTGCACATCGTGGCCCCGCCCTCGTTCAGCGCGGCACCGTCGGCGCGGTCCTGGTGCCGGTGCGGATACGACCACACCGCCCGGGGGCGAGCCGGGGTCCTGGCCCTGATCGAGGCCCACACCCACCACCCCGAGCACTGCCCGCAGTCCAGCCACGCGGAAGGGAGCAAGGCCGCATGACCGCCGATCTGTGGGAGGGCTTCGACGCCCTGGACCCCGAGACCATCACCGGGCCCGTGTGGGACGAACCCGTTCCCCTCAACCACCGCCGCACCCTCCCGGACTTCCCCGTGCACACGCTGCCGGCGTGGCTGGGTGACATGGTCGCCGCCGTCGCGGAGGAGACGCAGACGCCTCCCGACCTCGCCGGGTGCCTCGCTCTCGGAGTCCTCGCGACAGCGGCCGGCGGGCGTGCGACCGTGTGCGTGCGCGGGCACTGGCGGGAACCGGTGAACCTCTACACCGCCGTCGCCCTGCCCCCGGGCAACCGGAAGTCCGCCGTGTTCGCCCTCATGACCGGGCCCCTGCTCGCCGTCGAGAAGACGCTCGTGGAGCTCTCCGGACCGCAGCGTGCCGAAGCCGAGACCACCGCCCGGCTCGCCAAGTCCGCGGCGGACAAGGCCGCGCAGAAAGCAGCGGCGGCCGAACCCGGACTGCGCGACCAACTCACCGCGGAAGCCGTCCACCTCGCCCAGCAGGCCGACGAACTCACTGTCCCCGCCAAACCCCAACTGGTCGCGGACGATGTGACACCGGAGAGCCTGGCCACACTGCTCGCCGAGCAGGGCGGCCGGATCAGCGTCATGTCGGCCGAGGGCGAGATCTTCGACATCATCGCCGGGCGCTACTCCGGGGCCCCGAACATGGGCGTGTTCCTCAAGGGACACGCAGGGGACATGGCCCGCGTCAACCGGCAGGGCCGCGACCCCCAGCACATCGAGCACCCCGCCGTCACGATGGCACTGGCGATCCAGCCCGAAGTCCTCGACTCCATCGGCCGCGTCAAAGGCGCCGACGGGCGCGGCCTGCTCGCCCGGTTCCTCTACGCCAAGCCGCCGTCCCTGGTCGGGCGCCGCAACCTCACCCCCGACCTCATCACCGAAGAGACCACCGCCGCCTACGCCCGTCAGCTCGGTGGGCTCACCCTTGCCCTCGCGGACTGGACAGACCCGGCGGTCCTGACCCTGACCCCCGAGGCGGACACGGTGATGCTCGCCTATCAGCGGGTCACCGAATCCCGGCTCGGCAAGGGCGGTTCCCTCGCCCCGATCGTGAAGTGGGCATCCAAGCGAGACGGGGCAGTGGCCCGCATCGCCGGACTGCTCCACCTCGCCGCCCACCCCGACAACGGATGGGCCCTGCCCATCGAGGCAGCCACCATGGCCGCGGCAACAGAGCTCGGTGACTACTTCACCGCGCACGCGCTCGAAGTCTTCGACGACATGGGATCCGACCCCGCGCAGGAAACCGCCCACCAACTCCTCACCCACATCCGGGAACAGCGGCTGGAGGGGTTCACGAAGCGGGAGCTGTTCCGGGGCCTGTCACGCGGCGACTTCCCCGCGATGACCGATCTGGACCCGGCACTGGCCCTGCTCGAAGAACACGGATGGGTAAGGCAACAGCCCCTGCCCCCGCGCACCGGACGCGGCGGCCGGCCGCCCTCGCCCCGCTACGACACCCACCCCAGCCTCACCCCGCCCGTCGTCGGCGCGTGACACAACCCCCAATCCGCTGACAGAACTGACACAACCCCCGCCCCACCCTGCTGACCTGCACAAACAGCCATGATCACGGTTGTGACAAAACCTCCGGAAACTCCGACAGAACCTCCCCGCCCGAAACCGGGCGCTCTGACAGAACCCCCCGCCCGGAGGTTCTGTCAGAGTTTTCCGAGGTTTTGTCACGACACACGAAACCGGAGAAACAACAGGTCAGCGGCCTAACGGCGAGGTTCTGTCAGTTCTGTCAGCGATTCCAGCCCCCTCAGCATCGGTGCACATGCCCGAGGAGTCGCATTGACCATCAACACCCTTGCGCCCGAAGTAGCCCCCGAGCCCGCCGGCGTCGACCCTTCGCCCCTTCTCCTCACGGTCGAAGAGGCCGCGCGACGGCTCCGAATCGGCCGGACGCTCTGCTACAGCCTCATCCGATCCGGCGACCTGGAGTCCGTGACCATCGGATCCCTTCGCCGAGTGCCCCCCGAGGCGATTCCGGCCTTCGTCGCCCGCCTCCGTAAGAGCAACTGCGCCGCCGCATAGGAAGAGATCTCATGGCAAGCGAAGAGAAGAAGCGCACGCGGCAACCCAACGGCGCGTCGTCGATCTACCTCGGAAGTGACGGGAAGTGGCACGGTCGCGTCACTGTCGGCGTCAAGGCCAACGGCAAGCCGGACCGGCGGCATATCGAGCGGAAGACCCGCCCCGAAGTCACGGAGGCAGTCCGCGAGCTGGAACGCCAGCGCAAGGACGGGAAGGTCCGGAAGGCGGGGCAGCAGTGGACCGTCAAGACGTGGCTTGAGCACTGGGTGCAGAACATCGCCAAGAAGTACGTCAGTGAGAACAGCTTCGACGGCTACGAGGTAGACGTCAGGGTCCATCTCGTTCCCGGGCTCGGAGCTCACAAGCTGGAACGTCTGGAGCCGGAACACCTCGAAGCGTTCTACGAGCGGATGCAGCAGAGCGGAAGTGCCGCGGGGACCGCCCACCACGTTCACCGGACCATCCGCGTCGCGTTGAGCGAGGCGGTCCGGCGCGGGCACGTCACGAAGAACGTCGCCGAGATCGCCAAAGCCCCGAGCCTTGATGAAGAGGAGATCGAGCCGTACACCATTGAGGAGATTCAGAGTCTTCTGTTGGAGGCGTCGAAGCTTCGCAACAGCGCCCGCTGGGTCATCGCCTTGGCGCTCGGCTTGCGCCAGGGCGAAGCGCTCGGGCTGATGTGGGAGGACGTGTACCTGGACGCGGGGTACATCCGCATCCGCAAGAACCGCCTGCGCCCGAGGTACGAGCATGGGTGCGGCGACACATGCGGCCGAAAGCCGGGTTACTGCCCGGACCGCAGGCAGATCCGCCGGGAGTTCAAGAAGACCAAGTCCCGCGCCGGCCGACGAACCATCGGTCTCCCGAGCCCGCTCATCAAGCTCCTGCGCAAGCACATGGAAGAGCAGGCCCGCGAGCGTCAGGAAGCGGGGGAGTCCTGGGAGGACAAGGGGTACGTCTTCGCCCAGCCTACGGGCGGGCCGCTCATCCCCAACACGGATTACCACCGCTGGAAGCAGCTGCTAACAGACGCCGGGGTCCGGGACGGGCGCCTGCACGACGCACGGCACACGGCGGGGACCGTCCTGCTCCTGCTCGGGGTTCCCGATGTGGTGGTGGACGCAATCATGGGTTGGGAGCCGGGCGGCTCCGCCCGCATGAGGGCTCGGTACATGCACGTGACCGGTCCCATGCTGCAGAACGTCGCACAGCAGGTCGGTGACGCGCTCTGGGGCGCTGGCTCGGAGGCCGACGAAGCGGAGCCCGAAGGCTCGGAAGGTGGCCCCTCAGACCTCAACTGAGACGGAAAGTGAGACGGAAGATCGCTGAGAGCCTGTCGCCCCGCGGCTCGCGATCTGCGGTTGCACCGTCTCGGGCTGGGACGCGAAGAAGGCCCTGACCAGTCGGAACCGGTCAGGGCCTGCTTCGTATTGCCCGGTGAGAGCAATGGCGGAGGATACGAGATTCGAACTCGTGAGGGGTTGCCCCCAACACGCTTTCCAAGCGTGCGCCCTAGGCCACTAGGCGAATCCTCCGCGGCAAACAATACAAGACGTTGAGGAGTGCTCGCGAACCCGTTCCCCGTTCGCGGTCCCGGCGGGGTCCTGAGGGGTGGGGAGGTGGACTTGCGGGGGCGGGGATCGGCTAAGGTGGGCGTCAGCCCCTCACGTGGCGCTATCTGACTGAACTCCCCCAGGGCCGGAAGGCAGCAAGGGTAGGTTGGCTCTGGCGGGTGCGTGGGGGGCCCTTACGTTTCCGGGGCCGTCCGGTACGCGTCCGGGACGCCCGGTCTTCGCCGTGACGGTGCTCTCGGGGCCGGTGGTGTGCCCGGCCCGGGGCCGGTTGTCGGTCCGCCCCTATAGCCTCGTATGTGTGTCGTCCCTTGCGCTGTACCGCCGCTATCGCCCCGAGTCGTTCGCCGAGGTCATCGGTCAGGAGCATGTCACTGACCCCTTGCAGCAGGCCCTGCGGAACAACCGGGTCAATCACGCGTACCTGTTCAGCGGGCCGCGCGGCTGCGGCAAGACGACCAGTGCGCGCATTCTCGCCCGCTGTCTGAACTGTGAGCAGGGGCCCACGCCCACGCCGTGCGGGGAGTGCCAGTCCTGCCAGGACCTCGCGCGCAACGGACCGGGCTCGATCGACGTGATCGAGATCGACGCCGCTTCGCACGGTGGCGTGGACGATGCCCGTGATCTGCGGGAGAAGGCGTTCTTCGGGCCCGCGTCGAGTCGTTACAAGATCTACATCATCGACGAGGCGCACATGGTCACGTCGGCGGGGTTCAACGCCCTGCTGAAGGTGGTCGAGGAGCCGCCGGAGCACCTCAAGTTCATCTTCGCGACCACGGAGCCCGAGAAGGTCATCGGCACCATCCGGTCGCGTACCCACCACTATCCGTTCCGGCTGGTGCCGCCGGGGACGCTGCGCGACTATCTCGCCGAGGTGTGCGCCAAGGAGGACAGCTTCGTCGAGGACGGGGTGCTTCCGCTGGTGGTGCGGGCCGGTGCGGGGTCCGTGCGTGACTCGATGTCGGTCATGGACCAGCTGCTGGCCGGTGCGGCCGATGACGGTGTGACGTATGCCATGGCGACGTCCCTGCTCGGTTATACGGACGGCTCGCTGCTCGACTCCGTCGTGGACGCCTTCGCCTCGGGTGACGGGGCGGCGGCGTTCGAGGTCGTGGACCGGGTCGTCGAGGGCGGCAACGACCCGCGGCGCTTCGTCGCCGACCTGCTGGAGAGGCTGCGCGACCTGGTGATCCTGGCCGCGGTGCCGGATGCCGGGGAGAAGGGGCTCATCGATGCCCCGGCCGATGTCGTCGAGCGGATGCAGGCCCAGGCGTCCGTCTTCGGGGCCGCCGAGCTGAGCCGCGCCGCCGACCTGGTCAACGAGGGGCTCACGGAGATGCGCGGGGCGACCTCGCCGCGGCTCCAGGTCGAGCTGATCTGCGCCCGGGTACTGCTGCCCGCGGCCTTCGACGACGAGCGCTCGCTCCAGGCACGGCTGGACCGGCTGGAGCGTGGCGCGTCCTTCGCCACCACCGGACCGGGGCCCGCTATGGGGTACACCCCGGGCCCCGAGGCGCTGGCCCACGCCCCCGTCGCCCCGCAGGCTCCGCAGGCAGCTCAGGCCCCTGCTCCCGCGCCGTACCCCGCCGCGCAGCCGGACGCCGGGGCGGGGCCCGCCGCCGCGCGTGCCGCCGCACGCGGGGAGGCAGCGCCGCCCGCCCCGGTGCAGGAAGCCCCGCCCGCCCCGGCGCAGGCGGCCCCGCCCGCCGAGCCCGTACAGCCGCCGCCCGCCGAGGCTCCCGCGGCCGGTCAGCGGCCCGGCGCCTGGCCCGCCGCGTCCGCGCCCGAGCAGGGGCGCCGGCCCGGAGGCTGGCCGACCGCCTCCGCCCCCGGCCAGGCACCGGCCCCGCAGGCCGCCCCCGCGCCGTCCGCGTCCGTGGCACCCGCTCCGGGGCCCGCCGCCCCGGAGCCCGCCCCGGGTATGACGCAGGGCGCCGGACAGGTGCGCAACATGTGGCCCGACATCCTGGAGGCGGTCAAGAACCGCCGCCGGTTCACCTGGATCCTGCTCAGCCAGAACGCCCAGGTCACCGGCTTCGACGGCGCCACCCTCCAGATCGGATTCCTCAACGCGGGTGCCCGCGACAACTTCACGAGCAGCGGCAGCGAGGACGTGCTGAAGCAGGCACTGGCAGAGCGGTTCAACGCCCAGTGGAAGATCGAGGCTATCGTCGACCCGTCGGGCGGCGCCGGACAGCCCCCGCAGACCGGCGGCGGCCGCCCCCCGGGCCCGCCCGCACCGCAGCGCCCGGCGTCGTCCGCGCCGCAGCAGCAGTACGAGCCACGGCCGGCCCCGGAGCGGCAGCAGCAGGGGGGCGGCGAGTCCGCCGGGGCGCCCGCGTCGCCGCCGTACACCGCTCCCGAACCACCCCGTTCGGTCGCCCCGGAGGACGACACCGCCGAGGCCGACGACCCGGACCTGGTCGACTCCGCGCTCTCCGGCCACGACTTGATCGTCCGCGAGCTGGGCGCCACGGTCGTCGAGGAGTTCACCAACGAGTAGAGCGGGCCGACGAGTAGAGCGGGCCGACGAGTAGAGCGGGCCGACGAGTAGTGCGGACCATCGAGTAGTGCGGACCATCGAGTAGCGCGGACCATCGAGTAGAGCGCGCCAACGAGTGAGCGCGTCCCGATCCGCCGGGCGGGCCCTGGCCCGGTGTCCACGGACCGGCGCCCGTCAAGGCCGCCCTGCCCCGGCGGCTAGGCTGCACCCCGTGAAGGTCCTCGTCATCGGCGGCGGCGCCCGCGAACACGCCCTGTGCCGCTCTCTCTCCCTCGACCCCGATGTCACCGCTCTGTACTGCGCCCCCGGCAACGCCGGCATCGCAGAGGTGGCCGAACTGCACCCGGTCGACGCACTCGACGGCGCTGCCGTCGCGCGCCTCGCCACTGAACTGGGCGCCGAGCTGGTGGTCGTCGGCCCGGAGGCACCGCTTGTCGCAGGGGTCGCCGACGCCGTGCGCGCCGCGGGCGTCCCCTGCTTCGGCCCGTCCGGCGAGGCGGCCCGGCTGGAGGGTTCCAAGGCGTTCGCCAAGGACGTGATGGCCGGGGCAGGCGTTCCGACCGCCCGTAGCTACGTCTGCACCACCTCCGCCGAGATCGACACGGCCCTCGACGCGTTCGGTGCTCCGTACGTCGTCAAGGACGACGGTCTCGCCGCCGGCAAGGGCGTCGTCGTCACCGATGACGTCGAGGCGGCCCGTGCCCACGCGCTGGCCTGCGACCGCGTGGTCATCGAGGAGTTCCTCGACGGCCCCGAGGTGAGCCTCTTCGCGATCACCGACGGCACCACCGTGCTGCCTCTCCAGCCCGCCCAGGACTTCAAGCGTGCCCTCGACAACGACGAGGGCCCGAACACCGGCGGCATGGGCGCGTACTCCCCGCTGCCGTGGGCCGACCCCAAACTGGTCGACGAGGTCATGCAGTCGGTCCTCCAGCCGACCGTCGACGAGCTCCGCCGCCGCGGTACGCCCTTCTCCGGGCTGCTGTACGCGGGTCTCGCGATCACCTCGCGCGGCGTACGGGTCATCGAGTTCAACGCCCGCTTCGGCGACCCGGAGACCCAGGTGGTCCTGGCCCGTCTGAAGACCCCGCTGGCCGGTGTCCTGCTGGGCTCCGCCAACGGCACCCTGGACGAGCTGCCCCCGCTGAAGTGGCGCGACGACGCGGCCGTCACCGTGGTCATCGCCTCCCACAACTACCCGGACACCCCGCGAACGGGTGACCCGATCGAGGGTCTCGAAGACGTCGCGGCACAGGATGCCCCGCATGCGTACGTCCTGCACGCCGGGACCCGGCGGGACGGCGACGCGGTCGTCAGCGCGGGCGGCCGGGTGCTCTCGGTGACCGCGACCGCCAAGGACCTCGCGGGCGCCCGCGAGCGCGCCTACGCGGCGGCGGCCCGGATCCGGCTCGACGGCTCCCAGCTCCGCACGGACATCGCGAAGAAGGCCGCGGAGAGCTGAGCCCGCGGACAAGCACCTGACGACGAAGACCGCGGAGGCCTGAGCCCGGAGAAGCACCTCGCGACGAAGACCGCGGAGGCCGGAGTCGTCCACCGTCGAGAGGACGCGGAGGTCTGCGCCCTCTCGCACCCGGGTCACCGCCCTGCGCACCCGGTCCCGGCCCTTACGCACCCCGGTCCCGGTCCTGCCTCCGCTGACGCGCCGTTGCCCCATGGACAGCGGCGCGTCAGCAGCTTTACCCAAAGCCATTCCATCGAGTGACGGCTGAGCCATCCGGATGACGCCCGCCGAAGCCCCAACTAGGGTGCGGCGCAAGCTTTCCGGCACTTGGCCCACCGGCATTGCGATGTCAGTGACGGGTGCCACAGTGGGGGAGTGAGCAACACCGTCGCGAGGGCAGAGGGGGTGACATCCAGCCGTGTCCGATACCGGTACAGGTGAGGAGTTGGGTGCGCAGGCTGCGCGCGCCCGCGCGCTCGCTCTGCTGCGCATCCGCAGCAGGGCGACGGCAGTGGCGCTGCTGCCCGCGGCCGTCGCCGTCGTGCTGTTCGCCGCGGGCGCACAGGGATTCGTCGGCGGCGGCGGCTGGGACGCGGTGCGCTGGTCCGTGACGGCCTGCGCCGTCATCGTCCTGCTGGTCGCGGCAGCCGTCGCGATCGCGGTCGTACGGGCGAAGCCGGCGGTCAGCCCGACCGTCCCGCTCAGCGAGAAAGCGGCCCCGGATCTCTACCGGCTGGTCCGTGATCTTGCCGACCGCCTCGAGGTGCCCGCGCCCTCGGCCATAGCGCTGACGCCCGACTGCGACAGCTGGCTGGAGGACCGCACCCATCCGGCCGCCGACCGTGTGGCCAAGGAAGCCGCCCGCCCGGACCCGGACGGGCCGGGGAGCGGGCCGGGACGCCGCCGCAGAGTGCAGGCCGCGCCCGTGCTGGTGATCGGTTCGCCGTTCCTCTGGTGGATGCGGGTCGCGGAGCTGCGCGCCGTGCTGGCCCCGGTCGTCGCGGGCACAGGCCCCTCCGCCCATCCCGACATAGCCGCGGCCCGGCGCTTCGTCCGGGGACTGGACGGGGCCGTCGCCGACGCGGCCGCACCCGCTCAGGGGCCGGTGCGCGGGGTTCTGCGGCTGCCGCACGCCTTCATCGGCCGGATCGCCCGGCTGCTGCTGCGCAGCTGTCACAGCCATGCCGCGGAGATGGAGCGCGGCGTCGCCGCCGCCGCGTCCACCCGCGCCCAGGCGGTGGACTACGGACTGCGGATCGTCGCCCAGGAGCAGGTCGGGCTCGCCTACGCGGGCTGGGACCGGCTGCTCACGCGGGTCGCGCTGCCCGCCTGGCGGATGGGGCGCTGGCCGTCCCGGCTGGACGCCGGTGTCGTCTCCGCCCTCACCGAGCTCTCCCGGCGCGACCGGCTGGCCGACGGGTTCACCTCCCGGCTCGGCGAACGGCCCGCCTGCGACCTCCTGGAGGAACCGGGAGCGGCCGACGAGGCGGCGTCCCTGCTGGCCGCCCGGCTCTTCCACGGCGGTCCCGCGGAGACGGGGCCCGACTGGTCCCCGGTGGACTGGCAGCAGTATCCGGAAGAGGTCGTCGACCGGAAGTGGCGCACCGAGGCGGCCCGTCTGCACCGCGTCCTGGACGACATGGGCGTACCGCCCGCGTCCTCCGCCGGCGCGTCCGACGTCGCCGGTGCCGCGGTGCCCACGCTGGCCCGCGTCGTCGAGCATCTCGCCTCGGGCAACGGCAGAGGCAGTGGCAGCGCCAGCGGTGAGGAGCTCGCGGCAGGGATCAGCGCCGCAGTGGCCCGTGACGAGGCCGAAGCCCAGGCGCAGGCCCGGAGCCAGGGGCAGCCCCAGGGGCAGCCCCAGGGCCGGACCCCGCAGCCCGTGCCCGGCGGTATCGGCGGGGCCGGGCCGTCCGGCGGCTCCGGCGGGTCCGGTGGGGACGTGCTGGACTTCTGGGGGCCGGACCCCCTCCCGCTGTTCCCGCTCCAGCCACCCCGTACGGGGACCGAGCTGCTCGCCGACCACGTCGCGGCGATGGTCTGCTGCGCCGCGGTCGACACGGCGGGTGCGGCCCCCGGCCTCGACTGGCTCGACGGTCCCGCGCTGCTGGTCGACGGGGCGCGCCGGTCCGATCTCGGCATCCCGGTCCTCAGCCTCGTCGAGGACGGCGACGCCGGCCCCCTGCACTCCTGGCTCGCCTCGGTCGGTGTGCGCACCGACAAGCCCGTTCGCCTCGTCTGAAACGGGTTCAACCCGAACGCACCCCGGACGTATCGAAGACGAGTCCCGCAGGCACCCGGCACGCACTCCCCGCGTCCTGCACGCACTCCCCGCGTCCCGAGGAGCAACTGGGGTGTAATCGAGGCATATCACCACTCCTCGGCACTCAATACCCGGAAGGCCAGGTTCCGTTAACGTCAATTCGCGACGAACGGTGACGGGGTGGATGCGTTATGTGATGTGCTGGGGACCGGCGCTGACAGGCAGCGCACCACTGTTGTTCCGGGGGCCCGAGAGAGGGAAGCGCATTATGGGGGCGGAGCAGATTCGTCGTTGGGAATCAGGTGCCCTCGCGCACGCCGTCACCGACCCCTTCGGGCAGGGGCCACTTCCCTGGCTGCGCGGCAGTGAGAACTACTTCGACGACACCGGCCAGGTGGTGCCCTGGTACGCCGACCCCACGCTGCCCCGCGGTTCCACCGGCGGCGGCACCCGTACCGCCGACGACGTGCACCGACAGATCAAGGGTTTCAGTTCCACCGGCGCCGCGGCCCCCGGTGAGGCGATCGACTTCCACATCACCGTGGACCCGCCGCAGCAGTTCTCCGTGGACATCTACCGCATCGGCCACTACGGGGGCGACGGCGCCGCCAAGATCACTACGAGCCCGCGGCTCTCCGGCATCGTCCAGCCCGCGCCCCTCGCCGCCGACCGCACGGTCTCCTGCCACCACTGGTGGCAGTCCTGGCGGCTCCAGATCCCCACCTACTGGTCGATCGGCGCCTACGTCGCCGTGCTCACGACGGTCGACGGATACCGCTCGCACATCCCGTTCACGGTCCGGGACGACCAGCCGGCCGATCTGCTGCTGATCCTCCCGGACATCACCTGGCAGGCGTACAACCTCTACCCGGAGGACGGCCGCACCGGCGCCAGCCTCTACCACGCCTGGGACGAGCAGGGCCGGCTGCTGGGCGAGGAGGACGCGGCGGTCACCGTCTCCTTCGACCGCCCCTACGCCGGCGCCGGCCTCCCGCTGCATGTCGGCCACGCCTACGACTTCATCCGCTGGGCCGAGCGCTACGGCTACGACATCGCCTACGCCGACACCCGCGACCTGCACGCGGGCCGCATCGACCCGACCCGTTACCGGGGCCTGGTCTTCCCCGGCCACGACGAGTACTGGTCGGTCCCCATGCGCCGCACCACCGAACGTGCCCGCGACAACGGCACCTCCCTCGTCTTCCTCTCCGCCAACACCATGTACTGGCAGGTCAGCCTCGTGCCGTCGGCGTCCGGCGTCCCCGACCGGCTCCTCACCTGCCGCAAGCGGCGCGGCCCGGGAAAGCCCGCCCTCTGGCGCGAGGTCGACCGCGCCGAGCAGCAGCTCCTCGGCATCCAGTACGCGGGCCGGGTCCCCGACCCCCACCCCCTGGTCGTGCGGAACGCGGAGCACTGGCTGTGGGACGCGACCGGCGCGGGCGAGGGCGACGAGATCGACGGCCTGGTCGCGGGCGAGGCCGACCGCTACTTCCCGCGCACCACGCTTCCCGAGCACGACAACCGCATCCTGCTGGCCCACTCCCCGTACCAGGACACGGAGGGCGTGACGCGTCACCAGGAGACGTCCCTCTACCGGGCCCCGTCCGGCGCGCTCGTCTTCGCCTCCGGCACCTTCGCCTGGTCCCCGGCCCTGGACCGCCCCGGCCATGTGGACCCGCGCATCCAGCGCGCCACCGCCAACCTCCTCGACCGCATCTGCAAGCGCGCCTGAGGACCACGGCACACCCCCTCGCCAGGCCGCACCCCTTCCGCGCCACTGCCGCACCCCTGCGCAGCCGTCCGCACCCGGATACGGGACAATCGGAACGACTCCTGGATCAACCTACGCGGAGGCAGCGTGTCCGGATTTGTAGAAAAGCCCGAGCCCGTACAGGTGCCGGGGCTCACCCACCTGCACACGGGCAAGGTGCGCGACCTGTACCGGAACGAGGCCGGTGACCTCGTCATGGTCGCCAGCGACCGGATTTCCGCGTACGACTGGGTCCTGCCCACCGAGATCCCGGACAAGGGCCGCGTGCTGACGCAGCTCTCGCTGTGGTGGTTCGACCAGCTCGCCGACCTCGTGCCGAACCACGTCCTGTCCACCGAGCTGCCGGCCGGTGCCCCCGCCGACTGGGCCGGCCGCACGACGATCTGCAGGTCGCTGCGGATGGTCCCGGTCGAGTGCGTCGCCCGCGGCTATCTGACGGGCTCCGGTCTCGTCGAGTACAACGCCTCGCGCACCGTCTGCGGCCTCGGCCTGCCCGAGGGCCTCGTCGACGGCTCCGAGCTCCCGGGATCGATCTTCACCCCCGCCACCAAGGCGGCCGTCGGCGACCACGACGAGAACGTGAGCTACGAGGAAGTGGCCCGCCAGGTCGGCGCCGAAACGGCGGCGCACCTGCGCCGGACGACGCTGGACGTGTACGGCCGGGCCCGTGACATCGCACGCGAGCGCGGGATCATCCTCGCGGACACGAAGTTCGAGTTCGGCTTCGCGCCCACCGCCGACGGCGGCGAGGAACTGATCATCGCGGACGAGGTGCTGACCCCGGACTCCTCGCGCTTCTGGCCCGCCGCCACCTGGGAGCCGGGCCACGCCCAGCCGTCGTACGACAAGCAGTTCGTGCGCGACTGGCTGACCTCGCCGGTCTCCGGCTGGGACCGCAGGAGCGAGCAGCCGCCGCCGGCGCTGCCGCAGGAGATCGTGGACGCGACCCGGGCCAAGTACCTGGAGGCGTACGAACTCCTCACCGGCATGCCCTGGCAGTAGCCGCCCCCGTCCCGGCACACGGACGAGCCCCGCACACGAAGAAGCCCCCGGCCGAAAGGCCGGGGGCTTCTTGCTGAACCGAGCGGACGACCAGGTTCGAACTGGCGACCTCAACCTTGGCAAGGTTGCGCTCTACCAACTGAGCTACGTCCGCAAGCGCCGAAGCGCGAGAACCACTATACCCAACCCCGCTCCCGCGCGAGACGCACCGCCGCGTGACGGTTCTCGGCCCCGAGCTTCGAGGCCGCGGACGAGAGGTAGTTCCGTACCGTTCCCTGCGTCAGCGAGGCCCGCTCCGCGATCTCCGCCACCGGCGCCCCGTCCGCCGCCAGCTCCAGCACCTCGGCCTCGCGCACGGTCAGCGGCGAGTCCCCGGCCGCGATCGCGTCGGCCGCCAACTCCGGATCCACGTAACGGTTCCCGGCGTGCACGGTACGGATGATCCCGGCCAGCTGCCGGGCGCTGACGGTCTTCGGCACGAACGCCCGCACGCCCGCCGCGAGGGCCCGTTTCAGATGTCCCGGCCGACCGTGGCTGGTCACGATCATGGTGCGGCAGCCCGGGAGTTCGGACCGCAGCGATGTGGCGACGCTCACACCGTCCGCCCCCGGCATCTCCAGGTCCAGGACCGCCACATCGGGACGGTGCGCGCGGGCCATGGCGAGCGCCTCGGGCCCGGTCGCCGCCTCCGCGACCACCACCAGGTCGTCCTCCAGCGCGAGCAGCGCGGCGAGCGCGCCCCGGATCAGGTGCTCGTCATCGGCGAGCAGCACCCGCACCGCAGTCATCGTCGCTCCTCCAGAAAGGCCGTACGCGTTTCCGTACCCGGCACGTCGGCGGAAGCCGTACCCGGTGTGTCCTCGGAGGTCGTGCCCGGTACATCCCCGACGGTCGTGCCCGACGCGTCCTCGGAGGCCGTACGCGACGCGACTCCCGAAGCCGTCCACGACGCGGCGCGGGTCCTTCGGCCCGTGTCCGGGCGGGGCAGCGGGATTCTCGCGGTCAGCCGGAAGAGCCCGTCGCCCGCCGCTCCCGCGTCCAGCGAGCCGTCGAGGGAGCCGAGCCGTTCGCGCAGTCCGGTCAGCCCGGAACCGCTCCCGCCGGAAGCGAAATCACCGGTCGTGGCCGTGGCCGACGCGCCGTCGTTCTCGACCTCCAGCACCACCTCGTCCGCCGAGGCGGTGAGCCGGATCGTGCAGCGTCGGGGGTCGCCGTGCCGCAGCACGTTGGTGGCCGCCTCGCGCACCACCCAGCCGAGGGCGGCCTGGACGGGCGCGGCCAGTTCGGCGCCGCTGTCGCCCACCACCGCGCACTCGATGCCGGCCGCCCGCAACACGCCTTTCGCCCCGGCCAGTTCCGTACTCAGATCCGCCTCCCGGTAGCCCCGTACGACATCCCGGACCTCCTGCTGGGAGGCGCGGGCGATGCGCTGCACCTCGACCATCTGGTCCACCGCCTGGGGCCTGCCGCGCTGGGCCAGCTCCACCGCCAGCTCGCTCTTGAGCGCGATCACGGCGAGATTGCGGCCCAGTACGTCGTGCATGTCCCGCCCGAACCGCAGCCGCTCCTCGGCGACAGCGAGCCGGGCCTGCACGTCCCGGGCCTCCTCCGCCTGCCACATCACGCTCAGGCTCCAGGTGCTCGGACGTACGGAGATCAGGACCAGCACACAGCCGAAGAGCGTGGCCGGCACCACGCCGGCCAGGACTCCGCCCCGCACCCCGGCGGCCGCGAGGACGCCGGTGGTCAGCGCGACGAGGCCGAGCGACTGGACCAGGAACGTGCGGACCGGGACCAGCAGGACCTGTGTCATCACCAGCGCCATCGGTGCGTTCATGGTCATCATCAGCAGCCCCGCTCCGCCGACGCCGTCCACGGCGGCCAGCGCCGCCAGCAGTCCCAGCCCCACCAGCAGCAGGGCGAGCGGTGCGATCATCCGCTGCCGGGGGAACACGGAGGTGCCGACGTAGTGGTCGTACGACGGCCGCACATTGCGGCTGCTCAGCACGCACTGAGCCAGGCAGACCACGAGCAGGGCCAGGCCCAGCGCCAGCGGGAGCGGCGCATGGCGGATGTCCTCCTTCAGCGGAGCCAGCTGCCACGTCAGGGTGAAGATCCAGGGGATCGTCGACATGGTCAGCCGCGAGTACAGGTCGATCCGTTCCAGTTTGCTGCGTTCCTGCCAGCCGCGGCGCCAGCCACGTACGCGCGTCAGCACTGCATCACACCCCTCAGCGTCGCGGATCCCAGCGGAACCAGCGCTTGACAGCAAACACCGCGAGCAGGGTCCAGACCAACCCGGTCAGCGTGGCCCGCAGCAGGTCGGTGCCCTCCGCGCCGCCGAGCCAGCCGGCCCGTACGAGTGTCATCACTCCGGTCAGTGGCAGCAGCTCACACACCGACGCGAGCCGGTCCGGAAGGATCGCCAGCGGCACGAAGAGTCCCGAGCCCGTCAGTGAGGCGAAGAACAGCGGGAGGGTCGTGAGCTGGGCGGTCTGCACGGTGCGGGTGATCACCGAGGTGGCCGCGGCCAGCGCCGTCAGCAGCACCACGCCCATCGCCAGCCCCAGCAGGAGCAGCTCGGGGCGTTCGGGTGCGCCGAGGCCGAAGAAGGCGGTACCGGCCACGACGATCACGGTGGTCTGCGCCAGGGCGAGTGCGGCCGCAGGCAGCGCGGTTCCGGTCAGGATCTCCCCGTCGGTGACCTCGCCGGTACGCAGCCGCTTCAGGACCAGTTCCTCGCGCCGTGCCACGTAGGCGGCGACCATGTTCATGTAGACGGCCTGGAGCAGCACCGTTCCGATGCCGCCGGTGAGCGCCGCTCCGGCCACGGTCAGCCCGGTCCCGCCGAGATCCATCTGCTCGAACGTCGACTTCATCGCCAGGACCATCACGGCGGGCATGAACAGCGCGACGAAGACGGCCGTCTTGTTGCGGAGGAGCAGCGTCAGCTCGGCCCGTCCGAGGGCGGTCAGCCGGCCTCGGGCCGTCGTGGTCGGGGATCCGGTCGTCGCGGTGTTCGCACGCGTTGTCACGGTCGTCATGCCACAGCCACCTTTTCGGTTCCGGTTCCGCTTCCGGTCTTGTTCTCGGTCTCGGCCTCGGCCGTGTTCTCGGGTTCGTTCTCGGTCTTCGCCGCGGACCTGGCGATGTCGAGGAATGCCTCTTCGAGCGAGGCCGACCGCGCATCGAGCCCGATCAGCCGGACGTCCGACTCCGTTGCCCAGCGCAGCAGTTCGGCCAGTGACTCCTGGAGACGGTGGGTACGGATCTCGATCCGCGGGCCGTCGGCCGCGGCGCGCAGACTCAGCGGCAGCTGTCCCGCGGCGGTCCCGGCGGGCAGCTCGAACCGGATCCGGGACGGCCGCGCGGCCGTCACCTCCGCGGTGGTGCCCGAGGTCACGATCCGTCCCCGGTGCATGATCGCCAGCCGGTCGGCGAGTGCCTCGGCCTCCTCCAGGTAGTGCGTGGTGAGCAGCACGGTGATGCCGCCCTCCTGGAGCCGTCGCACCAGCGCCCAGGTGTCGCGCCGCCCCTCGGCGTCGAGGCCGGTGGTCGGTTCGTCGAGGAAGAGCACCTCGGGCCGTCCGAGAACGGCCAGCGCCAGATCCAGCCGCCGCCGCTCACCGCCGGAGAGCTGTTTGACCCGGACGCGCGCCCGGTGGCCGAGCCCCACCAGGTCCAGGGCCTCGCCGGTGGGCCGGGCCCCGCTGGTGCAGCCCGCCCACATCCGTACCGTCTCGGTGGTCGTCAGGTCGGAGGGGAAGCCGCCCTCCTGGAGCATCACCCCGATCCGGGGGCGGACTGCGGCGCGTTCCTCGTACGGGTCGTGGCCGAGCACCCGGATCGTTCCGCCGTCGGGGCGGGCCAGACCCTCCAGCAGTTCGACGGTGGAGGTCTTGCCGGCGCCGTTCGTGCCGAGCAGGGCGAACAGCTCGCCGCGTGCCACGGAGAAGGAGACGCCGGTCACGGCCTCGAAGCCGCCCGCATAACTGCGTCGGACACCGTCCGCCTCGATCACGCACTCATGGGGAATTTCGTCGAAGGCCATGACTCAAGGCTTCCTCCCGGACGGCGCCGGGAGCAGTGCGAGCTGTCATCGCAGTCCATGACAAACGTCATGGGGGGTGCGGACGGTGTGGATATGACCGAGATCGAATACGAAGAAGCCCCCGGCCGAAAGACCGGGGGCTTCTTACTGAACGAGCGGACGACCAGGTTCGAACTGGCGACCTCAACCTTGGCAAGGTTGCGCTCTACCAACTGAGCTACGTCCGCATTGCGACCACTCGGCTTTCACCGGTGGAGCGAGCACTACTCTACCTGATCCACTGGAGTGGTTGAGGAAGAGTGATGCAGAGCGGGTGACAGGAATTGCACACTGCGCCTTCCCCCTGGAAGGGGGATGTTCTACTACTGAACTACACCCGCACGCTGCTTGGGGCCCGGCTTTTCGGCCTTGCCCTTCGGCGTGCTCCAGACTCTAGCCGACCTGCAGGGGTGTCGCGCAAGTCGGCTTCCGCGAGGTGTCCACGTCGGCTCCCGCGAGGTGTCGTCGAGGAGGCCGGTGCCGGGCGGTCCGATACCCCCGCCCGGCACCGGCCGTCCGGCGCTTCCGCTCAACTGGCTTCTTGGAACGCCTCGTAGACCTTCTTGGGAATCCGGCCGCGGGCCGGCACCTCCATCCGGTGTGACCGGGCCCAGGCGCGCACGGCCGCCGGGGCGGGTGCGAGCGAGGTGTGCCGGTACGAGACGGGAACCTTGCCGTGCTTGCCGGCATTTGTCTGCTTACGGCCCGCCGCCATGTACGGGGCCAGAGCCTTGCGCAGTTTCTTTGCATTGGACGGATTGAGGTCGATCTCGTACGACTTCCCGTCCAGCGCGAAGGTGACCGTTTCCGCTGCCGCTCCCCCGTCGATGTCGTCGGAGAGTGTGACCACTACGCGCTGAGCCACGGATATCGGTCCTTTCCTGCGGCATCTGCGCGTCTGACATGCGCGGATGCCGGCCTTCCGGCTGTGAGCGCGGATGAGGGCCGGCTGGTGCCGGCCGTTCCGGGGCAATGTCGCTTTCCCCGGTAATCATTTGTACAGCGATGGGCACCGCATTGTGAAGCCCACCCAATTACGTGCGCGTGTCAGCCTGCTATGTGTGCTGCTGGTGGGGATTTTTTCCGCAGGATTTTCCGTATCCGTTGCCACATCCGTTCCCGCGTGCGTTCCCGGTTCCGTTCCCTCCGCACCTCCCCGGTTCACGCCGATATCTCGGCGTGAACCGGCCCGCCCTATATCTACCCGCGTAGAATTTCTGGACAGGTACGCTGAGGGGACCCGCGGGGGTCCTGGGGAACCCCCCGGAGAAACAGCCGCACCACACCACCACACCGGGAGTGCCAGTGGCACGCGTCGTAGTCGACGTCATGCTCAAGCCCGAGATCCTCGACCCGCAGGGACAGGCTGTGCAGCGTGCGCTGCCCCGTCTCGGCTTCGAGGGAATCGCGGACGTACGTCAGGGAAAGCGTTTCGAGCTGGAGGTCGAGGGGCCGGTCGACGAGGCCGCCCTCACCCGTATTCACGAGATGGCCGAGACGTTCCTCGCCAACACCGTCATCGAGGACTTCACCGTGAAGGTGGAGAAGGCCGAGGAGTCGAAGTGACTGCTCGTATCGGAGTCGTCACCTTTCCGGGCACCCTCGACGACCAGGACAGCCTGCGAGCCGTACGGGTGGCGGGCGCCGAGCCCGTTTCGCTGTGGCACCGCGACAAGGATCTGCACCAGGTCGACGCGGTCATCCTGGCGGGCGGTTTCTCCTACGGCGACTATTTGCGGGCCGGAGCCATCTCCCGCTTCTCGCCGGTCATGGAGACCGTGATCGAGCAGGCGAAGGCGGGCATGCCGGTTCTCGGTATCTGCAACGGCTTCCAGATCCTGACCGAGGCACATCTGCTGCCCGGCGCGATGCTGCGCAACAACCACCTGCACTTCATCTGCCGCGACCAGAAACTGCGCGTCGAGAACGCGGACACCGCCTGGACCTCGGACTACTCCGAGGGTCAGGAGATCTCCGTTCCCCTCAAGAACATGGACGGCCGCTACACCGCCGACGAGCACACGCTCGACGAGCTGGAGGCCGAGGGCCGCGTGGCGTTCCGTTACGTGGACGTCAACCCCAACGGCTCGCTGCGCGACATCGCCGGCATCTCCAACGCCGCGGGCAACGTCGTCGGTCTGATGCCGCACCCCGAGCACGCCGTCGAGCCGCTGATCGGCACCGGTCGCACCGACGGTCTCGGGTTCTTCACCTCGATCATCAAGAAGCTGGTCAACGCATGAGCCTGGACACGGTCAAGCACGCGGCCGAAACCCCGGACACCGAGCAGCCCTGGAAGGAACTCGGCCTCAAGGAGGACGAGTACGCCAAGGTCCGCGAGATCCTGGGCCGCCGTCCCACCGGCGCCGAGCTCGCCATGTACTCCGTGATGTGGTCCGAGCACTGCTCCTACAAGAGCAGCAAGGTCCACCTCAAGCAGTTCGGCGAGAAGGTCCCCGCCAACGACGCGATGCTCGTCGGCATCGGCGAGAACGCCGGCGTGGTCGACGTCGGCCAGGGGTACGCGGTCACCTTCAAGGTCGAGTCGCACAACCACCCCTCGTACATCGAGCCCTACCAGGGCGCGGCCACCGGCGTCGGCGGCATCGTCCGCGACATCCTCGCGATGGGCGCGCGGCCGATCGCGGTCGTCGACCCGCTGCGCTTCGGCGCGGCCGACCACCCCGACACCAAGCGGGTCCTGCCGGGCGTCGTCGCGGGCATCGGCGGTTACGGCAACTGCCTGGGCCTGCCGAACATCGGCGGCGAGGTCGTCTTCGACGCCTGCTACCAGGGCAACCCGCTCGTCAACGCCGGCTGCATCGGCGTGATGAGGCACGAGGACATCCACCTCGCCCAGGCCTCCGGCCCCGGCAACAAGGTCATCCTCTACGGCGCCCGCACCGGCGGCGACGGCATCGGCGGCGTCTCCGTGCTGGCCTCGGAGACCTTCGAGTCGACCGGTCCGGCCAAGCGCCCGGCCGTCCAGGTCGGCGACCCGTTCCAGGAGAAGCTCCTGATCGAGTGCACCCTGGAGATCTTCAAGGAGAAGCTCGTCGCGGGCATCCAGGACCTCGGCGGCGCCGGGCTCTCCTGTGCCACCTCCGAGCTGGCCTCGGCCGGTTCGGGCGGTATGCGCGTCGAGCTGGACACCGTGCCGCTGCGCGACTCCTCCCTCTCGCCCGAGGAAATCCTCATGAGCGAGTCGCAGGAGCGCATGTGCGCGATCGTCGAGCCGCAGCACGTGGACCGCTTCCTGGAGATCTGCGAGAAGTGGGACGTCATCGCCACCGTCATCGGTGAGGTGACCGAGGGCTCGCGGCTGGAGATCTTCTGGCACGGCGAGCAGATCGTGGACGTGCCGCCGCGGTCCGTCGCCCACGAGGGCCCGACGTACCACCGCCCGTTCGCCCGTCCGTCCTGGCAGGACGCCCTCCAGGCCGACGACGCCGGCAAGCTGGCCCGTCCGGCCAACGGCGCCGAGCTGCGCGAGCAGGTACTGCGGCTGGTCTCCTCGCCGAACCAGGCCTCCAAGTCCTGGATCACGGACCAGTACGACCGCTTCGTGCAGGGCAACACCGTGCTCGCGATGCCCGAGGACGCCGGCATGGTCCGCATCGACGAGGAGTCCAACCTCGGCGTGGCCATGGCGACCGACGGCAACGGCCGGTACGCGAAGCTCGACCCGTACACCGGTGCGCAGCTCGCGCTGGCGGAGTCGTACCGCAACGTCGCCGCCTCCGGCGCCAAGCCGCTCGCCATCTCGGACTGCCTGAACTTCGGCTCGCCCGAGGACCCGGACGTCATGTGGCAGTTCGCCGAGGCCACCCGTGGTCTGGCCGACGGCTGCCTGGAGCTGGGCACGCCGGTCACCGGCGGCAACGTGTCGCTGTACAACCAGACCGGTGACACGGCGATCCACCCGACGCCGGTCGTGGCCGTGCTCGGCGTGATCGACGACGTCACCCGGCGTACGCCGGTCGCCTTCAAGGAAGAGGGCCAGCTCCTCTACCTGCTCGGCGACACCCACGAGGAGTTCGGCGGCTCGGCCTGGTCCGAGGTCGTCCACCAGCACCTCGGCGGCATGCCGCCCAAGGTCGACCTGGGCCGCGAGAAGCTGCTCGGCGAGATCCTGATCTCGGCCTCCCGCGACGGCATGATCGACGCGGCGCACGACCTGTCCGACGGCGGTCTGATCCAGGCGGTCACCGAGTCCTGCCTGCGTGGCGGCAAGGGTGCCCGGCTGGTCGTGCCGGACGGTCTGGACGCGTTCACCTTCCTGTTCTCCGAGTCGGCGGGACGCGCGATCGTCTCGATCCCGCGCAGTGAGGAGCTCCGCTTCAACGACATGTGCGGGGCGCGGGGTCTGCCCGTGGCCCGGATCGGTGTCGTGGACGGCGAGGAGATCGAGGTCCAGGGCGAGTTCGGCATCCCGCTGAGCGAGCTGCGTACGGCGCACGAGGGGACGATCCCCGCGCTGCTGGCGTAGTTCCGGCCCGCGCACTGTCGCAGAGGCTCCCACCCGGTCCGCTTCCGTCCGGGTGGGAGCCTTTCGGTTTTCCGCTTTCCACGCGCCGGTTCCCGTGCGCGGCCCCCTTGCGCTGGATTACGTAATTACGTAATCTAGATGAATGGAACTGGAAGAGCGTGTCTCGGAGCTGGAGCGGCGGCTTGAGGCGCTCGTGGGTGACCGCCCGGATGTCCCGCGCCCGACGGGGGCCGATTTCTGGGCCCTGGAAGGGCTGAAGCAACAGCTCTCCGGGGCCGGGACCGCCGATGGCGGTGTGTTGTACACGGGCGCGGTACGACTGCCGACGGGCGAGCGGTACGAGTGGCAGTACAGCGCGCTGACGGAACAGCTGCTGGAGGTCGGGGAGGCGGGTGATCCCGGGGAGCCGGGCGCCGACTGGTCGAATGCCGCGGAGTCGTTCGCCGCGCTCGGACATCCGGTGCGGCTGCGGTTGCTGCGGGAGATCCTGGGCGGCCGGCGCACGGCCGCAGAGCTCGCCGCGCTCGACGAGACCGGCACGACGGGGCAGATCTACCACCATCTGCGTCAACTGACCGGTGCGGGCTGGCTGCACACGACGGGACGGGGACGGTACGAGGTCCCGGGTGCCCGGGTGGTGCCGCTGCTGGTGGCCCTCACAACAGCCAGATCCTGAAGAACGCGTACGACGAAGCAGGCAATCCGAGGAACGCGTACGACGAAACAGACGATCCAGGGGGAAGTCATGTCTGTCCGTAAAGCTGTCATGGTGCTGTACCGGGTCTGCTGGATCGCCTTCTTCGTGATGGTGGTCATCAGCCTCTTTCCCCGGCCGCCGTTCCCGTACTGGCTGACCTGGGTGCCGGCTGCCGCCGCAGTCGCCCTCGGTCTGACGACGGGCCGCAGGGGCCGGGCAGCGGCGGCGGACCCACGGCCCGCGGTGGAGGTCGAGCCGCCGGTGACGGGGCGCTGGACGGCACTGAACAGCCCGGCGGACAGGGTGCCCAGCCATGGGGTGCACGCCTATGGGCAGACGTACGCGATCGACATCGTGGCCGAGCCGGAGCCGGAGCCGGAGCCGAGGTCGGGATCGGGGTCGGGGCCGGAGCCAGGGCCGGATCGTGGGCCTGGTTCTGGTTCCGGCCCCGAGGGGCGCGCCGTCCTGTCCCGTCCGAAGTTCCGCGTTCTGTGGCCCGTCGCCCGGCGCAACCACCACTTCCCGGCCTTCGGGGCTCCGCTCCTCGCGGTGGCCGACGGCACGGTGGTGCACGCCTCGCACGGCCGCCGCGACCACCTCAGCCGCAACTCCGGCCCCGCGCTCGCCTACTTGATGCTGATAGAGGCGTCCGTGCGGGACGTGCGGGGCGCTGGCGCCATCGTCGGGAACCACATCGTGCTGGACCTGGGCGACGGTACGTATGCCATGTACGCCCATCTGCGGCACGGCTCGATCCGGGTGCGGGCGGGGGAGAGGGTCCGGGCCGGCCAGCCTCTCGCCGAGTGCGGAAACTCCGGGAATTCCACCGAACCACATGTGCATTTCCAGCTGATGGACGATCCGGATCTGGATGTGGCGGTCGGAATTCCGTTCACCTGGCGGGGGATAGGCGTTCCGGCGAACGGTGAGGCATTCACGGCCGGGGCAGCGGTTCACGGAAGTCCGGCCGGGGAGCGCGGAGGGGAGCCGGGAGCGGCTCAGGCCTCCTGAGTCCGGACGGCCCCGGGCAGCCGGGTGGCCAGGAACGCGGCGAGGATCATCACGCCGGTGGCGCAGTAGAACACCACGTTGGTCGAGGAGACGAAGGCGCGCAGCGCCTGCTGGTGGGCGGCTCCCGTCAGCTCACCGATCCCGCCGGCCGGCCCGCCCGGCCCGCGGGCCGCGTACACCCGGCTCAGCACGGTGCCGAAGACGGACGCGCCCAGGGCGCTGCCGAGGGTCTGGAAGAAGCGGACCCCGGTGGTGGCCACGCCCAGTTGGTGGGCCGGTGCGGTGTCCTGGACCAACTGGATGAGCTGCCCGACCAGCTGGCCGAAGCCCAGGCCCATCATCAGCATCGCGGTACGCACCATCCACAGGCTGGTGCGGTACGCACCATCCACAGGCTGGTGTCCGTCGTGAGGGTGGCCAGCAGGGCGAGGGCGGCGGAGGCGCAGACCGTGCCACTGACGACGAACGTCTTCTGCGACCAGCCGGCCGCGGTGAGACGCCCCGAGGCCAGGCCGACCACCGTCATGCCGACGGCCATCGGGAGCAGGAAGAGCCCGGCCGAGGATGCGGCGACCCCTCGTGCGACCTGGAGATAGATCATGACGTAGACGATCGTTCCCATCATCGCGGCGCCGACCAGGCCCTGGATGGCGAAGCCGTTCCGCATCGCCGGGACGGTGAACAGGGAGAGCGGAAGGATCGGTTCGGCCGCGGTCGCCTGGCGCCACAGGAAGAGCCCGAGGGTGACGGCCGCGGTGACGAGGAGGCCCGCGATCAGCGGCGAGGACCAGGCGTACTGCTGACCGCCCCACTCGGTGACCAGGAGCAGCGTGGTGGAGAAGGCGGCGGCGAGAGCGGCGCCGGGGAAGTCGATGCGGCGGCGCGCGGTGTGAGCGGGGAGCTTCAGCAGGGTGATGGCCGCGACCAGTACCGCGATGCCGACCGGAAGGTTGACGTAGAAGATCCACCGCCACCCGGCGTGGTCGGAGAGGGCTCCGCCGATCCAGGGTCCGAGCGCCATTCCCGCACCGGCGATGACGCCGCCGAGGTTGCCACCCTTGCTGCCGCCCGCACCGCTGTCCCCGCCGCTACCGCTACCGCTACCGCTACCGCTGGCGCTGGCGCTGGCGCTGTCGTTGTTGCGGTTGCCTTCTTTGTCTCCGCTCTTGGTGCTGCCCGCGCCGGTGTCGTGGTCCGCGCCGCCGGCCTCGTCCTTCGGACCTCCGAGTTGGCGCAGGACGACCATGGTGACGCTCATCAGGCCGCCGCCGCCGATGCCCTGGAGGGCGCGGGCGGCGATCAGTTCGCCCATGGACTGGGCCATTCCGCACAGGGCCGAGCCGGCCAGGAAGGTGGCGAGTGCGCCGATGAAGATGTTCTTCGAGCCGAGCGAGTCGCAGAGCTTCCCGTACAGCGGGAGCGCGGCGGTCGCGGCGAGCTGATAGGCGGCGATCAACCAGGCGATCCGGTCGACACCGTGGACCGGATCGAGATCGCGGACGATCGGCACGGTCGCCGAGGAAACGATGTTCGAGTCGAGCACGGCCAGCAGGATCGTGGTGATGCAGAGGACGAAGCCGATGACGCGGTTCCGGCTGGTGGGCTGCGAACTGCTGGTGGGCCGCGAGCCGGTGGGTTGCCGGGCCGTGATGGCGGTTGTCCCGGGCTCGGTCTTCGCTTCGGGCATGGCAGGGCTCCCCTCCGGAGCGGCATGGCGTCGCTGTGGTGGGCACCACTCTCCCGACTAAAATGAACTCGGTCAAGTTTTAATCCGAGATTAAATTTCATCCTGGTACAGTGATGTCATGACCGAGGGGCTGAGCCTGCGTGAGCGCAAGAAGATCCAGACGCGACGCCGTCTGCTGGCCGAGGCCACGAAGCTCTTCACCGAGCGTGGCTTCGACCAGGTCTCGGTCGCGGAGATCGCCGAAGCGGCCGAGGTGTCGAAGATGACGGTCTTCAACTACTTCGACAGCAAAGAGGATCTGGTCTTCGCGCCGATGGAGGAGCACATCGATGATGTCGCTCAGGTGGTGCGGGACCGGGAGCCCGGTGAGTCGGCCGTGGCCGGCGTGCGCCGCCACTTCCTGACCGCCATCGAGAACCGGGACGCCTCGGTGGGGATGAGCGATTCGCCGGTGGCGCTCGGACTCCTTCAGTTGATCCAGCAGACGCCCACGCTGCTCACCCGGGCCCACGCCTTCTTCGTGCTCTCCTTCGACCAGCTGACCGACGTTCTGGTCGAGGAGGGCGAGGAGCCGGCCATCGCGCGCATCGTGGCCGCCCAGCTCATCGGCACCCGCAACGCCCTGATCACGGAGAACCACCGGCGGCTGCTCGCCGGGGAGCCGGTCGAGGAGATCGCCGCGGACGCCGTGGTGATCGCCGGGCGCGGGTTCGACCTGCTCGAAAAGGGGCTGGGCGACTACGCGACCCGCGCCCCGGGCGGGAGCTGAAAATCCCGACCGCATCCCCTGCATCCCCCGCATCCCCCGCACCCCGCGCCCAGCCCCCGCAGGGGGCAGGGGCGAAGCCGTAGGCTCCTCGTCATGCCGCCGTCCCAGAAGCGCGCCCGCCGCTACGACCCGGTCAGGACCCGCGCCGCGGTCCTGGCGCAGTTCGCCCTTGTCCGGAAAGCCGTTGGTGCCCTCACGGACCAGCAGTTGGACGGGCCGAGCGGCCTAGGCGACTGGACGGTACGTGAACTGGCCGTCCACCTGACCATGGCGCTCTCGCACGTCAGCCGGAGTCTGGAGCTTCCCGAGCCGGCCCTCGCCAAGCCCGATGTCACGCTCCTGGAGTGGCCGTTCTCGACCGCCGGGCGGGCCGGACGGATCGCGGACGACACCGCGGCGCTCGCCGCCGGGCACCCGGATGTGAACGCGCTCTACGGGGAGGTCGCCGACCGCTTCGAGTCGCTCGTGGCCGGCGTGTCCGAGGACCGGCTGCTGCCCACCCGGGTCGGCGCGATGCGCCTGGGCGACTTCCTGGTCACCCGGACCGTGGAGCTCGTCGTCCACACGTACGACCTCAACGAGGCGGCCGGGCTCGACATCCCGTACGACCGTCAGGCGCTCGCCGCCTGCACCCGGTTGCTCGCCGACGCGCTGGCGGAGAAGGCGCCGGGCGGTTCGGTCGAGGTGAGGGTCCCGCCGTTCGCCGTCGTCCAGTGCGTCCAGGGCCCGAAGCACACCCGGGGCACCCCGCCCAATGTCGTCGAGACCGATCCGGTCACCTGGTTCCGACTGGCCACCGGGCGGACGGAGTGGGCGCGGGCACTCGACGCGGCGAAGGTCAGCGCCAGCGGCGAGCGTGCGGACCTCGCCGCACTGCTGCCCCTGATGGGCTAGGGCGGGTTTCGGAAGTCCCGCCTGCCCGGCGGTGTCTGGCACGCACGCTCGCCGCGTTGTCGGGATCGCGCCGATACAACCAGTATCGGGGCGACCCTCCGCCTTGCGATCGCACGCACCGGACGCCGCCGGGCCCGCCCTTCAGGCGGAGGGCGCTACTTTCGAAACACGCCCTGGACCCTGATGGGCTGGACCCGAACCCCTGGACCGACCGGTAGCAAAAGGCTTGCGACCGGCCGGCAGCCAAGGCTCGCAACCGACCGACGGCCAACGTCCGAGACCGACCGGCCGGTCTGCGACACCCCTGGCCCTCGCCCCCCTCCACGCCACGGCCCCCAAGCACGCCCCCGCGTCCGCCCCCCAGATACCGCATACCGGTCGCCCCGGTGTGAGGCTCACCACGAAACGAGCGTTCGGCCACCCCGCCGCACGCCCCCGGGGACCGGCTCACGGAGCGCCACGAAGCGGTCCGGGGAGTCCCCGGCGCCCTGGCCCGATCCAGTTGGCAATCCGCCGGTGATCCGGGCGACAACTGCCCTGCGGCCCTCGCGGCGGGCCGCCGTCCCTCGCACGGCGATCACTCCGGGTGACCGACCGGGCAGCATCGGGAAGGGGCCGCGGGGGCGCTCGCCCCGTGCCACGGCCGGGTGTCCCCATTCGGACCAGTGGTCGATCTCGCCTACACTCGGTGGTGTGCCTCGTGGTGATGGACGACTCAACCACGACCTGCTCCCCGGAGAGAAAGGCCCCCAGGACGCTTGCGGCGTCTTCGGTGTCTGGGCTCCGGGCGAAGAGGTCGCCAAGCTCACCTATTTCGGACTGTATGCCCTGCAGCACCGTGGACAGGAGTCCGCGGGCATCGCAGTGAGCAACGGGTCCCAGATCCTGGTCTTCAAGGACATGGGACTGGTCTCGCAGGTCTTCGACGAAACTTCTCTGGGATCACTCCAGGGCCATATCGCGGTCGGTCATGCCCGCTACTCCACCACCGGTGCCTCGGTGTGGGAGAACGCGCAGCCGACGTTCCGTGCGACCGCGCACGGCTCGATCGCCCTGGGTCACAACGGCAACCTGGTCAATACGGCGCAGCTCGCCGAGATGGTCGCCGACCTCCCGCGCAAGGACGGCCGTGCCACCCAGGTCGCCGCGACCAACGACACCGATCTGGTGACCGCGCTGCTCGCCGGCCAGACCGATGACGAGGGCAAGCCGCTCACCATCGAGGAAGCCGCCACCAAGGTGCTCCCCGAGGCGAAGGGGGCCTTCTCCCTCGTCTTCATGGATGAGCACACCCTTTACGCCGCCCGTGACCCGCAGGGCATCCGCCCGCTGGTGCTGGGCCGGCTGGAGCGCGGCTGGGTGGTGGCCTCCGAGTCCGCCGCCCTCGACATCTGCGGCGCCAGTTTCGTCCGCGAGATCGAGCCCGGCGAGCTCGTCGCCATCGACGAGAACGGCCTGCGCACCTCCCGGTTCGCGGAAGCGAAGCCCAAGGGCTGTGTCTTCGAGTACGTCTATCTGGCCCGCCCCGACACCGATATCGCCGGGCGGAACGTGTACCTCTCCCGGGTGGAGATGGGCCGCAGGCTGGCCGCCGAGGCTCCCGCCGAGGCCGATCTGGTCATAGCGACTCCGGAATCCGGCACTCCCGCCGCCATCGGTTACGCGGAGGCCAGCGGAATCCCGTTCGGTGCCGGACTGGTCAAGAACGCCTACGTCGGCCGGACCTTCATCCAGCCGTCCCAGACCATCCGGCAGCTGGGTATCCGTCTCAAGCTGAACCCCCTCAAGGAAGTCATCAAGGGCAAGCGCCTGGTGGTCGTCGACGACTCGATCGTCCGCGGCAACACCCAGCGCGCGCTGGTCCGGATGCTCCGCGAGGCGGGCGCCGCCGAGATCCACATCCGGATCTCGTCCCCGCCGGTGAAGTGGCCCTGCTTCTTCGGCATCGACTTCGCGACCCGCGCCGAGCTGATCGCCAACGGCATGTCCGTCGACGAGATCGCCACGTCGATGGGGGCCGACTCGCTCTCGTACATCTCGATCGACGCGATGATCGAGGCGACGACGATCGACAAGCCGAATCTCTGCCGCGCCTGCTTCGACGGCGAGTACCCGATGGAGCTTCCGGACCCGGAGCTGCTCGGCAAGCAGCTCCTGGAGACCGAGCTGGCGGCAGGCCCTGCGGCGACCGCCGCGGCCGACGCGCTGCGCCGTCCGTGACCCGGACCGTCCGGCAGCCTTTCCACCAGCCCCGTATCTCCACACGAAAGATCCCAGGCAATGTCTGAGACAACAGGTGCTTCCTACGCGGCAGCGGGCGTCGACATCGAGGCCGGCGACCGTGCCGTCGAGCTGATGAAGGAGTGGGTGAAGAAGACGCAGCGCCCCGAGGTCGCGGGCCTCGGTGGTCTCGGCGGCTTCGCCGGACTCTTCGACGCCTCGGCCCTCAAGCGCTACGAGCGTCCGCTGCTCGCCTCCGCCACCGACGGCGTCGGCACCAAGGTCGACCTCGCCCGCCGGATGGGCGTGTACGACACGATCGGCCGCGACCTCGTCGGCATGGTCGTGGACGACCTGGTCGTCTGCGGCGCGGAACCGCTCTTCATGACCGACTACATCTGTGTCGGCAAGGTGCACCCCGAGCGTGTCGCGGCCATCGTGAAGGGCATCGCCGAAGGCTGTGTGCTGGCGGGCTGTGCCCTGGTCGGCGGCGAGACCGCCGAACACCCCGGCCTGCTCGGCCCGGACGACTTCGATGTCGCCGGCGCCGGTACGGGTGTGGTGGAGGCCGACCGCATGCTGGGCCCCGACCGTATCCGCAAGGGTGACTCCGTCATCGCGATGGCGTCGTCCGGGCTTCACTCCAACGGGTACTCACTCGTCCGCCACGTCGTCTTCGACCGGGCCGGCTGGGCGCTGGACCGCGAGGTCGAGGAGTTCGGCCGGACGCTCGGCGAGGAGCTCCTGGAGCCCACCAGGATCTACTCGCTGGACTGCCTGGCGCTGACCCGTACGACCGAGGTGCACGGCTTCAGCCACGTCACCGGCGGTGGCCTGGCCAACAATCTGGCCCGGGTCGTCCCGGACGGACTGCACGCGACCGTGGACCGTTCCACCTGGACGCCCGGCGCGGTCTTCGACCTGGTGGGCAAGGCCGGTCAGGTCGAGCGGCTGGAGCTGGAGAAGACGCTCAACATGGGCGTCGGCATGATCGCGATCGTCCCGGCGGAGTCCGCCGACGCGGCCCTGACGACACTGGCGGACCGCGGCGTCGACTCCTGGGTCGCCGGCGAGATCACCGACCGCGGTGCGCACACGACGGGCGCGGAGCTCGTGGGCGAGTACGCGCGCTGAGTGTGGGCACGGAAGACGGCACCGGACGCCGGGCGGGTCGGCATGATCCGCCCGGCGTACCGGGACAGCGCGTTCGCCGAACCGAGCCGGCGTGCTCTTCGGACCGGGACAGCACAGAACCCGGTCCGGGACAGGCCCGGACCGGGTTGATGTGTCAGCGCGAGGTCAAGCGCCGCGGCGCTGTGACGACGGACCGGACTGGTCGTCCTCGTCCTCGTCATCGTTGTTGTACTGATCCGCGTACTGTGCGTACGGGTCATCTTCCTCGTCGTCGTCCTCGAACGGCTCTGCGTTCGGTGGTTGACTCGAAGGTGATGCGCCCAGCTCATTGGCCAGACGCGACAGGTCAGTCCCGCCGCTGCTGTACTTCAGCTGACGGGCGACCTTTGTCTGCTTGGCCTTTGCCCGGCCGCGCCCCATGGCTCGACCCCCTCGGTGACGGGGCTCGACGGCCCCAGAGTCTTGACACGCGTTCATGTTTCAGGACGGACTCTCGACAGAGAGACCGTGCCTGTAGAGCTTCAACGGTACCTGCTTCCGCGGCCATACGGTACGCCGCCCGCATCACACACCCCGGAAGAGGACCCGCGAGGAGCCCTGTCCTCGCTGGTCAACTGCGATTTTAACCTCTTCTGGGCATGCGACCCGCCGACCGGGGTGAGGCATGTCTCCCCGATCGGCGGGTACAGCAGGCTCTGCGCAGGGAATGACCCCCTGTAGGGCCCCTGCCGCGCTCAGCGACGCCTGGCGTCTGCCATCCGCTGCTCGGCGATCCGGTCGGCCGCGGCGGCCGGCGGGATCCCGTCACTCTTCGCACGTGCGAATATGGCCAGCGTTGTGTCGAAGATCTTTGCCGCCTTGGCCCGGCACCGGTCGAAGTCGAAGCCGCGCAGCTCGTCGGCGACCTGGATGACGCCGCCGGCGTTCACCACGTAGTCGGGCGCGTAGAGGATCGAGCGGTCCGCCAGGTCCTTCTCGACGCCCGGGTGCGCGAGCTGGTTGTTGGCCGCGCCGCACACCACCGAGGCGGTGAGCACCGGAACGGTGTCGTCGTTCAGCGCGCCGCCGAGCGCGCACGGGGCGTAGATGTCCAGACCCTCGGTACGGATCAGCGCCCCGGTGTCCGCCGCCACGGCGACCTCGGGGTGCTTCTCGGTGATCCGGCGCACGGACTCGTCCCGCACATCGGTGATCGTGACCAGCGCGCCGTCCGCCAGCAGGTGCTCGACGAGGTGATGGCCGACCTTGCCGACTCCGGCGACCCCCACTTTTCGGCCACGCAGCGTCGGGTCGCCCCAGAGGTGCTGGGCCGAGGCCCGCATGCCCTGGAAGACACCGAACGCGGTGAGCACCGACGAGTCGCCGGCGCCGCCGTTCTCGGGGGAGCGGCCGGTGGTCCAGCGGCACTCGCGGGCCACGACGTCCATGTCGGCGACGTACGTGCCGACATCGCACGCGGTCACGTAACGGCCGCCGAGCGAGGCCACCGCCCGGCCGTAGGCCAGCAGCAGTTCGGTCCGCCGGGCGCCCTCGAAGGACTCCGGGTCGCCGATGATGACGGCCTTGCCGCCACCGTGGTCGAGCCCGGCCAGAGCGTTCTTGTACGACATGCCGCGCGCCAGGTTCAGCGCGTCCGCGACGGCTGCCTCCTCGGAGGCGTACGGATAGAAACGGGTACCGCCCAGGGCCGGGCCCAGGGCGGTGGAGTGGATGGCGATCACGGCCTTGAGGCCGCTGGCGCGGTCCTGACAGAGCACGACTTGTTCGTGTCCCCCCTGATCCGAGTGGAACAGGGTGTGCAGGACGCCGTCGGTCACATCGGTCACTGTGGTGACTCCCAATTACGAAGCGGCGGGAAGACTCTCCTGAAGGTGGGGAGAGCCCCGGACCGACCGGCAGGGACGGTCCGTGGGCATGAGCTTAAGGCCGCTCGTCCCGTACGGACGGAGATGTGATCCGGTGCCGCGGATCACCCACGACCGGAGTACGGGCGTGACACGATCGCTGCATGTCGGTGGTGTCTTCGGTGCCCGTCCCATACGCGTCCTACCTCAGGGTCTACGAGCCACTGGCGGCCTTCCCGGAGGCCGAACGCGCGCACTGGGCGCGCTATGCGGGCCGTGCCCGGATCCCCACGGCCCAGGACGAACTGCGCCGTTCGCTGGCCGATCTGGCGGCGACCCCGCCGGTCGGTGTCCCGGCGCACGAGAGCGCCGACGCGTTCGTCGCCGAGGTGGACGGTGTGGTGTGCGTCTGCCCGTGGCGGACCCGGCTGCGCGGCTGGCTGGCGCTGGACGGTCTGGCGGACATGTTCCCCGGCCCGGTGCTCGACGCCGTGCTGCCGCCGGTGGTGCGCGGGCAGGCACTGGCCGACCACGAGCGGTGGTCGGAGCGCAATCCGGACGCCCGGCCCTGGATCAGGACGGCGGTGTGGCAGGTCCCGGTGCGCTGGTTCGTCCTCGTCTCGGACGAGGAGCGCGAGCACCGGCCGGCGGCCGAGGACGGCGAGCCGGCCGTGCTGCGCTACCGGACGCCGATGGTCCAGGCGCGCCGCCGGCTGGCGCGGGGGCTGAAGACGTTGCGCGAGACGATGGAGGAGGGGCCGCTCACCGACGGCCTGGTGGATGTCGGCCGCTGGCTGGAGGAGTTCCATCCGCGCGCCCTGGTCGAGCTGGACTACGGCGGGCTGGTGCACGCCCTGCCGGCGCGGCACCTCGCCGAGGACCGGAGTGCCGCGGACGTGGCCGAGGGCATCGCGGCGCTGCGGTCCGGTGACACCGAGGGGGCAAGTGCGGCGTACGCCCGTCTTTCGGAACGCTGGAGGTCCGTAAGAGATCGTCAGTTCGCGAACTGACAAGCGATGAACCTGCGTCCTGTGTGACACGTGAGGGTGAAGGGGCGGGAGCGTATACCTGATGTGTCAGGACCTACGTCCCGAACCGGGCCTTTGCCTCAAGCGTGATGGATAGCACTTACGGGGCCCTTGCGCCCTTACCTACTCCTCGTGCCAAAATAGGACAAGGAGTCCGGGGAGGACTCCATTCGTCCAATTATGGGCGGAGTGCTCTGCATTGCGTTCTATAGGGGGTCTGACGACTCCTGATCGCTCTGTGACTGATCGTCACGGTGGTGTGACTGTCCGCTATGGCATGGTCCATCGGCTTCCGTCGCTGATGAACACCTGGGAGGGCAATTCCATCGGTTTGGCCGACGTGGCTGGACGGATGGTGTAGTTGTAGTGCCGAGGACAAGCCGTTCGTCCTATAACCGACTCGGCCCGCGTCCGCCATATCGGGCAACGTGGGTCAAGGTGCAGAATTTAGAGGAAAGAACCGAGATGGTTCGGTTCTCCCGAGGAGGCCGCTCATGACCGCTCGCACCCCTGATGCCGAGCCGCTGCTGACCCCGGCTGAGGTTGCCACGATGTTCCGCGTGGACCCGAAGACGGTTACCCGTTGGGCCAAGGCAGGCAAGCTCACGTCCATCCGCACGCTCGGTGGACATCGCCGGTACCGCGAGGCAGAGGTCCGCGCACTGCTTGCGGGTATTCCGCAGCAGCGCAGCGAGGCCTGACAAACCCCTGTCGCCGCAGCACAACTGGGCTTTTGGGTCCCCCAACCCATGTAGCCCGCCCATAGCTCCATATGACGGGCGCCCGCCCCAACGGGCGCCGTACCTGTGTCATACAGGTCACGTCGTCAGATCGCGCTGGACTCCGCCGGGTCCAGCGCGATCTTTTTTTGTGCGTACGCGGCCGGCCGCGAGGTGTGCTCCGGGCCGTGGCGCCCTGCCTGTTCAGGCCACTGGAAACCGCACGCCCGGTTGGCTCCCGATGGGTCTCGTGCGGGCTTGCTCGGGTCTGTGCGGGACTGTGTGGCCTCGTCCCGGGAAGGCCGGGCGAGGACGGTTCGGGGGCTCCTGGGCGGCTCCCGTCCGAGTGGTGCAATTGCACATATTAAATTCGCCAGTTGTAGGAAGGGCGTAAAGTCACCCCTTCTCAAAACGAATTCAGTGACTCCCGTCACACGGCAGGACTCTTGCCAAGTACGAGCCTGCCACTGCATAGGGGTGCGACAGCACGCCATTGGTCACGTGGCGGGAGGACTTTCGTCCCGCGGGGTGGCGGACCGGCCGCCATGGACCGGTCCGGGGCCGCTCGGCGCCGGCGCCTCGCCGCGCGGCGCTCCGGCGGCCCGCGCGACGGCCTTCGGGGGCCCTGTGGGTGCCCCGGAAGGATCGGGCGGCTCCTCGGTCGGTTCCGCCGCCTGAGAGGCCGTCAGGGGGTCCGTGGCGAGCCGCAGCAGCCGGGCGCAGACCGCGCAGTGCCGGGTGAGGTGGCGGTAGCGGGTGGCGGCCGCCAGATGGCCGCGCAGCAGGGCGTGGATCTCGTGCCGGGGCGTCCTCCGTCGGGCGCGGGGCAGCGGCCGGGCCGCTTCGAGGGTGCCGCCCCCGTCCGCCCGGGGGTCCACGGCCGCCCGCGGCCTCTCGTCCGCTCGCGGTCTCTCCTCCGTCCGGAGGGCCCCGTCCGTCCGGAAAGCGGTGTCCGTCCGGAAACCGGTGTCCGGACGGAATCCGGTGTCCGGGCGGAAACCGTCACTCGTTCCGGATTCCTCGTCCGTCCGGAATGCCTCGTTCGTCCGGAACCCCTCGCCCGTGGATGCCGCCATCCGCGCCACCTCCCGGTGGATGCGCGCTGCCCCGCGCCGAGAAAACAGGGACAGCCCCTGTTTTCTGAGTACTCGTCGGCGGACGCCGGAGTCAATACGCGCGAAAGCCCGGATCCAGGGGATCCGGGCTTTCGTTACTGCGGTCCTGACGGGATTTGAACCCGCGGCCTCCACCTTGACAGGGTGGCGAGCACTCCAAACTGCTCCACAGGACCAGGTTTTCGCGGCTGCCTCGCGGCCGGCTGCGAAGACAGACTCTACAGGAGGTCAGAGGGTGCGGTCGACCTCACTTCCGGTGGCCGGCCGGTCACCCGGCCACCGGCGCACGGTTACGGGGCGGCGGCGTCGATCGCCTTCACGATCCGCTTGTCGGATACGGGGAACGCGGTGCCCAGCGCGTGCGCGAAATAGCTGACGCGCAGCTCCTCGATCATCCAGCGGATGTCCAGGACCTCCTGCGGAACGGGCCTGCCCTGCGGCAGCTGTTCGAGCAGCCAGGCGTACTCGTCCTGCATCTCGTGGACCTTCTCCATGCGCGAGGTGTCGCGCTGGACGTTGGTCGGCATCTGCTGGAGCCGGCGGTCCTCCGCGACCAGGTAGCGCATCAGGTCGGGCAGCCTGCGCAGCCCGGTCGCGGTCACGAACCCGGGCGGGACGAGACGGGCGAGGTGCTCCCGTACATCGGTGACGTTGTTGATCAGGACCAGGCTGTTGGTGGCCTTCAGCCGGCGCTCGCACGCCTGCCAGGCCGCCAGGATCTGCTGGACCTGGCCGATCGTGCGGACGGTGAGGTCCACCAGATCGGCGCGCACCTTGTCGTACAGCTTCCGGAACGACGCCTCGTCCCAGGCGGGGCCGCCGTGCGCGGCGATCAGCCGGTCGGCGGCGGCGGTCGCGCAGTCGTCGAAGAGCGCCTGGATGGAGCCGTGCGGGTTGCGGGACAGGGCCAGCTTCTGCTGGTTCGTCAGCTTGTCCGAGGCGAACTTCGCCGGGTTCACCGGGATGTTCAGCAGGATCAGCTTCCGGGTGCCGCGCCACATCGCCTGCTGCTGCTCGGCCTCGGTGTCGAAGAGCCGTACGGCGACGGTCTCGCCCTGGTCGACGAGCGCCGGGTACGCCTTGACCGGCTGGCCGGCCCGCCGGGTCTCGAAGATCCGGTCCAGCGTGCCGATCGTCCAGTCCGTGAGGCCTGAGCGCTCGATGGACTCGCCCGTGGGGCCCGCGGTCGCCGCGGCGGCCTTGGAGAGCGCCTGCCGGGCCTTGGGGCGCAGCTGGATCTTCAGCGCCTCCAGGTCCTTGTCCTCGGCGACCGTGCGACGCCGCTCGTCGACGATCCGGAAGGTGATCTTCAGGTGGTCCGGGACCCGGCTCAGGTCGAAGTCGTCCGCGGTGACCGGGACGCCGACCATCCGCTGGAGCTCGCGGGCGAGGGTGACCGGCAGCGGCTCCTGGAGGGGCACGGCCCGGTCGAGGAACTTGCCCGCGTAGTCCGGGGCGGGGACGTAGTGCCGGCGGATCGGCTTGGGCAGGGAGCGGATCAGCTCGGTGACCACTTCCTCGCGCAGGCCGGGGATCTGCCAGTCGAAGCCCTCCGACGTGACCTGGTTGAGCACCTGGAGCGGGATGTGGACGGTCACGCCGTCGGCGTCCGCACCGGGCTCGAACTGGTACGTCACCCGGAACTTGAGTTTCCCCTGCCGCCAGGAGTCCGGGTAGTCGTCCTTGGTGACGTTCCCGGCCTTCTCGTTGATGAGCATCGAGCGCTCGAAGTCCAGCGCGTCCGGCTCGTCCCGGCGCTTGTTCTTCCACCACGAGTCGAAGTGCGCACCCGAGACGATGTGCTCCGGGAGCCGCTGGTCGTAGAAGTCGAAGAGCGTCTCGTCGTCCACGAGGATGTCGCGGCGCCGGGCACGGTGCTCCAGCTCCTCGACCTCGCCCAGGAGCTTGCGGTTGTCGTGGAAGAACTGGTGGTGCGTGCGCCAGTCGCCCTCGACCAGGGCGTTGCGGATGAAGAGGTCCCGCGAGATCTCCTGGTCGATACGGCCGAAATTAATCTTGCGCTGGGCAACGATCGGCACGCCGTACAGCGTGACCCGCTCGAATGCCATCACCGCCGCCTGGTCCTTCTCCCAGTGCGGCTCGCTGTAGGTGCGCTTCAGCAGGTGCTGGGCCAGCGGCTCGATCCACTCCGGCTCGACCCGGGCGTTGACCCGCGCCCACAGCCGGGACGTCTCCACCAGCTCGGCCGACATCACGAACCGCGGCTGCTTCTTGAAGAGGGCCGACCCCGGGAAGATCGCGAACTTGGCGTTGCGGGCACCGACGTACTCGTTCTTCTCGGTGTCCTTCAGCCCGATGTGCGAGAGCAGGCCGGCCAGCAGCGAGGTGTGCACGGACTGCTCGGGAGCAGCAGCGCCCGTCGAGGACTCGTCGAGATCGAGGCCCATCTGCTTGGCGACCGTGCGCAGCTGCGCGTAGATGTCCTGCCATTCGCGGATGCGCAGGAAGTTCAGGTATTCCTGCTTGCACATCCGGCGGAAGCTGGAGGAGCCGCGCTCCTTCTGCTGCTCGCGGATGTAGCGCCACAGATTCAGGTACGCCAGGAAGTCCGACGTCTCGTCCTTGAACCGGGCGTGCTGCTGATCGGCCTGTGTCTGCTTCTCGGACGGGCGCTCGCGCGGGTCCTGGATGGAGAGCGCGGCGGCGATGACCATGACCTCGCGGACACAGCCGTTGCGGTCGGCCTCGATGACCATCCGGGCCAGGCGCGGGTCCACCGGCAGCTGGGAAAGCCGGCGGCCCAGCGGGGTGAGCCGCTTTTTGGGATCCTTCTCCTCCGGATCCAGCGCCCCCAGCTCCTGGAGAAGCTGCACACCGTCGCGGATGTTGCGGTGGTCCGGCGGATCGATGAAGGGGAACTTCTCGATGTCGCCCAGACCGGCCGCGGTCATCTGGAGGATGACGGAGGCCAGGTTCGTCCGCAGGATCTCCGGGTCCGTGAACTCCGCACGGGTCAGGAAGTCGTCCTCGGAGTACAGCCGGATGCAGATGCCGTCCGACGTACGGCCGCAGCGGCCCTTGCGCTGGTTGGCGCTGGCCTGCGAGATCCGCTCGATCGGCAGCCGCTGGACCTTGGTGCGGTGGCTGTAGCGGGAGATACGGGCGTTGCCCGGGTCGATCACGTACTTGATGCCGGGGACGGTCAGCGAGGTCTCGGCGACATTGGTCGCCAGCACGATCCTGCGACCGGTGTGGCGCTGGAACACCCGGTGCTGCTCGGAGTGCGACAGGCGCGCGTAGAGGGGGAGCACCTCGGTGTGTCTGAGGTTGCGTTTGCCCAGCGCGTCCGCGGTGTCGCGGATCTCCCGCTCCCCGGAGAGGAAGACCAGGACGTCGCCGGGCCCCTCCGACTGGAGCTCGTCGACGGCGTCGCAGATCGCGGTGATCTGGTCGCGGTCGGAGTCGTCGCCCTCCTCTTCGAGGAGCGGGCGGTACCGCACCTCCACCGGGTACGTACGGCCGCTGACCTCGACGACCGGGGCCTCGCCGAAGTGGCGCGCGAAACGCTGGGGGTCGATCGTCGCCGAGGTGATGACGACCTTCAGATCCGGGCGCTTGGGCAGCAGCCGGGCCAGATAGCCGAGGAGGAAGTCGATGTTCAGCGACCGCTCGTGGGCCTCGTCGATGATGATCGTGTCGTACGCGAGCAGCTCGCGGTCCGTCTGGATCTCGGCGAGCAGGATGCCGTCCGTCATGAGCTTGACGAAGGTCGCGTCCTGGTTCACCTGGTCGGTGAAGCGGACCTTCCAGCCCACCGCCTCGCCCAGCGGCGTCTTCAGCTCCTCGGCGATCCGCTCGGCCACCGTGCGCGCCGCGATCCGGCGGGGCTGGGTGTGTCCGATCATGCCGCGGACGCCACGCCCCAGCTCCATGCAGATCTTGGGGATCTGGGTGGTCTTGCCGGAGCCGGTCTCACCGGCGACGATCACGACCTGGTGGTCGCGTATCGCCTCCAGGATCTCGTCCTTCCTCTGGCTGACCGGAAGCTGTTCGGGGTACGTGAGGGCAGGCAGCCGCGCGGCCCGCAGGGCGAGCCGCCCGGCTGCCTTCGTGGCCTGGGCGGCGATCTCGTCCAGCGCGCCTTGCTGGGCCTCGGGCTGACGGATGCGGCGCGCCCCTTCGAGGCGGCGGCCGAGCCGGTGGGCGTCGCGCAGCGAGAGCTGCCCGAGCTGGGACTGGAGATCGGCGAAGGAAGTAGACATACGGGTACCAGGATCTCACCCGGGCCCGAGGAACGGCGAACGTATTTCGCGCGGGCTCGGTCACGGAGTCGGCACGGTGGGGGGCGGCGCGATCACAGCACGTACCATTCCGGACAGTTGAACTCCCATGAACTTCCGTGAACGCCCATGCAATCCCGTTGAACCCCCGTGAACCCTGTCCGCAGAACAGCCCCAGGAAGGCCGGTCGCCGTGACCCGTTCGCAGTGGTCCTGCCTGGTGGCGGCCCTCGCGGTCGTCCTCGGGCTGTTCTGCGGACAGGCGACGGTGGCCCGGACGGCAGTCGCCGCGGCGGTTCCGGCGGCGGCCGTCGTGCCGTCCCCGGTGTCCGCCCACGTTTCCGCCCGGGTATCCGCCCAGGACCCGGTGCCGGTCGTGACGGTCACCGCGGACAGCGGGGACGGGATTCCGGGCTGCGGCAGGGGCGGTAAGCGCGAGGGCGGCGAACCCGCCGTTCCCGGCCGGGCCCGCGCGGCCCAGGACCAGGCGCCGGGCCTCGCCGAATGGGGCCTGCCCGTCGCCGCCGGGCCGGGGCCGGTCCGGCCCCCCGCTCCGACGGCGCTGCGCGGGCCCGACGCGAGCGCGCCCACTCCGGTGGAACTCTCCGTACTGAGGGTGTAGACGGCCCGCGTCTCCACGGCCGTCCCCTCACCTCTCCCGCATCGCCAGCACGGAGTTCCGCATGCCCAAGCCCATGCCCAAGCCCATGCCCAAGCCCATGCCCACGTCCAAGTCCACGTCCACGTCCACGTCCAAGCCGTCCCAGAAGTCCCGTACGACCGGCGGGCCGAACAAGGCCGGCAGGTCCAGGAAGCCGCTCGTCTACGGCGCCGGGATCGTCGTGGCCGCAGCCCTGCTCGGTTATGTCTCCTACCGGGCCACCGCCCCCGACTCCCCGGGCTCCGGCTCCTCGGCGGTCGCCGACGTCACCGCCGAGCCGGAGGCCGGCGTCTACCCCGAGCTGGCGGAGCTGGCCAGGCGCGACGCCGGCGACAAGCTGGCACAGGGCCGGCCGGACGCGCCCGTCGTCCTCATCGAGTACGCCGACTTCAAGTGCGGCTACTGCGCGAAGTTCGCCCGCGACACCGAACCCGCCCTGGTGAAGAAGTACGTCGACAACGGCACCCTGCGCATCGAGTGGCGCAACTTCCCGATCTTCGGCGCCGAGTCCGAGGCCGCGGCGCGCGCCTCCTGGGCCGCCGGACAGCAGGGGCGCTTCTGGCAGTTCCACCGTGCCGCGTACGCCGAAGGGGCCAAGGAGAAGGGGTTCGGCAAGGACCGCCTGAAGGCGCTCGCCCAGCAGGCGGGGGTGGCCGACCTGGACCGCTTCCAGGCCGACACGGACGGCGCGGCGGCAGCGGCCGCGGTCAGCAAGGACCAGGAGCAGGGGTACGGAATCGGCGCGACGTCCACCCCGTCGTTCCTGATCAACGGCCGCCCGATCGCCGGAGCGCAGTCGACGCAGACCTTCGCCCAGGCCATCGAGCAGGCGGCACAGCAGGCGAAGAGCCTCGGCAACGGTGGCGAGGACGCCAAGCCGTCCGCAGACACCACAGACACCGCAGGCACCACAGACACCGCAGGCACCGCAGGCACCGCAGGCACCGCAGGCACCGCAGGCACCGCAGACACCGCAGGCACCGCAGGCACCGCAGACACCGCAGGCTCCGCGGGCGCGACGAAGTGACGGCCGGGATCGGCTACTTCGCCGCGCTCCTGGGCGGACTGCTGGCACTGCTCAGCCCGTGCAGCGCCCTGCTGCTCCCCGCCTTCTTCGCGTACTCCATCAACTCCACCTCACGGCTCCTCGCCCGGACCGGGATCTTCTACGCGGGCCTGGCCACCACCCTCGTCCCGCTGGGTGCGGCGGGTTCGTACGCCGGACGGCTCTTCTACAGCCACCGCGACGCCCTCGTCCTCGGAGCGGGCTGGCTGATCATCGTTCTCGGCGTCGCCCAGATCGTCGGTCTCGGCTTCGCCTCGCGCCGGATCGCCGCCCTCAGCGGCCGGATCCGTCCCACGACCGCCGTATCGGTCTACGCGCTCGGCGCGGTCTACGGACTGGCCGGATTCTGCGCGGGACCGATCCTCGGAAGCGTGCTGACCGTGGCGGCCGTCAGCGGCAGCCCGGCGTACGGGGGACTGCTGCTCGCCGTCTACGCCCTGGGCATGGCGGTGCCGCTCTTCCTGCTCGCGCTGCTCTGGGAACGGTTCGAGCTGGGCCGCCGCGCGTGGCTGCGCGGGCGGGTCGTGCGGCTCGGCCGCTTCGAGCTGCACACCACGTCGCTGCTGTCGGGGCTCTTCTTCATCGGGCTCGGCGCGATGTTCCTGGTGTATGACGGGACGACCGCGCTGCCCGGACTGCTGGACGTGGACCAGTCGTTCGCCGTGGAGCAGTGGGCCCAGGGCGTCGGCGAGCACGTACCGGATGTGGTGATGCTGGTCGCGGTGGTGGCCGTGGTGCTGCTGGTGCTCGCGGTACGGGCCGGGCGCCGCCGCCGTGCGGAGGCCGGGGACGAGCTGAACACCGCTGACCGGGAGGGTGCCTGACACGGCGAAGGCCCCGTCCACCGGACGGGGCCTTCGGGTGGTGGCTGGGGCCGGGATCGAACCGGCGACCTATCGCTTTTCAGGCGATCGCTCGTACCAACTGAGCTACCCAGCCACGCAGCTCGTACGGGCTGCAGCGGTCCTGACGGGATTTGAACCCGCGGCCTCCACCTTGACAGGGTGGCGAGCACTCCAAACTGCTCCACAGGACCAAGCTTTGTGCGACTAAGTGTCGCACAGGTTGTGCGTGCCCCCAACGGGATTCGAACCCGTGCTACCGCCTTGAAAGGGCGGCGTCCTGGGCCACTAGACGATGAGGGCAGAACTGCTAATACAGCCGCTTCTTCATCTGTCACCCGAGGGAACGTGAGAAGCATGTGACTCCGCTTCCCCCCGAGAGGTTCCGCTTCTCCTGCAACCTGTGAGGTTCCAGAACGGTCGAGCCCTGACCGGCACCCTTGGGCACGTCGGAGACTGTACACGTGCATTTCGGTGTCAGCCAAACCGAAAAGGCGAGGGCGTCGCGCCGGCAGGTTTCCCCTCCGGGAGATGGCGGCTGACCTCGGCCGTCGTCAGGCCGAGCCCGCCCAGTGTGATCTCGTCCCAGGCCTGCAGACGCCGGGTGGCGCGGTCCAGATAGAGCACGGACGCGAGCACCTGTTCCGGCTTCTTGTTCTGTACGGCGCGCAGCCCGCCGCCGCCCGTGGAGCCCTCGACCTTCAGCCGGGTGCCGAGCTTCATCACCTCGTTCTGCCGGTGGTGCACATGGCCGGCCAGCACGAGCGGGACCGTGCCGTCCGTCTCCCGGGCCGCCGCCGGCTCGTGGGTGACGGCGATGTCGACCGGGGTGCCGGCCCGCTGCTGGTCGCGCAGCGCGGCCGCCAGCCGCAGGCCCGCCGTCCGTTCGACGTCCTCGGCCTGTTCGGGCCCGGTGCGGTCCGGGGTGAACTCCGGGTCCCCGATGCCCGCGACCCGCAGCCCGCCGACGTTCACCGCCCGGCCCCCGTCCAGCACGTGCACGTTCTTGAACCGCTTCGCGTGCTCCAGGTACTTCTGGGTGATCGCGGAGTCGTGGTTGCCGCGGACCCAGACGTAGGGGGCGCCCAGATCGCCGACCGGGTCGAGGAAGCTGTTCTCGACGGCGGCGCCGTGGTCCATCGTGTCGCCCGAATCGATGATCACGTCGATGTCGTACTGCTCGACGAGCGAGCCGATGATGTGCCAGGCCGCGGGGTTCAGATGGATGTCGGAGACATGCAGGACGCGGAGGGTGGCGGGGTCCGGGCTGTAGACGGGGAGCGTCGAGGTGGCGTCGTACAGCTTGGTGACGTTGGTGACCAGCCGGGCCAGCTCCCGCTGGTAGACGTCGAAGTCGGTGACGATCGAGCGGGCGTCGCCGACGACCGAGGGGGCGCTGGAGAGCAGGCCGGAGAACCGGGGCTCCAGGACCGACTTCGGGTTCCAGGTGGCGTACGCGCTGACCCCCGAGGCGGCCAGCAGCGCGAGTGCGAGCCCGCCGGCCGCGAGGGCGCGGCGGGGCCTGCGGTAGACCGCGAGGCCCAGTGCGGTGGCTCCGGAGACGACCGCGACGCAGGAGCGCAGGGCGAGCTCACGGGTGCCGGCGGCGACGTCGCCGGTGACCTCGTCCTCCAGTCCCGACAGCCGTTCGGGGTGCTGGACCAGGGACTCGGAGCGGACCGGGTCGAGGCGGTCGACATCGACGTCGAGCCGGACCGGGGCGCGGTGCGAGTCCAGTTCCAGGGCGCCGAGCGGCGACACGTTGATCTTGGTGCCGCCGCTGAGGGAAGGGCGCAGGGTCATCGTCGTGTCCATCGGGCCGACGGTCGTACGGACACTGCCGACGGCCAGCAGCCCGAGCCAGGCGCCGAACAGCACGACGGTGACCAGACCCAGCGCGCGGGCGAACGGGCGCGGCGAGGCGACGGGCGCGCCGCCGGTGCGGCGGATGCGGAGGCGGCGGACACGGGCTGCTGCGGCACGGAACGGGTCGCGGGCCATTGGGCGACTGTGCCCCGGTCCGTGGGGAGGTATGCGCTCCGGGCACCTCGGGGCGTATTCGGCCCCGGTACGTGACAATGACGGGGTGCTGGAGATGACGCGGGAAGAGTTCGAGGAACTGGTCGGCGAGGCCCTGGACCGGATCCCGCCGGAGCTGACCCGGCTGATGGACAACGTCGCGGTCTTCGTCGAGGACGAACCGGAAGCCGACGATCCGGATCTGCTCGGGCTCTACGAGGGCACGCCGCTGACCGAGCGCGGCGAGTGGTACGCGGGTGTGCTGCCGGACCGGATCACCATCTACCGGGGGCCGACGCTGCGGATGTGCGAGTCGCGCGAGCGCGTCGTCGCCGAGACGGAGATCACCGTCGTCCATGAGATCGCCCACCACTTCGGCATCGACGACGAGAGGCTGCACGCGCTGGGTTACGGGTGAGGGGCGGGCCTCAGGTGTGAATGAGGTGTGCGGGCCGGGCCCGGGGGCGTGTCCCCGGCGGGGCGGCGGGAGTTGGGCACAGCGCTCCCCGGCTCGTTTCCGTACCGCCTCGTCCGTCCTCGCGCCCCCGGAGGTGCCCCCGTGCGCCAGTTGTCCATCCCTTTGTCCGTCCCCGTCCGCTGGGCGGCCGTCACCGTTGTGACCATCGTCGCGTCCACCGGCTGCATGAGCGTCGGTGACGACGCCGGGAAACCGGCACCCTCGCGGTCCGCCACGCCGAAGGGGTCGGTGGCCGGTCCCGACGGCTCCACGGTGGCCGGCACCGGCCGGGCCCGTACCGGCGGCGCCGAGGCGCACTCCGAGCGGGAGGTCGCCGAGTCCGGCACCCCGAGCGCCTCCGCAGGCCCCTCGGGCAGCCCCGGCACGGGGTCCGCCGAGCCCCGTCGGGTCAGGGGCGGCCGGATGTCGGCGCCGCCGCTCCCGTCGCCGGAGCCAGGGGCCCCGCAGCAGCCGGACCCCCCGGCTCCGTCCGAGCCGCAGGCCCCTGAGCCGTCGGCTCCGCCGGAGCCCGAGCCGGAGCCGTCGGAGCCGCCGGAGGTGCCTTCGGCGTCGCCCGCCGCGCAGCTCCGCACTGACGCGATGGGAGCGCCGGACAACGTGGACGAGATGCGGACCCCGGAGGCATCACCGCAGGTGGGACCGGCTTGACGGGGTGGCCGGCGGGGGGCCGGTTTGCGCGATGCCGGGGTGAGTGCGTATGGTAGTAGATCGTTTGATCCATTGCCCGGCGCCGACACAGAAGAGCGCCGTGTGGCGCGTACTCTCCCTTGCCGTGGCTGGACCGCATTGAGGCGGTCGAAATTGCGAAAACACGGAGTTACGGGCGCGTGCCGAGACTCCGGAAGGTTTCGCATTTCGCATGTCAATTTCCAGTTCTGACCACACCGTGCTGCCCGAGAACATCGAGAACGACGAGCTCGTCGAGGCCGCGGAGGCCGTTGTCGCCGAGTCTGCCGTCTCCATCAAGGACTACATCGCGGCCCCTCAGGCCGACACCGACGCTCCTCAGGCCGAGAAGGACGCTCCGAAGGCCGAGAAGGCCGAGCAGACCGTCTCCGACGCCCCCCGGGCCGAGCAGACCGACGCCGACACCGACTCCGCCGCCGACGAGGCGGACGCGGACGCCGAGCCGACCGTCACCTTCGCCAGCCTGGGCCTGCCCGACGGCATCGTCCGCAAGCTCGCGCAGAACGGTGTGACCGCGCCCTTCCCGATCCAGGCAGCGACCATCCCGGACGCCCTGGCCGGAAAGGACATCCTCGGCCGCGGCCGTACCGGCTCCGGCAAGACCCTCTCCTTCGGTCTGCCGACGCTGGCCTCGCTTTCCGGTGGCCACACCGAGAAGAAGAAGCCCCGCGCGATCATCCTCACCCCGACGCGTGAGCTCGCGATGCAGGTCGCGGACGCGCTCCAGCCGTACGGCGACGTGCTCGGCCTGAAGATGAAGGTCGTCTGCGGCGGTACGTCGATGGGCAACCAGATCTACGCGCTGGAGCGCGGTGTCGACGTCCTCGTCGCCACCCCGGGCCGGCTGCGCGACATCATCAACCGGGGTGCCTGCTCCCTGGAGAACGTCCAGGTCGCCGTCCTCGACGAGGCCGACCAGATGTCCGACCTGGGCTTCCTGCCCGAGGTCACCGAGCTGCTCGACCAGATCCCCGGTGGCGGCCAGCGGATGCTCTTCTCCGCCACCATGGAGAACGAGATCGGCACCCTGGTCAAGCGCTACCTGAGCAACCCGGTCACCCACGAGGTCGACTCCGCCCAGGGCAACGTCTCGACCATGTCGCACCACGTCCTCGTCGTGAAGCCGAAGGACAAGGCGCCGGTCACCTCCGCCATCGCCGCCCGCAAGGGCCGCACGATCATCTTCGTCCGCACCCAGCTGGGCGCCGACCGCATCGCCGAGCAGCTCGTCGAGGCGGGCGTCAAGGCGGACGCACTGCACGGCGGCATGACCCAGGGCGCCCGTACCCGCGTTCTCGAGGACTTCAAGAAGGGCTACGTCAACGCGCTGGTCGCGACCGACGTCGCGGCGCGCGGTATCCACGTCGACGGCATCGACCTGGTCCTGAACGTGGACCCGGCCGGCGACCACAAGGACTACCTGCACCGCTCGGGCCGTACCGCCCGTGCCGGCAAGTCCGGTGTCGTGGTCTCGCTGGCGCTGCCGCACCAGCGTCGTCAGATCTTCCGCCTGATGGAGGACGCGGGCGTCGACGCCTCGCGCCACATCGTCCAGGGCGCGGGCGTCTTCGAGCCGGAGGTCGCCGAGATCACTGGTGCCCGTTCGCTCACCGAGGTCCAGGCCGACTCCGCGAACAACGCCGCCAAGCAGGCCGAGCGCGAGGCCGCCGACCTGACCAAGCAGCTGGAGCGCATCCAGCGCCGTGCCGTGGAGCTGCGCGAGGAGGCCGACCGCCTGGTCGCCCGTGCCGCACGCGAGCGGGGCGACGACCCCGAGGCAGCGGTGGCCGAGGTCGCCGCCGAGGCGGAGGCCGCACTCGTGGCCGCCGCTTCCGTGCCGGAGCAGCCGGCCGCGCGCGAGGAGCGCCGCGACGACCGCGGCAACTACGAGCGCCGCGACAACCGCGGCGGCGACCGCGGTGGGTACCGCGGCGGCAGCGACCGGGTCGGCGAGCGCAGTGGCCGTCCCACCGGTGGAAACGGCTACCGCGGCAGCAGCGACCGTCCGTCGTTCCGCGGCAGCAATGACCGTGGCAACGACCGCGGTGGCGACCGTGGCGGCCGTTCTTTCGAGCGTCGTGACAACGACCGCCCGGCGTTCAACCGTGACAACGACCGCCCCGCGTTCAACCGTGACCGCCGCGACGAGCGTCCCTCCGGTGGCTTCCGCTCCGGTGGCGGCGACCGTCGTGACGACCGCGGTGGCGACCGTGGCGGCCGTTCTTTCGAGCGTCGTGACAACGACCGCCCGGCGTTCAACCGTGACAACGACCGCCCCGCGTTCAACCGTG
>NZ_JBFAJY010000034.1:60252-93311 GCF_040655445.1 Streptomyces sp. NPDC050423
CCGTGACCGCCGCGACGAGCGTCCCTCCGGTGGCTTCCGCTCCGGTGGCGGCGACCGTCCGTTCAACCGTGACCGTCGTGACGACCGTCCGTCGGGCGGCTTCCGCGCCGGTGGCGGCACTGACCGTCCGACCGGTCGCCGTGACGACCACCGCTCCACGGGCACCGGCACGAGCACCGGTTCCTTCGGCCGCCGCGACGACAAGCCGCGCTGGAAGCGCAACGGCTGATCGTCCGATCGCCTGACCGCTGATCAGGGCCCGCACACCACTGAGGTGGTGTGCGGGCCCTGATCTTTGTTTTGAACGGGTTCGATACTTCCTCGCGGGGCTGTGGGGCTGCTGTTGAAGTCGGCCCACTTGCATGAGGGGTCGGGGCCGGGGGGCTTTCACACTTCGCACAGACCGCGGCACGCCTGCCGCGTCCTCCTCATGCTCTTCTCGAAGTTCCCGGGAGGGGCTCGGTTCGAGACGCCACACGGTTGTACGCAGTGCTGTCGCGTTGATCGCGGCACTTGGCATCGGGGCGGGGCTCGTGCCCGCCGCGACAGGTGCGACGGACCCGCCGTCCGCCGGCATCGTCACCGCGAAGCCCGCCGACGGCCAGGGCGCCGCCCTGACCACCTCGGGGACGGTGAAGCTCTCCGGCGGCGCGGCCGTGCCGCGCGACTTCGTCGGCAATGACGGCTTCGGCGACCTGCTGGCGTTCACCCCCGCCGGGGTGGCCGACTGGCGTGCCGGGACGGGTACGGGCACGGGCCGGGTCGAGACGAAGGTCTCCGGTTCCGGCTGGACCGGCGCGAACACCGCGACCGCCACCGTCCCGTTCGAGGACGTCAGCGGCGACCGCTGCAACGACGTGCTGGTACGCATGAAGAGCGGCGAACTGCGCACGTACAAGCCCGCCTGCGGCGCGGCGCTGAAGCCCACCACCGCGTACACGAAGATCGGTACGGGCTGGAACATGTTCAACTCCCTCACCTCGCCCGGTGACATGACGGGCGGCGGCCGGGCGGACCTGCTCGGCAGGACACCGGAAGGGGACCTGTATCTGTACCGAGGCAAGGGCGACGGGTTCTTCGAGCCGTGGGTGAAGATCGGCTGGGGCTGGCAGAAGTACCTGCTGGCCGGGACGGGCGACCTGGACGGCGACGGCCGGGGCGACCTGCTGGCGCGGGACGGCTCCGGTGTGGTGTGGCGCTACCCGGCCACCGGCGAGGGGACGTTCGGCACCCGGGTGCAGGTCGGCTATGGCTGGACCATGTACGACTCGATGGTCGGGGCCGGGGATCTGAACGGCGGCGGCAGGGCGGACCTGCTGGCGCGCGACACGTCAGGCGCGCTGTGGAGTTACCGCGGCGACGGCAAGGGCGGCCTGGCCGCGCGGGTGAAGGTCGGCGGCGGCTGGCAGATGTATTCGCAGCTGTCCTGAGGTCTGTCGAGGTCTGAAGCCTGTAGAGGCCGAGGTCTTCCGAGGGGCGCCGGCCGGGGACCTGACGGTCCGGTGCGGCAGCCGCCCGGTGCATGTCGGGCCCCCGGCAAGGGAATCGCTGGGGGCATGCCAATGAATCCCCGCGGTGCCCCGTCCGACGACCCGGCCCCGGCCACCACCGCCGACGGCCCGCCAGACCTCCCATCCGCCTCCGCTGCCGCTGCTTCCGCTTCCGCTTCCGCTTCTGCTTCCGCTTCTGCTTCCTCTTCCGCTTCCTCTTCCGCTTCCGTCTCCGACGAGGAGCGGCTGGCCGAACTCGGCTACACCCAGGTCCTCGCCCGCCGGATGTCGGCGTTCTCCAACTACGCGGTCTCGTTCACGATCATCTCGGTGCTCTCCGGCTGCCTGACGCTCTACCTGTTCGGCATGAACACCGGCGGCCCGGTCCTGATCACCTGGGGCTGGGTCGGCGTCGGCCTGATGACGCTGTTCGTCGGCCTGGCGATGGCCGAGATCTGTTCGGCGTACCCGACGTCCGCCGGCCTCTACTTCTGGGCCCACCGGCTGGCTCCGCCGCGTTCGGCGGCGGCCTGGGCGTGGTTCACGGGCTGGTTCAACGTGCTGGGCCAGGTCGCGGTGACCGCCGGGATCGACTTCGGGGCGGCGTCGTTCCTGGGCGCCTACCTGAACCTCCAGTTCGACTTCCGGATCACGCCCGGCCGCACGATCCTCCTCTTCGCCGCGATCCTGTTCCTGCACGGTCTGCTGAACACCTTCGGGGTACGGATCGTCGCGATCCTCAACAGCGTCAGCGTGTGGTGGCACGTGCTCGGCGTCGCGGTCATCGTCGGCGCGCTGACCTTCGTGCCGGACTCCCACCAGTCGGCGTCGTTCGTCTTCACGGAGTTCGTGAACAACACCGGCTGGGGCAGCGGCTTCTACGTGGTGATGATCGGGCTGCTGATGGCCCAGTACACGTTCACCGGGTACGACGCCTCCGCCCACATGACGGAGGAGACGCACGACGCGGCGACGGCCGGGCCGCGCGGCATCGTCCAGTCGATCTGGACCTCCTGGATCGCCGGCTTCGTCCTTCTCCTCGGCTTCACCTTCGCCATCCAGTCCTACGACGGGGCCCTGGCCTCCCCGACCGGCGCCCCGCCCGCCCAGATCCTCCTGGACGCCCTCGGCGCCACCACGGGCAAGCTGCTGCTCCTGGTGGTGATCGGCGCCCAACTCTTCTGCGGCATGGCGTCCGTGACCGCCAACAGCCGGATGATCTACGCCTTCTCCCGGGACGGCGCCCTCCCCTTCTCCCACGTCTGGCACACGGTCAGCCCCCGCACCCGCACCCCCGTGGCGGCGGTCTGGCTGGCCGCCGTCGGCGCGCTGGTACTGGGCCTCCCGTACCTGATCAACGTCACGGCGTACGCGGCCGTCACCTCCATCGCGGTGATCGGCCTCTACATCGCCTACGTCATCCCCACCCTGCTCCGCCTCCTGCGCGGCGACGACTTCCGGCGGGGCCCCTGGCACCTGGGCCGCTGGTCACGCCCCATCGGCATCGTCGCGGTGGTCTGGGTGGCGGTCATCACGGTGCTCTTCATGCTGCCCCAGGTCTCACCCGTCACCTGGGAGACGTTCAACTACGCCCCGATCGCCGTCCTGGTGGTCCTCGGCTTCGCCGCCACCTGGTGGCTGGCCTCGGCCCGCCACTGGTTCCTCAACCCGGATCACAAGCGCACGATCGCCCGCAAGCCCCCTCGCTGAGCGCGGCCGCCGCCACGATGACGGGGCCCGGCAACCGATACCCGATCGGCGGCCGGGTCGCGGCGGGCTATGCTCGGGGGTGATTCGCCGGGGGCCGTTAGCTCAATTGGCAGAGCAGCGGACTTTTAATCCGTTGGTTGTGGGTTCGAGTCCCACACGGCCTACCTCTCGACCCCAGCTCAGAGCACATGGGAGCTGGGGATCGCTGGTTTCCGGAGCATTTTCGAGGCTGTTGCTCGCCCGCAGCCCGCAGCCCGCAGCGGTCCGCGGGAAGGCCGCCGTGTCCACACCGGAGGAGTGGGGGCCGACCGTGCCGCGCACGGGAGTCAGACGAGGAGCTTCGTCTTCGCCTGCCGGTACTCCTCGTCCGTGATCGCGCCCTTGTCCTTGAGTTCGGCGAGTCTCGTCAGGTCCTCGACGTGGCTGCTCCTCGTCGAGCCGCCCTGGGCATCCGTGCCGGCGGCATCGCGCACGTACGCCTTGAAGGCCGCGTCCCGTTCCCTGGCGTCCTTCGCGTCGCGCTTGCCCATCGATTTGCCGCGGGCGATCACGTAGACCAGGACGCCCAGGTACGGCAGCACCAGGGTCAGGATCAGCCAGCCGGCCTTGGCCAGTCCGCCCAGGTCGTCGCTGCGGAAGATGTCCATGATGACGCGGAAGAGAAGGAACATCCACATGACCCAGAGGAAGAACCAGAGCATGGTCCAGAACAGGTTCAGCAGGGGGTAGTCGTCCATCGTCCACTCCAAGGAGCCGCGCCGAATGGGTGAATACGAAATAATTCATACCACCGCATTTCACCCCTCGCTCGGTGGGCTCCACGAGCGGTGCCGGTCGGGGTGCGGGGAGTACCGTGGACGTGTCGAGGGAGGCGTGGGCCTCCGGGAGGCGGTTCGCCTCGTGGCTGTGATGACGTGTCCGTACAGGGACCTGCGGCGGTGCGCGCGTGCGCGCGGCAGATGAGTCCGGCCGGAGCCCGGTCGGGGCCGTCGGGCGGGTCACCGTGCCGATCCCGCCCGACGGGGCGGGTGAGGTGCTGGTGGCCGTGAGGGGCGGCTCCGAGGCCTACACCGCGTGGTCGGCCACGTCGATCGGCAGGGATGTACGCGTGGTGGTCGTCGACCTGGTCTCGGCACGCACGGTGGTGGTGGAGCCCTTGCCGTCCTGACCCCGCGAAGTGGCGTCCTACATGACAGGAGTCCGCTCATGTTGTTCTGGCACGTTCCCGCCCCCAACGAGGCGATGCTCATATCGGGTTCGAAGCGGCAGACGCAGGACACACAGTTCCGGATCGTCACCGGCCACGGAAGTTTCGTCCTCCCCATCAAACAGAAGGCGCGGATGCTGTCCCTCGCGCTCCGGGAGGCGGAGATCACCGAGGACTGCGTCACCCAGCAGGGCATCCGCCTCACGGTCCGGGCCGTCTCCGTCTTCAAGGTCGGCGACGACGCCGTGTCCATCGCCAACGCCGCGCGGCGCTTCCTGTCCGAGCAGGCCCAGATGGAGGAGCTCGTCGGCCGGATCTTCGCCGGACACCTGCGGTCCATCGTGGGCGGACTGACCGTGGAGCAGATCATCCGGGAACGCAGCCGAGTTTCCCAGGAGGTCATCGCCGGCAGTCACGGTGAGATGGAGAAGCTCGGCATCGTCGTGGACGCCCTCCAGATCCAGGAGATCGACGATGCCACCGGGTACATCGAGAACCTGGCCGCCCCGCACGCCGCCGCGGTCGCCGGCCAGGCCCGGATCGCCCGTGCCAAGGCCGATCAGGAGGCCGCCGAGCGCGAGCAGCAGGCCGCCGCGCTCAAGGCCGAGTACGAACGGGACACCGCGATCAAGAGGGCCGGTTTCCTCGCCGAGACGGAGCAGTACAACGCCCGTGCCGCGCAGGCCGGGCCGCTCGCGCAGGCCAGGGCGTCGCACGAGGTCATCGACGAGCAGACCGCGCTGGCCCAGCGCCAGGCGGGACTGGCCGCCCAGCGGCTGGAGGCGGAGGTCGGGCGCCCTGCGGACGCCGAGGCCTACCGGCAGCGCACCCTGGCCGAGGCCGCTCGTGACCAGGTGAAGTTCGAGGCGGACGGAAGCGCGTACGCCGAACGGACCCTCGCCCAGGCCCAGGCGGACGCCAATACGGCCCGCGCGGTTTCGCTGCGGGAAGGCAACCAGGAACTCATCGCGGCCAACCGCATCGTGGAGAACCTGCCGGCCCTGGCCGACGCGGCCGCCCGCGGGATGTCGGGGGCCAGCCTCACCGTGCTCAACGGCACCGACGGTGTCAACGAGATGGCGGCGGGCGTCGTCGGCCAGGGGCTGGCGATCCTTCAGTCGCTCCAACGGGGTACGGACACGGGGGCGACCCCGGACCGCGACACGCGAAGCCGGAACCAGGGCCAGGGCCAGAACTCGGACTCGGACCGGGACCGGACACCCCGGATCGCCGACGCGGAATGACACGGGCGGGGACCGGGACCGACGGCCGGGACGGCTCGCGGGGCGGACGCGGGAGCCGTCCCGGTACGGCTACGGCTCCGGTACGGCTACGGCTACGGCTCCGGTACGGAGACCGGGGGCGCGACCGCCTTCGCCGCCTCCGCCCGCGCGGTCGATGTGACCTTCCGGTGGTGCGCGAGGATTCCTATGAAGCCTGCGAGGAACCCGCTGACCAGGCCGGATACCGCGTGATTGACCGCGTTGGCCGACTCGCTGTCCGGCATGCCGATGATCGCGTAATTGACTCCCGCGCTCATCACCGCCCCGATCACTCCACCGATCACGCCGCTGATGACGGCACCGCGCAGCGGTGAGGCCACAGCGGCTGTGGGAGCGGACGCGGGGACGGGGGCGGGAGTGAGCGGTGCGGTCATCGGCGGAGGCCCTCCAGTCAGGCTGCGATGAGAGACCGGGAGCGGCTTGCGGGGCGCGGTGAAGCGGGCGGTCCCGGGTCTGCTCGCACGGGCAGCCCACCGGTCCGGGGGATGCAGCAGATACCTTGCGACAGAACACGTGTTCCTCGCAACACCTTCTCAATTTCGACACTCTGACGTTCGTGGCACGGTTCGTCGGGAGGACTGCCGGGGGAGAGGGAGCAGGGGGGCGGGGGACGTGCGCGGGGTGGTCATGAGTGCGTCGAACATGCCGTAGAGTTGTGTTTACCGACGCGGGGTGGAGCAGCTCGGTAGCTCGCTGGGCTCATAACCCAGAGGTCGCAGGTTCAAATCCTGTCCCCGCTACTGAAGAATCAGGCCCGGTACGCATAAAGCGTGCCGGGCCTGATTCGTTTGTGCATGTGTGCGTTCGCCGAGCCATCGGGCCATCGGGCCATCGGCCCGCCGGCCGGTGCGACCCGCGCCGCGCACGTACTCCCATTGGCCGCCGAGGAGTAGCCCCGCGACCGCGCTCCGGAAAGTCTGGAGGTGGTGCGCGGTACCGTCCGCGGCCCTGAGCGCACCGGGCAGGAGAGCACAGGTGGCGAAGCGGGAGCAGCGCCGAGGGAGGCGTGCCGGCCAGATCCGGAACCGCCGTTTCGTCCGGGCGCTGCCTGGGGTGATGATCATCGGCGCGTTGGTGTTCGACTTCTTCACCCCGGCCGCCTTCACGGCTGTCCCGCTCTTCGCCGCGGCCCCGCTGATCGCCGCGCCGTTCTTCTCGCTGGCGGGCACCATCCGTGTCGGAGCCGCCGCGCTGGTGGCCGTCGCGGTGCTGCGGCTCTACCACGGCGCTCTGTTCCAGGTCGTGCCGTCCATCGAGCTCCTCACGGTCCTCACCGTCTCCGTGCTCGCGGTCTTCATCAACGGCGTCGTACGGCGCAGCAACGAGCAGCTGGCCTCCGCGCGGGTCATCGCGGAAACCGCCATGCGCGCGGTGCTGCCGACGCCGTCCGACCGGATCGGCGGCCTGTACGTGGCCGCGCGGTACGAGGCGGCGCAGGCGGACGAGTTCGTCGGCGGCGACCTGTTCTCGGTCACGGACACCCCGTACGGGGTGCGGCTGGTGGTCGGGGACGTGCGCGGCAAGGGCCTGGACGCGGTCGAGGCGGTGGCGGTGATCATCGGCGCGTTCCGGGAGGCCGCCGAGCAGGAGCAGTCACTGGAGGGGGTGGCTCAGCGGCTGGAGCGTGCGCTGGCGCGGGAATCGAGCAGAAGCGGCGGCCTCGACGCGGTCGAGGGGTTCATCACCGCCGTCCTCGCCGAGATCCCGCCGGATGAGACCCGGATGCGGATCGTCAATCGCGGCCACCCCGAACCCCTGCTGCTGCACTTGGACGGGGCGCTGGACGTACTGCGGCCCACGTTGCCCGCACTGCCCCTGGGGATGGACCTGGGTGTGTGGCCGGACCGCTCCGACGAGTGGGAGCTGCCCGCCGGGTCGACGCTCCTCCTGTACACGGACGGCCTCTCCGAGGCCCGTGACGCCGCCGGGGCCTTCTACGACCCCGCGGAACGGCTGCGCGGACGGATCTTTCAGGGTCCCGAGGAACTGCTGTCGGCGCTGACCGATGACGTACGGCTGCACACCGGTGGGGTGACGACCGACGACATGGCGCTCCTCGCGGTCGCGCGCCCCATCGAGGGTCAGCCGGAGCGGCGCACGACCGTGAGGATAGTGGGTCTGGGGGATGGCACCGGGTGAGGGTGAGGGTGAAGGGGTGGACGGGGGAGAGGGTGAGCAGAGGTGCGGGTGAGGCTGCGGCCGATGCCACCGTGCGTAACCGTAAGGAACCCCTCCGCATAACATTTGACGCAACGTCAGAAAACGGATAACGATTGAGGGGCGATCAACTCGCCCGATTCCACCCGGTTGTGTCCCCTAAGTCCAGGCCAATGACGTGAATGATCAGTTGGAACGGCTTGGAATCGGACCCGTGTGTCTATTAACGTTCGATAACGCAGCGCGGTTGTCCCAGCCGCCGTCAGAGGCGGCACCGTGCGCGAGCGCCGAATTCCGCAAGGGAACCGGGGAACCACCTACATGGGGTGAATCGGGCATCTCTGTCTCGTCGAGAGACGGAGGAACCCGTAGGAGACCTTCCTGCTCCGAACCCGTCAGCTAACCCGGTAGGCGAGAAGGAAGGAAAGGAGTGCGCCCCAGTGGCGTCCAACAAGCCTGCCCCCGAAGCCCCCTCCCGGTTCGTACCCGAACACGGAAATGACTTCGGAACCGGGCCCGGTGCCGTCTACGGCACCCACCACGGAACCGCTTACGGAACCGATCGGGGCAGCGAGTTCGGCAACGGCTTCCTGGCCGACGAGACCGAGTCCGGCAAGGCGTGGGAGGAATGGAACCCCACCGAGGAGTCCGTCCGCCCCGTACGCGGCAAGCACCGCGTCGCCAAGCAGCGCAACGGTCTCGCCCGTAGCTCCACCGTCCTCGGCGTCGGTGTCATCGCGGCCGTCGGCGCGGGCGGCATGGCCTCCGCGCAGAGCAAGCCGCCGGTCTCCATCTCCCTTCCCGACGCCATCTCGGACAAGCTCCCCGAGGCCAGGTCCCTGCCGGGCGTCGGCGCACTGTTCTCCAGTGGGTCCGAGGCGGAGAAGGCCGGGACCGAGACCGCTTCCGCCCCGCTGACGACGGCCGGCATCACCACCACCGAGGCCGAGCAGGGCACGACGGACGCCGGCGAGGCGCTCCGCGCCCGCATCCTCCAGCAGGCCGAGCAGCAGCAGGACTCCGCCGACGCGGAGGCCAAGGAGGCCGAGGAGAAGGCCGCCGCGGAGAAGGCGGCCGCCGAGGCGAAGACGCAGCAGGACGCCGCGGAGGCCAAGGTCGCCGCCGCGAAGAAGAAGGCGGAGGCAGAGGCGAAGAAGAAGGCGGAGGCCGCGCGGCTCGCCAAGCTCGCCGCCAGCTACGCCATCCCCACCTCCTCGTACACGATCACCTCGACCTTCGGCGAGGCCGGTTCGATGTGGTCCTCCGGCTACCACACGGGCCTCGACTTCGCGGCGCCGACCGGTACCCCGATCAAGGCCATCCACAGCGGCACCGTCAAGTCGGCCGGCTGGTCCGGTGCTTACGGCTACCGCACGGTCCTGGAGCTCGAGGACGGTACGGAGCTGTGGTTCTGCCACCAGTCCTCGATCGGTGTCGGCGTCGGCCAGAAGGTCACCACCGGGGACACCATCGGGCGCGTCGGCGCGACCGGCAATGTGACCGGCCCGCACCTTCACCTTGAGGTCCACACCCCGGACGGCACCGGGATCGACCCGATGACCTGGCTGCGCGCCCGGGGCCTGACGGTCTGAGCAGGCCGCCGCCGAACCCCGGCAGTCCTGACGCTCACCCCCCGACGTCGGGGCTGCCGGTCTGCCGCTGCCTCCGTATCCGTAGCTGCACACGGCACGGAACAACGGAATAGCGGAGACGGTGGAACGAGTTGTTCCATCCATGACTTCTCTCCGCAAGCTCGGATCGTCCAGCCTTCAGGTCTTCCCGCTCTCCCTCGGCGGCAACGTCTTCGGCTGGACCGCCGACGAGGCGCAGTCCTTCGCCGTGCTCGACGCGTACGCGGCGGCAGGCGGCAACTTCATCGATACCGCGGACTCGTACTCCTCCTGGGCCCCCGGCAACGAGGGCGGCGAGTCGGAGACCCTCATCGGCAAGTGGTTCGCGGCGCGGGGCAACCGTTCAGACATCGTCCTGGCCACCAAGGTCGGCTCCCACCCCTCGTACAAGGGGCTCTCCCCCGCCACCGTCAAGGCCGCGGTCGAGGAGTCGCTGCGCCGGCTCGGTACCGACCACATCGACCTCTACTACACGCACTTCGACGACGAGACGGTCCCGGTCGAGGAGATCATCACCGCCCTCGACCAGTTGGTGAAGGACGGCAAGGTCCGTGAGATCGCCGCCTCCAACATCGCCCCGGAGCGGCTCCGCGCCTCGCTGGACTTCTCCGAGCGCGAGGGGCTGGCCCGTTACGTGGCCCTGCAGCCGCACTACAACCTCGTTTCCAGGGACACCTACGAGGGCGAGCTCCAGGACACCGCTGCCGACGCCGGGCTCGCCGCCGTCCCGTACTCCGCCCTCGCCTCCGGCTTCCTCACCGGCAAGTACCGCCCCGGTACGACCGTGGACAGCGCGCGCGCCGGAATGGCGGGCCGGCACCTGGAGTCGGAGCGTGGGCAGAAGGTCCTCGCCGCGCTCGACAAGGTGGCGCAGGAGCGGAACGCCGAGATCGCGACCGTGGCGCTGGCCTGGCTGGCGGCCCAGTCGACCGTCGCCGCCCCGATCGCCTCCGCCCGTACGGTCGAGCAGCTGCCCGCGCTGGTGGCCGTCGCCGATCTGCGGCTCACGGACCAGGAGCTGACCGAGCTCACCGAGGCATCCGCCCAGAACCGTTCCACGACCTAGGTGTACTGGTCCGGGTACTGGTCCGGGTACTGATCCGGAGGGTTGTACGGCGCCGGGTTGTGGAGCGGCGCGTCGTACGGGGACTGTGCGTACGGCTGACCCTGGTACGGCGGCTGTCCGTACGGGGGTTGGGCGTACGGGGGTTGGGCGTACGGATACGTGGGGTGCGGATGCCGGGCGTGGCTGCCGTAGGGCTGGTACGTCCCGTGCCCCTGGTATCCCCCGTACCCCTGGTACGGCTGGGGCGCCGGAGGTGCGAACCGGGGGCGCACGCGGCGCGTCGCCTGCGCCGCGTACGCCAGGGCGGGACCGGCGACCTCCCGGCGCTGCCACAGATGGTGCAGCAGCTCCAGCTCGCGTTCGGCCAGGTCGGGGCCCGCCGTGCCGCGGCGGGCCTGCCGGCGCAGAAAGGCCAGTGACGTCGCGAACGACTCGTACTCGGCGACCGTGCGGGCCGCCGCCTTGCCCTGCGCCTTGGCCTGGGCCCTGGCCTGGGGGGTGATCGGGGCCGGTGCGTAGCCCCGGCGCCCGTGCGGGCCGCCCGCTGCGGTCGCCCGCCACCGGCGTGCCGTGTCCCTGGCCCTGCCGCGGGCCCGCATCGAGGACAGGGCGAGGGGTTCGGCGGGGGAGAGCCAGCCCGCGGCGGCGTAGGCCGGCAGCTCGACGGCCAGGGTGCGCAGCTCGCGTTGGCGGGACCAGATCGCCAGCCAGGTCACCAGGCCGAAGGCGGGCACCATGAACACGCCGTACACCGCGTAGAAACCGTACGGGCCGAACGTCGACGAGCCGTTCCACAGGGCGTGCATGCCCATCGCGAGGACCAGGCCGAGCAGCGGCAGCGCGATGCGGCGGAACCGCTGGTGGCGTGCGCTGCTCGCGGCGATCCCGAAGCCGATGCCGGTCATGACGGTGAAGAGCGGATGCGCGAACGGGGACATCACCGCCCGTACGAAGAACGTCGCGACGGTCACCGACACGAACCCCGAGCCCATCTGCTGGTCCTCGCCGAAGGCGTTGCCCAGATAGAGGATGTTCTCGGTGAAGGCGAAGCCCGTCGCGGCGAAGCCGGCGACGACCACACCGTCGACGATCCCGTTGAAATCCCGTCTTCGGAACAGGAAGAGCAGCAGCACGGCCGCGGCCTTGGCGCTCTCCTCGACGACGGGCGCTATGACCGTGGCGCCGAGAGTGTCCGCACTGCCCGGGTCGGCGGTGGCCGTGGCGATCCACCGGGTAGCGAAGGAATTCGCGAGGATCGCGACGAGGGCGGCCGCGCAGGCACCCCAGGCGAAGGCGAACAGCATGTTGCGCCAGGGGCCCGGCTCCACCCGGTCCAGCCAACGGAACGCCGTCATCAGCACCGGCACCGGCAGAACCGCCAGACCCAGACCGACGAGGAACCCCTGAGTGCCCGTCTGGTCGCGGACCAGCGCGAGGATCACCAGGCCGCAGAGGGCCAGCACGGTGAAGACGGCGACGACGCGGAGCGTCCTGCTCCGCCACAGCATGCCGACGCGACGCGGCCGGTAACGCCACTGGCTCCGCTCCGGCACGGCAGCCAGGATCTCGCCGACCCGCTGCTGCTCAAGCACCGGGACGGCCGGCTGCGACTGCTGCTGCTGGACAGAACCGTCGGACACCCCACGACCCTAACGAGGAGGACTGACAACGGCCATGGCGTGTGCCCATGGCGTGTGGCCGGTCCCGGCTCCTGCGGTCCCTGGTCCGGTCCCTGCTCCGGGCTCTGCTCAGTGGCGGGCGAAGAGCAGGTCGTGCACGACATGGCCCTTGTCCAGGCCCTGTCCCTCGAACCGGGTCAGCGGCCGGAACGCGGGCCGTGGTGCGTAGCCGCCGTCCGCCGCCGTGTTCTCGAAGCGGGGGTGCGCGGTCAGCACCTCCAGCATCTGTTCGGCGTACGGCTCCCAGTCGGTCGCGCAGTGCAGGACCGCTCCGGGCCGCAGCCGCCGCGCCACCAGGTCGAGGAACTCCGGCTGGATCAGCCGGCGCTTGTGGTGGCGGGACTTGGGCCACGGGTCGGGGAAGTAGACCCGGAGCCCGTCCAGCGAGTCCGGCGTCAGCATCTCCCGCAGCAGGATGATCGCGTCGCCGTTGGCGACCCGGATGTTGGACATGCCGTTCCGGTCCGCGAGGCGGAGCAGATTGCCCTGGCCCGGGGTGTGCACGTCGACGGCGAGGATGCCGGTGCCCGGGTCGTCGGCGGCCATCTGAGCGGTGGCCTCGCCCATTCCGAAGCCGATCTCCAGCACCACCGGCAGCCCGTCGAACAGCTCGGGCAGATCGAGGACCCGCAGCCCGTCGATGTCCAGGCCCCACTTCGGCCAGAGCCGCTCCAGGGCCTCCTGCTGGCCGGGCGAGACCCGGCTGCGGCGCGGCTGGAAGCTGCGGATCCGGCGCTCGTGGTGCGAGCCCGCCGGATCGGCCGCGGGGCCGCCGGGAAAGCGGGGCTCCTGGCGCAGCCTGCGCTGGCGGTCCAGGGCCGCGGCGCGCAGATCGTCCGGGATTCCGGCGGTGGCGGGTGCGTCGGGCGCGACGGGCGAGGCGCCGGCTCCGGGCGCGTCGTCCGCTGTCGGTTCGGCTCCGGGCGCGACGCCGCCGGGCGTCGTGGGGGAGGGGTTCATGGGCTCAGACACAATGCCCTGATTCTACGGCGGGCGGTTTCCACCCCGTCCCCCGCGCCCGCTGGAGGGCCCTGCGTGCCACCTCCCGCCCGATGGGCAGCGAGGCCGTGGCGGCGGGCGACGGAGCGTTCAGCACATGCACCGTGTGCGGGGCCTCACGGATCAGGAAATCGTCCACCAGGGTGCCGTCCCGGAGGACCGCCTGGGCCCTGACCCCGGCCGGCGCCGGCCGCAGATCGGCCTCCGTGACGTCGGGCAGCAGTCGCCGCACGGCCGCCGTGAAGGCGTGTTTCGACAGTGAGCGGTGCACTTCGCCCACCCCGTACCGCCAGTGCTTGCGCGCTATCCGCCAGGAGCCGGGCCAGCTCAGCGTGTCCATCAGCTCGCGGGGGCGCACGACCGGCCAGCCGTAGCCCTCGCGGGCCAGCGCGGGCACCGCGTTCGGCCCGACGTGGACACCGCCGTCGTGGCCGCGGGTCAGATGCACGCCGAGGAACGGGAACGCCGGATCCGGCACCGGATAGACCAGGCCGCGCACCAGGTCGGGCCGGGCCAGCTCGTAGTACTCCCCCCGGAAGGGCACGATCCGCATCCCCGGGTCGTCGCCCGCCAGCCGCGCCACCCGGTCGCAGTGCAGCCCCGCGCAGTTGACCAGCACCCGGGCCCGCACCACCAGGCCGTCCGCCGTCCGCACCGCGACGCCCCACGGCCGCCGGTCGATGGCGCTCACTTCGGCGCCGAACCGGATCAGGCCGCCGCCGGCCCGCACCTCGTCGGCGAACCGCTCGGCGACCGCGCCGAAGTCGCACACGCCCGTCGTGCCCACCCGGATCGCGGCGAGGCCGCGCACCCGGGGTTCGTACTCCGCGATCTGGGCCGGCCCCAGCTCGCGCACCGGCAGCCCGTGCTCGCGGCCGCGCTGCACCAGCGCGTGCAGCCGGGGCAGCTCGGCGCGCCCGGTCGCGACGATCAGCTTGCCGGTCACCGCGTGCGCGATGCCGTGCTCCCGGCAGAAGTCGACCATCTCGGCGGCGCCGCGCACCGCGTACCGCGCCTTGAGCGAACCCGGGCGGTAGTAGATGCCGCTGTGGATCACCCCGCTGTTGCGCCCCGTCTGGTGGCGTGCGGGGCCCCACTCCTTCTCCAGTACGGTCACCCTCGTGCCCGGGGCGGTCCGCGTGATCGCATACGCGGTCGACAGACCGACGATCCCGCCGCCGATCACCAGCACATCGCAGTCGTACGCCGCGTGCGTCATCATCACGCCACCTCCCACCCCGATAGTGCACTGACCCACTGACAACGCACTCAAACCCGTGAGGGCCAGCGTGGCGCCCGCGAATCCGGCGGCACGGGGTACCGGGGCCGGGGACCCCGGCCCCGTCGACCGGACCGGCTACGCGGGGGCCACCAGCAGCGGGCGGGCGCGTTCCCGCAGCTCGGCGACGCGCGGTTCGTCCCCGTAGGGCTCCAGCCGGTGCAGCAGGTCGCGCACGTACTCGGTGGTCCGCGCCGACGAGATGCGGCCCGCCACCTCCACCGCGCGGGTCCCCGCCGCGCAGGCCGCGTCCAGGTTGCCCGACTCCAGCTCGGCGACGGCCGACACCACGAGCCGCAGCCCGTGCGAGCGGACGAACTCCTCGGTCGGCCTGGACAGCGCCTGCTCGGTGAAGCGCCGCACCTGTCGCGGCGCCTTCAGGTCGAGGTGGCACTCCGCGGCGTCGGCCGCGAACCGGTCGTACGAGTAGAAGCCCAGCCACGACGGGTCCGCGTCGCCGTCCCGGGAGCGCTCCAGCCACCCCTCGGCGGCCTTCAGCGCGGCCCCCGCGGCCGGTGCGTCGCTCGCCTTGGCGTGGGCCCGCGCCTCCACCAGGCGGAAGAAGCTCATCGTGCGCGCCGTCGCGAGCCCGCGGTTGCGCTCCACGGCTGCCTGCGCCAGGTCGACGCCCTCGTCGGCGAAGCCGCGGTAGGTCGCCTGGAGCGACATCGAGGCGAGGACGTAGCCGCCGAGCGGCACGTCGGCCGCGGCGCGCGCCAGGCGCAGCGCCTGGATGTAGTAGCGCTGTGCGGCCTCCTGCTGGCCGGTGTCGAAGGCCATCCATCCGGCGAGCCTGGTCAGTTCGGCCGCGGCGCCGAACAGCGCCCGGCCCACCTCGTCGCTGTACGAACCCAGCAGCAGCGGTGCGGCGTCGACCCGTAAGCACTCCGGGACCATGGACGAACGCCAGTCCCCGCCGCCGTACTTGGAGTCCCAGCGGCGTGCGTCCTGGGCGGCCTCCCGCAGCTTGGACACATCGCTGTGGCCGACCCGCAGCGGCGAGCCGCCGTGCGCGGAGTCGGGACCCGGCTGGGCCGGGATCGACACGCTGTGCCCCGGCACCGGTGGCGCGCCGGGCCCGTGGACCGGCGGCGCCCCCGTCTGACCGGGTACGAGCGGTGTTCCGGACAGGGGCTGCTGCCCCGGTGCGCCGGGCGGCGCCGCGGAACCGGGCGCACCCGGCGCGCCCTGCGCCCCCGCTGCGCCCCGTGCGCCCTGCGTGCCGAGTACCGCCGCCTCGGCGGCCGCCGAGGCGCGGGCGACCGACGGGTCGGCGGGGGATATCAGCCAGCGGGACGCGGGGGTGGCGTACGCACTCACCGAGAACGAGCCCGCCAGCGACTGCCAGATGCCGCCGCTGCCGGCCCGCCTCCCGGCCAGATCCAGCCGGTACAGCTCGGTCGCCGAGCGGACCGCCTCACCCACATCGCGCGGGAACGTCAGACCGACCTCGGGCGCGGGGTCGGCGTCGGCGAGCCCGATCTCGTGCAGCGGGACCGGCCGGCCGAGCTTGGCGCCGATCGCCGCAGCGATGAGATGGGGCGCGGCGCCCTGCGGCACCATGCCCTTGGAGACCCACCTGGCCACCGAGGTCTTGTCGTACCGAAGTGTCAGTCCGCGCTGCGCCCCGAGGTCATTGACCCGCCGGGCGAGCCCGGCGTTGCTGATTCCCGCGAGGGCGAGAACGGTTCCGAGCTTCTCGTTCGGCCCGCGTTGCTCCCTGGACATGCGCCACCCCTCGACACACAGACGGCAGCCGCGTCACCGTTGAGGCGCGCGGCATTCGTACCGTGTTCTCCCCAGGGACGAACCCCGGCACTCCGACCGCACACGCATTTGGCCGAGCCCCGAGGAATATGCCCCTGTGCTGAGAACATCAGTAAACCCAGCGTAGTTCGCCGCATCCCTACCGTTAAGGGGCGGACGTTCGTATGGCGGGATTGTTGTCCGTCCGGAGTCTTCGACGGCGATTGGCGGCCAACTACGGCGAACGATGGGGACCCCGACGGCGCGAGGGGCCGGTGGGGCGGCCGTGGCGGCTGGTGGCGGAAGAAGAGTGAAGGCGGGGCGGAGAGGAAGCGGGGAGGACGGGGAGGAGGGGTGCGGTCCGCCGGCCGCGCCCTCCCCGGGCGCCGGGGGAGGAGGCCGGGAAGGGGCGCGCGGGGGGATCGCCGGGGCGGCGCGGGAGGCGGGGTGCGGGCATGGGTGCGGGCAGGTCACCGGACGTGTGGCCGCACCCCTGCCCCACGCGCTGACCAGCCCGGACCCGTGTTCTGGGCGGGTGCGGGCGTCCCCGGTTCGCGAGGTCCGGCCGGCCCTCGCGCGGGCCCCGTTCGAGGTGTCCCGGCGTGCTCCTCGTGTGTGGCCGTGCGCCCGGCCGTGCGCTCTGGCCCGGTCCGTACGGGAGCGCTTGCATGGGTGCTGCGTGGGTCGGCCCGCTGCACTGGACACTGCGGGCTGGGGGAAACCGCCGCCTCATTCCCCGCAGGCGGTGGACCGGTCCGGGAGGCGAACTGCGTCTCCCGGACCGAGCGTCGGACCGGGAGCGAGCGGTCGCGGCCGGTGTCCGGCCCGGCGAAGCCGCCTTCGCGCGGGAGGTCACACGGGAGTTCCGCCGGAAGCTCCGAGTGAACTCCGTGCGAGTCCCGCGTGAGTTCCGTGCGAGTTCGCGTGGGAGAGCGGGCCGTTCGGTCGAATCGTTCCTCCGGCTCCCCGAGGCGGTCCGCGGCCACCGTCAGCCTTGGCCGATGCTGCCGGAACAATCAGGTACGAATGCGGATGAAGGCGGGCGTGATCTTCTGGCCTTCAGGTTCCGACGCGGCCCGAGATTGGCTGGATATCGCCGGTCGGGCGAGGTTGGGTGGACGGATTCGCGGACATCTCGTCGGCCGTCCGCGCGGGGCGTGCCCGGTGGCCGGATCGGGGCCGTCGAGGTGGTGCGCGCAAGGGGGAGCAACACGCGGAACCCGTAACTCCGTTGCTGTCGGGACCGACGCGCGCGGGCGAGGGGCCGGACGGTGAGGCCGACAGCCCGCTCCGGCCTTTGCCAGGGGCGCATGCGCTCACGACGTGCGCCGTCCGTAGCCACTCCTGCACGCCGTTGTCGTGGCAGCATGTCCGCAACGGCGCCGCGCGTTACCGGAGTTCTCCCGATACCGCCCTGCCGCGCCGTTTTGTGCACAGCCTGTGGAGGCGGCGATGCGTTGGTTGGTGGGTTGGAGCAGTATCGCCGCGAGCTTCGGCACGGTCGGGGCGGTCGGCGAGCGTGACGACGGGCGCACGATGCACCCCGTGGGTTCCCAACTCCTCTGGGGGGACCCGGATCCGCTCTGGGCGGTCGGCGACTGGCGGCCCGACGAGATCCGCACCGTCCGGGTGGACACGGCCGAGGGGGCGCCCACGGTCCGGATCGCCGTACTCGGCTGCTGCGGCGCCACCGACGAGCAGCTGCGCGTCGGGCTGCTCGCGGCCCGCGGCGGAGCCCTGCGCCACCTCACCGCCTGGACCGGCAGCTACACGGCCGTCGTCCAGATCGGCCGACGGATCACCGTGGTCGGCGACCTCGCCGGAGCCCGCCCCGTCTTCTACACACCCTGGGCCGGCGGCACCGCGTACGCCACCGCCGCGCTCCCACTCGCCGACCTCATCGAGGCACAGCTCGACATCGGCCACCTCGCCGCGCTGCTCGCCTGCCCCGAAACCCCGGAGGCGCTGCGCGACGGCACCCCGTACGCCGGTGTGAAGCGCATCCCGCCGGGGCACGCGCTGATCCTCCGCGAGGGTTCGCGGGAGATCACCGGCTACGAGGCGGTGGCCTCCCTCGCCGTGGCCGCGCCCGAGCTCGACCCGGTGAGCGCGGTCGACGGGGTGCGCGACGCCCTGGTCGAGGCCGTACGCGCCAGGCTGCTGGCACCCCGCCACGCCCCGGAGACCATGCCTCCCGACCCCGGACCGGTCCCCGGCATGGGCCCCGCCGAACGCCGTGCCGCCCGGGGCGCGCCCGTGCCCGGCATCGGCTCCGACCTCTCCGGAGGCAGCGCGTCGGCCACCCTCGCCCTGCTCGCCGCCGGGCTCCCCGGACTGCCCGGCACGCTCCTTGGCCACGGCACGGGAGCGGGCGAGCGGCTGCTCGCCGTCACGTTCAACGACCTGACCACCCGCGCCCACGAGGACGAACTCGAACGCGCCCGTGTCATCGCCGCCAACCCCCGGCTGCACCACGTCGTCGTCGCCGCGGGCGAGGAGGCCCTGCCGTACGCCGAGCTGGAGAGCGGCCCCCTGACCGACGAGCCGGCCCCGTCCCTCGTCGACGTCGAACGCCACCGCCGCCGGCTCTCCGCGGGCAGCGCCGACCACTTCGTGGGCGACGGCGCCCGGCAGGTGCTCGACGCCCACCCGGCCCGTCTCGCCGACCTGCTGATCGACCGCCGCAGACGCCATCTGCTGCGCCCGGTCGCCGCACTCGCCAAGGCCGAAGGCCCCTCCGCGCACTCCCTGTTCGTCCCGCTGACCGTCTACCGGGCGGCCAGGCGCCTCGCCCGTACGTCGTACCGCACCGGTCTCGAAGCGGCGGCCGTCCGCCTCCCCGACGCCAACCGCCTCACCTCCGACCTCGCCACCCCAGCGGATGCCTCGCTCGCCGCGCTGACCTGGTCGCGTCCGGGGCCCGCCGCCCGCTGGCTGACCGGGGAGGCGCTCGCCGAAGTATCGGTTCGCCTTCAGGAGGCGGCGATCCGCCCCACCTCAGTCCAGCGCCCCGGCGAGGCCCGCGCCAGGGCCGCGCTCGCCCGGAACGCCGCCGACCACCGGATCCTGGAGCAGGCCGCCGAGGTCCGCAGCCAGCGACTGCACGCCCCGTTCCTCGACAACCAGGTCGTACGCGCCGCCCGCGCGCTCCCCGAGTCCCTCCGGGTCCAGCCGGGCGCCCGCGCGGCGATCCTGCGCCGGGTCCTGGCGGGCACCGGCATCCACGACCTGCCGCCCGGCTGGGGCACCCCCTCCCAGGCCACCTCGTCCGAGGTCACCCGCACCGGCCTGCGCACCTCGCTGCCCGAGCTGATCGCCCTCTTCGACGCCCCGCTGCTCGCCGACGCGGGACTGGTCGAGGCCCGCGTCGTGCGGAAGGCCCTGCGTGCGGCCGCCGAGGGCGAGCCCCTCCCCCTGGACGGTCTCGCCGACCTCGCCTCCACCGAACTGTGGCTGCGCCGTCTCGTCTCGCGCCGCGGCACCTGCTGGACGGGCACGGCGGCCCCGCGCCAGCGCGCGGTCGCCGGCGGGGTGCTCCCGGCGCGACGGACACTGCAGCCGTAGGCGGGGCGGCGGGCAGCGGGACGCGATCCGGGGCCGCCTGCCGTGCGCCGGCCGCCTGCCGTGCGCCGGCCGCCTTCCGTTGTCCGACCGGCGGGACACAATGGCGGAGTGCGGTATCTGATCCTGGGCGCCACGGAGGCGCGAGACGAGCAGGGCGGTGCGCTGCCCCTCGGCGGTACGCGCCTGCGGGCCCTCCTAGCGGCCCTGGCACTGCGCCCCGGCCGGTCCGTGCCGATCGCCGAACTCGTCGACGACGTGTGGGCGGACGATCCCCCGGCGGACGCCCCCGCCGCGCTCCAGGCCCTGGTGGGCCGTCTGCGCCGGGCGCTGGGGAAGGACGCGGTCACCAGCGCCCCGGGCGGCTACCGCCTGGCGGCCGGCCCGGAAGACGTCGACCTGCACGGGTTCGAGCGGCTCGCCCGGCAGGGCGCGGCCGAGCTGGAGGCCGACGCACCCGAGGACGCCGCCCGCACGCTCCGTACGGCACTCGCCCTGTGGCGCGGACCCGCCCTGGCCGACCTGCCCGACCGCGACCACGGCCACGCGCTGCGTCCGGAGGCCCACCGGCTGGCCGCACTGGAGCACCGAATCGAGGCCGACCTGCGATGCGCGGAAGCCGGCGGACCGGCGGGGGACGCGGCCGAGCCCCGGATGGCCCCACCTGTCACGGCCCTGCCCGCGATGCCCCCGCCGGCCACGGCCCCACCCGCCACGGCCCCGCCCTCCGTCCTCGTGCCGGAGCTGATGGAGCTGACGGCGGCCCACCCGTACGACGAACGCTTCCGGGCCCAGCTCATCCGCGCCCTGAGCGCAGCCGGCCCGCCGGCCGACGCGCTCGCCGCGTACGAGGACGCGCGCCGCGCCCTCGCCGAGCGTCTCGGCGCCGACCCCGGGCCGGAACTGACCGCCCTCCACCGGGGACTGCTCACCCCCGCGTCATCCGCACCCGGCTCCGCGGGGGCGGAAGCCGCCCGGGGCAATCTCCGCCCCCGCCTCACCTCCTTCGTCGGGCGCGAGCCCGAACTCCGCACCATCCGGGACGATCTGACCCGCTCCCGGCTGGTCACCCTCACGGGGCCCGGAGGCTCGGGGAAGACCCGCCTCGCCGAGGAGTCCGCGGCGTACGAGGGCCGCGCCGCCGCCGGTGACGTCTGGCTCGCCGAACTCGCCCCGGTGGAAGACCCCGAAGCCGTCCCGGGAGCCGTACTCTCCGCGCTCGGACTGCGCGAGACCACCCTGCTGCGGGACAGCGGCCACGAAGGAACGTATCCGCGCACCGATCCCGTCGACCTGCTCGCCGATCACCTCGCGCACTGCTCCAGATCCCGCCCCTTCCTCCTCATCCTCGACAACTGCGAGCACGTCATCGGCGCGGTGGCCACGCTGGCCGAGACCCTGCTGATCCGCTGCCCGCGGCTGCGCATCCTCGCCACCAGCCGCGAACCGCTCGGCGTGCCCGGCGAATCCGTACGTCCGGTGGACCCGCTCCCGGCCGATCTCGCCCACCGCCTCTTCACCGAGCGGGCCCGTGCCGTGCGGCCCGAGTTCGACCCCGAGCGGGAGGCCGCACACGATCCGCACGCCGTCGCCGAGATCTGCCGCCGCCTGGACGGGCTGCCGCTCGCCATCGAGCTCGCCGCCGCCCGGCTCCGGATGCTCGGCCCGCGCCAGATCGCCGACCGGCTCGACGACCGGTTCCGTCTGCTGACCGGCGGCAGCCGGACCGTACTGCCGCGCCAGCAGACCCTGCGAGCGGTGGTCGACTGGTCCCGGGACCTCCTGGACGAGGACGAACGCACCGCCCTGCGCCAGGTCTCGGTCTTCGCGGGCGGCTGGGACCTGCCCGCCGCCGAGGCGGTCATCACGACGTCGGCCGGGCCGGCCCGGCACACCGCGGCCGACACCGCGGACCTCATCGGGGCACTCATCGACAAGTCCCTGGTCGTTGCCACCCCGGTCGACGGCGGCGGGATGCGCTACCGCCTCCTGGAGACCATTCACGAGTACGCCATGGAGCGCTGCGCCGAAACCCCGGGCGTACGAGCCGCTGCCGGGCGGGCGCACACCGCACACTTCCTCGCCCTCGTCGAGGAGGCCGAGCCGCGGCTGCGCTCCGCCGACCAGCTCCCCTGGATCCAGCGCCTGGAGACGGACCTCGACAACATCCGGGCCGCTCTCCACCGCACCACCGCCCTCGCGAGCCCGTCCGAATCGTCCCACCTCTCCGGTCCGTGCCAGGTGGACCAGCCGTCCGAAACGGACGCGGCACGTCTGGTGCTGGGCATGGGGTGGTTCTGGTGGCTGCGCAACTACCGCACGGAGGGCCTCGCCTGGACCACGCGGGCGCTGGCGTTCGGCCCGGAGCCCACCGAGCGCACCGATCCCCGCTACTGGTCCTGGATGAATCTGCGCATGCTCCGGTTCTTCCTGGAGATGGAGAGCCGCCCGTCCGACGTGGACGGCGACGGCCACGGCACCCGGGCGCTCGCGAGCCGGGTGGGCGACGCCTTCATGTCCTCGGGACCCCAGGCCGCTCGCTTCCCCGGGCTGCTCTGGCCGATGACCTCTTTCTTCAGTCTGGGCATGAAGGACGTCCGGAGGAAGATCGACTCGGTCGTCGACAACGCCCGTATCCACGGCGGTGCCTGGGAGTACGGCGTCGCGCTGATGTTCCGCACGCACATGGTCGTCGACATGCCCGGCGGCATGCCGGGGGTCGACGCCGATCTGGCGGAGCTGCGCGTACTGGGCCGCCTCGTCGGCGACCGCTGGATGCGTGCCCAGGTCGCCTCCGCCGCAGCCGAGGCGGGCATGATGCGCGGGCGGTACGACGAGGCGCGTGCGGCGTACGAGGAGGCCCTGCTGCTCTCCCGCGAGGTCGGGGCCCATGCCGAGGCCCCGTTCCTCCTGGCCAGGCTCGCCGAACTCTTCCACCGCACCGGCGACCCGGCCGCCGCCGAGCGGCTCCTGGAACGGTCCGAGTCCGAGGCGCGGCGCTACCGGACGCATGACGCTGCCGCGTACGTCCCGTACCTGCGGGCCACCATGGCGCTGGAACGCGGTGATGTCGCGGCGGCGCGGCGGATGTACGCCGAGGCGAAGGCGGAGAACGAGAACGGCAGCCCGCCGACGCACTTCAACGCGATCCTGGAGGGGCTGTCGGCCCGCATCACCATCCACGAACCGGGGCCCGGGGGCGGTCCGGCCGCCGGCCTGCGCGGGCTGACCGCGGCCCTCGTCTCGGCACGGGACGCGCTGTGCGCCGAGATCGTCACCGGGCACTTGGCGGACGGCGTGGTGACCGTACTGCCCAAGGTGGGCCGTTGCGCGGCCGCCGTACGCATCCTGGCCGCCGCCGACAGCTGGCGGCTGTCCGGCCCCAGGACCCCGGCGGAACAGTCCGAGGTGGACGCGGCCGCGCAGCTGGCCCGCAAGGAGCTGGGGGCGCGGCAGTACGAGGAGGAGCACGCGGCGGGCCGCGGACTGACCGTCGACAGCGTCATCGACCTGCTCATGGACATCACCGCGGAGCTTCCACCGCCGGAGGCGGCTGCCCGCTGAAGCGGCGGGGCACTGTCCCCAGCCGGACGGGCCCGGTCAGCAGCTGATGCGGGACTCGGCCCAGTTCGCCAGGGCCACCCCGCCCAACCCGGTCATCGGCTCCACGACGAGCCGGATCCGGTCCTGGCCGGCGATGCCGACGCCGACCGGTACGGCCGGGTCGTCGCCGTTCATCACCGGGGACTGCCACAGCCGCGCCCCGGCGCCGTTGAACACGGAGAAGCGCACGGAACCGAGCCCCATGGTCAGGTCGTCGACGCCGACCATCGCCTCGTAACGGGTGCACCTGCGGTTCAGCTGGATGACGACCGAGGAGCGGCTGTGCACGGTCACCCCGTGGGCGTACCGCGTGCCGCCGATCGACATCCCGGAACGTTGCCAGACCCAGCTGCTCTCACCGAGCACCACCTCGGGTCCGGTGTGGTTGCCGAAGAGGCTGTAGCTCAACTCGTTGACCTGGTAGACCTCCGGCGCCGGTGCGGGCGGCGTCGGGGGAGCCGGTGTCGGAGTCGGGGTGGGTGTCGGAGTCGGCTTCGGGGCGGGCGGCGGTGGGACGGGAGCCGGCGGGGTGGGCGTCGGTGTCGGTGTCGGCTTGGGTGTGGGGGTCGGCGTGGGAGTCGGCTTCGGCGGTACGGGAACGGGCGGCGCGGGCTTGGGGGGCGGGGTGGGCGTCGGTTTCGGCGGCGCGGGCGACGGCACCGCGGGCGCCACGGCCGGCGGCCTGGCCACCGGCTTCGCCTCGGGCCGCGGCTGGTCGTCGCCGACCAGCGCCCACACCAGCCCGGCCGCGGCCGCGACGACGACCGCCGCCGCGATGCCGGCCTTCGCCGGGGCGCCGAGCCCCTCGGAGGCGGCGGCGCCACCGGCCGACCCAGCGGACGAACTCCCGCCGGTCGCCGCGGCCGCGGCACCCGCACCCGCCGCACCGGCCGCGCCGCCCGCCACGATCCCGGCGGCCTTGAGCGCGTATCCGGCGGCGAACCAGCCGATGACCGCGACCGGGAGCAGCGCGGGAATCCCGGCGTTCACATGGGCGAGTTCGCCCGCCGCCAGCCGGCACTTCGCGCATTCGTCCAGGTGGCCCCGGAGCCCGCGCTCGGCCCGCATCCGCAGCCCGCCACGGGCGTAGGCGCCGAGCCGGTCGGCGTAGCGCGCGCAGTCCCCGCCGGAGGTGAGCGCCTGGTTCACGTGGGCCTGCAGATACGCCTGCTTGAGCCCCTCGCGGGCGCGGCTGGCCAGCACCGAGGTGGCGTTGGCGGTGAGCCCGAACAGCGGGGCGATGTCGCTGGGCGACTCCTCCTCGACGGTGGTGTGCCACAGGACCGCCTGCCAGCGCTCCGGGAGACTGCGGAAGGCCTGCATCGCCATCGACTGCTCGGCGTCGTGCATCGCCATCACGTCGGCGCCGAGATCGAGGGTGTCCGCGTCCGACGCGTCCCGGGAGCACGACGCCTGAGCGGCGAACGCCGCGAAGTCATCGACCAGTTGCTCGCGCTTGGCGGTCTTCGTCCATGCGGCGCCGACATGCCGGACCGCTGTCATCAGGTAGGCGCGCACGGCCTCCTCGGGCCCCTTGCCGCCCCGAACCGCCTGCAGCGTCCGGGCGAAGACCTCGGCCGTCAGGTCGTCGGCGGTGTGCGCGTCCCGGCAGCAGGTGCGCGCGTACCGGCGCACCGCGTCCGAGTGCCGGCGGAACAGCTCCTCGTACGCGAGGCCGTCGCCGTCCCGCATCCGCTGGATCAACTGGGCGTCGGAGGGGGCGAGTCCGGAGGCGTCCGCAGCGGCCGAGCCGCTGCCCACCCGCTGCAGGGGGACTGCGGCCGCCGCCGCGGCGTCGACCGCGTCGGTGTCCGCCGCTGCCGCGTTCTCGACCGGTGCGGGGGGCCACGGTCCGGGCAGAACCGTGCCGCCGGCCTCTTCGCCGGCGCTCTGGCGCCCGGGCCCGGCCTGGTTCGGCACCTGCTCCGAGGGCAGGCCGTCCGTGCCGGTGCCGCCGTCCGTGGTGGAGACACCGTCCGTGCCGCCGTCCGTGGTGGAGACACCGTCGAACGACTCTTCCTGCTGCCCGTCACCGCTCATCGCGGACGCCCCCGTATGCGCTTTCGGACCCGAATACCGGGCAAGCGTGCCACAGAGGGCAGGCGTGGCGGCCCCTCAGCCCCGTCAACCACTCATCCGGGGCGTTCTCCCGAATGTGAGCACTAGCGGACACGCGTTCGGGGAAGGAGTAACAGGATGTGCTGCCGGGGCAGTGGAGCGATGTCGCGCCGAGAGCGACGAGAGCGCCGAGAGCGACGAATGAGGCCACGGCCGGTCCGCCGGCCCGCCCCCGCGATCACGGGACCACCCCGACGCTCCGACTGGCCTTCACCGTGCTCATCGCACTCACCGCGCTCTCCGCATTCCGCGCAGACAGGCGCAGCCCGCCGAAGCAGCGCTCACGCAGCCCGCTGCCTCAGCGCGCGGTCGCACGCCCCCACAGCCTGCCGAAGCAGCGCTCACAGCACGCCGCCCCGCCCGCTCACGAGGGCCACCTTCGGGTGAAGCGCTTCCGGCAGGGCATGCACGCCCGCCCCCGCCCGCTCACGCAGGCCGCGAGCGCAGCCCCTCCAGCAGGATGTCCAGCAGCCGGGCCGAAGCAGCCGCCTGCTGAGCCGCGTCCGGCAGCGAGGGCGCCGCCGTCGCGATGACCAGCAGCACATCAGCCACCGTCACATCGCGGCGCAGCTCACCGGACGCCCGCGCCCGGTCGACCAGCCGGCCCACGACCTCCAGCAGCTCGGCCGCTCCGCTGCCGACGCCGTCGATCGCCGACTCGGGCCGGGGCTCGGCCACGCGCGGCCCGCCCTGTCCTGCCGACTGTCCGGCGGACTGGCCGACCTCCTGCCGCTGCTGCGGCACCCGGGGCTCGTCCCGGGCGTCACCGGCCGCCGAGCCCGATCCGGCCGGCTCCGCTGCCCGTACGGCGCCCGGATCGCCGACCACCGTCGAGTCGTCGGTGTCCACGCCGACCCGCAGTATCTGCGGAGGCAGCAGCCGCCCCGCGCCCGAGGCGACCGAGGTCCGCAGGAAGCGCGACAGCGCCGACCACGGCTCCTCCTCCTGACCCAGCGCGGACCGGGCCTGGTCGGTCAGCCGGGAGGTCTCCTCCTCGGCTATCCGCCGCACCAGCACGTCCTTGCTGGGGAAGCGCCGGTACACCGTGCCGACACCGACCCGGGCGCGACGCGCCACGTCCTCCATCGGAGCGCCGTACCCGAGCTCGCCGAACACTTCGCGTGCCGCCCGCAGCACATGTTCCAGATTGCGCTGCGCGTCCACACGCAGCGGCGCCGAGCGGCCGTGCGCTCCGGCACCGACGGTGCCCGCGCCGAGCGCGGCACCCAGAGTGCTCACCGCTCCCGACGGCGGCGCTGCCCCTGACGGCCCGATACCGCTCACCGTGCTGACTGTGCCGACCGTGCCGATTCGTCCGTTTCCTTCGGACGCGACAGCAGTAGTCGGCCAATGCGATTCCTGAATATGCATGACTGTTCCCCCGGTTATGACGTCTCCCCCCGGAGACTCCCGCCGTGTCTGCCGGGTTGATCGATGGTCCATCCGACACCCCGACGACACACGAACATAGTTGAGCCAGGGTCAATTCAGAAGGGGGCAGTTCCGCCCGGAGCGCCCCCCGATCGGAACAAGGACCGGTTGGTCACCGATTCGCCCGCTGCCCGCGCCCCTCACCGCAACCCCTGACCTGCGGGGCTTCCGTATTGCCGCGACGATCAACCGGAGCGGCCCGTTCGGAAGCTCCGGTCACACAATTTGCCGGGGCTGTGGACAAACTCCGGAGCGCGTTGCGTCATGGGGTGGTGATGGCTTCAGATTCCGGGGGAACACCCCCCGGCCCCCCGCCGGGTGCGCGCATTCTCGTGGTCGGCGGCGGCTACGTCGGGATGTACACGGCGCTGCGTCTCCAGCGGAAGCTGAAGCAGCGGCTCAGAAGCGGCGAGGCCGAGATCGTCGTCGTCACCCCTGATCCTTATATGACGTATCAGCCGTTCCTCCCCGAAGCCGCCGCCGGTTCGATCTCACCGCGCCATGTGGTCGTACCGCTGCGCCGGGTCCTGCCGCACTGCACGATCGTCATCGGGGAGGCGCAGCGCATCGACACGGCCAAGCGCACCGCGACGGTCACCACCCTGGCCACGGGGGAGGACGGCACCGGAGCCGTCGAGATCCCGTACGACGAGATCGTCATCGCGCCCGGCTCCGTCTCGCGTACCCTCCCCGTCCCGGGTCTCGCCGACCACGGCTTCGGCTTCAAGACCATCGAGGAGGCCATCGGGCTGCGCAACCACGTGATCGAGCAGATGGACATCGCCTCCGCCACCCGCGACCCCGCCATCCGCGACGCCGCCCTCACCTTCGTCTTCGTCGGCGGTGGCTACGCGGGCGTGGAGGCGCTGGCCGAGCTGGAGGACATGGCCCGCTACACCGCGCGGTACTACCACAACATCAAGGCCGAGGACCTGAAGTGGATCCTCGTCGAGGCCACCGGCCGCATCCTGCCCGAGGTCGGCGAATCCATGGGCAAGTACGCCGTACGGGAGCTGCGCGGCCGCAACATCGACGTACGTCTCGACACCCGGCTGGAATCCTGCGCAGACCGGGTGGCCGTGCTCAGCGACGGCTCCCGCTTCCCGACCCGCACGCTCGTGTGGACGGCGGGTGTGAAGCCCGCGCCGCTGCTCGCCGCCACCGGCCTCCCGCTCAACGAGCGCGGCAGGCTCATCTGCACGGCGAGGCTCACCGTCGAGGGGGCCGAGCACGTCTGGGCCGCCGGTGACGCCGCCGCGGTCCCCGACCTGACCTCCGACGAGCCCGGACGGGAGACCGCGCCCAACGCCCAGCACGCGGTCCGCCAGGCCAAGGTCCTCGCGGAGAACATCGTCGCGTCCATGAACGGCGAACCGCTCAAGGAGTACCGGCACAGCTACGCGGGCTCCGTCGCCTCGCTCGGGCTCCACAAGGGCGTCGCGCACGTATACGGACGCAGGCTCAAGGGCTATCCCGCCTGGCTGATGCACCGCACGTACCACCTGAGCCGGGTCCCGACGTTCAACCGCAAGGCCCGGGTGCTCGCCGAATGGACCCTCGCCGGCCTCTTCAAGCGCGAGATCGTCTCCCTCGGCTCGCTGGAACACCCCAGGGCCGAGTTCGAACTCGCCGCGGGAAGGCGTCCCGGGCCCGACGGCGACGACGGTCAGTAGGGTCCGGTGTCAGTAGGGTCCGTCACACTGGACGTGTGACCATAGGTGGGCTCACATCTGCACAGAGTGACCCGGCAGGCAGCGACCGACAGTGACCAGCAGAGACCGGCTCCGGCTGCGCCTTCCCGCCGGTCCGGCCCCCAACCGGCGAGAGAGAACCGGCAGGAAGAACCGGCAGAGGATCCGGCAGAGGAAGCAGCCCGCCCGAGCGGACCAGACCGACACACGAGGCCAGAAATTCCGTGAACTTCACGCGTTGGAGCGCCCGCCTACCCGGTACGCAGCGTCGCGCCGCCCGGGACGACCACAGTGCCGTACCGGCGGCCCGCGCCGAGTACGCACAGGACGAGACCGGGTCCGGCCCGCCGGAGGGCGAACCGGACGGCCCCGCGACCCGGCCCCCGGCGCCCGCCCTGGAGGATCTCTCCGCCCGCGACATCCTCGGCCAGCTGCCCGCCCTCGTCGCGCTGGTCCACGGACCCGACCACCGCATCGCGTACGTCAACGACGCCTACGCCGCGGCCTTCGGCCCCCGCCCGTCCGGAGCCCCCGCGGCCGAGGCGATGCCCGAGCTCACCGAGCTCAGCCTGCTCCCCCTGATGGACCAGGTCCTGCGCAGCGGCACGCCCCGCACGGTCAAGTCCCGCAAGGCGCGCAGCGGCAGCTCGTACACCGTGACCTGCACCCCCGTATCGCGCGACAAGGACAAGGGGCACGAGGGCGGAGTGCTCGTGTACGCCGCCGATGTCACCGACCACGCGGAAGCGGCCGAGCGGCTGCGCGCCAGCGAGCGGCGCCACCGCGAAACGGCCGTCACCCTCCAGCGCTCACTGCTCCCGCAGGAGCTGGAGCAGCCCGACGACCTGCGGATCGCCGCCACCTACCAGCCGGGCGGCACGGACGCCGCGGTCGGCGGCGACTGGTACGACGTCATCACCCTCGGCGCGGGCCGCACCGCCCTGGTCATCGGGGACGTGATGGGACGCGGGGTGCGCGCCGCCGCCGTGATGGGCCAGCTGCGCACCGCGGTCCGCGCCTACGCCCGGCTGGACCTCCCGCCGCACGAGGTCCTCCAGCTGCTCGACGGGCTGGCCGCGGAGATCGACGCCAGCCAGATCGCCACCTGCGCCTACGCGGTCCACGATCCCAACGAGGGGCTGCTGGTCTACTCCTCCGCCGGTCACCTCCCGATCCTGGTGCGCGACGAGGACGGCACGGTGCACCGCGCCGAGGGTCCGACCGGGCCGCCGCTCGGCACCGGGGGCTGGACCCACACCTCGGGCACGATCGCGCTGCCGCCCGGCTCCACCGCCGTCCTCTACACGGACGGCCTGGTCGAGCGCCGCAGCGAGGACATCGACGAGGGCGTGGCCGCGCTGGAGCGCGCGCTGGCCGGGGCGAAGGGCGCACCGCAGGTGGTCTGCGACCGCCTGATCCGCTCCCTCAACATCACCGCGGAACACGACGACGACGTGGCGGTACTGGTGGTCCAGCACCCCGCCCGCACCGGGCCGACCGCGGAGCTGTTCCACAACGCCTCGCTCGATCTGCTCGGTGGCATCGAAGCGGCTCCGCGCGCCCGCGCTTTCGCGACGGGCGTGCTGACGTCGTGGCGCTTCCCGGTGGACCTGTGCGACCTGGGCGTCCTGGCCGCCGGTGAGCTGGTCGCCAACTCCCTCCAGCACGGCACACCGCCGATGCGCCTGGGGCTGCGGCGCACCGACCGCCGGCTGATCATCGAGGTGACCGACGGCGACGACCACCTGCCGCGCCGCCGCCGCGCCGAACCGGCGGACGAGGCGGGCCGGGGCATCTCCATCGTCGCGACGATCGCCACGTCCTGGGGCAGCCGCCGCACACCGGGCGGGGGCAAGGCCGTCTGGTGCGAATTCGCCCTGCCGCGGTAGGCGGTACCGGCCCTCAGTGGACGGCGGCGACCCGGGCGGGCACCTCGGCCGACGCGCTCTCCGGCAGCGACACGGCCACCACCCGCGACGGCGCCGCCGCGAGCGAGGGCTGGTCCTGAACGGGGGTGAGCCGTCGGCCCAGCCGCAGCGCGAGCACCGTGATGCCCAGCGAGAACAGCACGAACGTCACGATGTACGGCCCGTGCAGTGAGGCCCCCATGGGACCGCCCACGGCCGGACCGACCGCCAGCGCCAGCTGCTTGCACAGGGCGAACGCCGAGTTGTACTGCCCGACCATCGACTCCGGCGCCAGATCGGCGACCAGCGGCGCGACGGTCGGCGAGAGCATCGACTCACCGAGCCCGAACAGCGCGTACGTGGAGATCATCGCGGCCGTCGCCATGGTCTGGCTGCCGTGCCCGAGGCCGGCGTAGCCCGCCACGATCCAGGCGAAGGCCCAGATCAGACCGACCGAGGCGATCACCCGGCTGCGACGGCGGCGCTCCACAAGGCGCAGCACCACGAACTGGGCGACGACGATGACCGCGGTGTTGGCGGCCAGCGCGATCCCGAGTGTGGAGGGTTTGATCCCGGCCGCCTCGGTGCCGTACGCCGCAAGGCCGGACTCGAACTGTCCGTAGCAGGCGAAGAACACCACGAACCCCAGCACACACAGCTGCACCATGGCCCGGTGCGAGAGCAGCGCCCGCATCCCGCCCCGCGCGGCGTCCCCGGCACCGGACACCCCCGCCGTGACGGCAGGCGTACGGGGCATCCGCACGGTCGCCGTGATGGCGCCGAGCACGAGGAACATCACCGCTTCGATCAGGAACAGCAGCGTGAAGGACGACGGCCGCTCCGTGTCGACGATCTGCCCGCCGACCAGTCCGCCGATGCCGAGCCCCAGGTTCTGCAGGAAGAACTGCATGGCGAAGGCCCGGGTACGGGTCCCGGTGTCGGAGCACCGCACGAGCATCGTGGCGAGGGCGGGCTGCATGACGGCGGTCCCGGCGCCGAGGACCGCGGCCGACAGGACGGAGGCGGTCACCTGCGAGGAGAAGCCCAGGGCAGCCGCACCCAGGGAGGCGACGACCGAGGCGACGAGCAGTACGGGCAGCGGCCCGCGACGGTCGATGACCCGGCCGGTGAACGGCAGGACGGCGAGCGCTGCCATGGCGAAGACCGCCAGTACGACTCCCGCCGTACCGGCACCCAGATCCCGTACCTGCGCCACATAGACGTACAGATACGGAACGGTGAACCCGAGCCCGAACGCGCTCAGCGCGCTCCCCAGCTGGATCCGCCGCAGTGCTGCACCCATTTCCCTGGTCACACTCACCTACCTCAAGGTCTCGAAGCCATGTGATCGAGCGAAAGCCGGACGGCCTGTGCGGCCTGTGCGGCCCGGCCGATCGGACGGCCCGGACGACTCGAACCCGAAGACTTTAGCACTAAAGTTAGAAGCTCAACAATACAAGCCGAAGGACTTCGACCGCTATGGGTGGCGTGCCATACTGCGCGCCATGTCTGACACCACCGAGCCGGGCCTCCAGGAGCCGAGCCTCGACGAGCAGATCGCCGCCTACCAGCGCGAGTTCCGGGACCTGGACCCGCAGGTCGAGCAGGTCGTCTCGGCACTCGGCCGGCTGAACCGCCGGATGAACGTGGCGTACGGACGCCAGGTCGCCGCCCTCGGCATCAGCAATGCCGAGTGGGAGGTCCTCAAGACCCTCGTACTGGCCGGCGCTCCCTACCGGCTGGGCCCGGGGGAGCTGGCCAAACGGCTCGGACTCACACCGGCCGCGATGACGCACCGCATCGACCGCATGGCGGGCGAGGGTCTGGTCACCCGCGACCGCGACGAGAACAACCGGGTCCGCGTCATCGTCGAGCTGACGGACGAGGGGCGTACGAAGTGGCTGGAGGCGATGCGGATGGCCACGGACTTCGAGGAGGAGCTGCTCCAGGACCTCTCGGGCGACGAGCGCGGAGTTCTCGGCGAGATGCTGATCCGGCTCCTGCGCCGGGTGGAACACGCCCAGCCGGACGCCGGCGGCCGCCTCACCGACCTGGACTGACGGGCCCTGCCTGGGTGGGTCGGGGAGGGGTTGACATGCCCCTCCCCGACCCGTAAGGTTCTTCGAGTTGTCACGGAGCCGAAATGTTTCTGCGACAACCGATCCCGCCGCGAATGCGGCAACCAAAACTCAGCACGATCTCCCACTCGGGAGAATTTCGGTATGCCGAAATTGATTTCGAAGGCTCGATTATGAGCCGCCGGGAAGATCCGCTAGAGTTTGGGACGTCGGAACGGCCCAACAGCCGGGAAGGCAAGCCCCACTGACTGGGAATCAGGCCCGAAAGGATCTGATAGAGTCGGACTCGCCGGAAAGGGAAACGCGAAAGCGAAGAACTGGAAAGCGGAAATTGCGAGGCCCGCTTCGACCGGGAATCGGACACGAAAGAGTCTGATAGAGTCGGAAACGCAAGACCGAAGGGAAGCGCCCGGAGGAAAGCCT
>NZ_JBFAJY010000035.1:0-92831 GCF_040655445.1 Streptomyces sp. NPDC050423
GACATCCTCAAGGGCCGGCTCTCCTCGCGGTATGCGGCCGAGGTCCTGCCCGGCGCCCAGATCGTGAAGGCCTTCAACCACCTTCCCGCCCGGACACTGGCCGCCGAAGTGCCCTCCGGCCAGGGCAAGCGCGTGGTCTTCGTCTCCAGCGACTCCGACGAGGCCGGCTCCCAGATCGCCGAGCTCGCCCGCACACTCGGCCTGTCGCCGGTGGAACTCGGCAGGATCGACGAAGGCGGACGCCTCATCGAGGTTCCAGGCGCACTGGTGCTCAGGAACTTCACCGAACAGCCGCTCACCTGAGTGGCCGCGTTCCGCCTCCCACGGGCGGCACGGCCGGCCCCGACGAACCGTCCCGCCTCAGTGTCCGGCGTCACCGGCCACACCGCGGCGGCCGGCTCCCGGCCAGGTTGTCGCGCCGAAGCGCTCTCCATGGATGAGACCGCACTACGCAACGCTCACGCGTGAGCAGCGAAACCCGCCGGCACACCCATCCTCCACGAACGCCGGTCCCTCAAAACTGGGGCGGTCCGAGTCACTCTCCAGAAAGGTATGCCCCGTGTTTGTCTTCGCCGCCGTACTGAGCGTTCTGCTCGCCGTTGTCGGGCTGGCCGCCGGACTACCGAAAGCCCTGCTCAAGGGCGGCATCCCAGCCCAGTTGCAGTCTCCGGGAGGCCTCAGCGCCCCGCTGGTCCGGTTCATCGGGCTGGCCGAGCTGGCCGCAGCCGTAGGGCTCCTCGCCGGTCTCTTCTGGTGGCCCATCGGCGCCGCCGCCGCCCTGGGATTCGCAGTCGTACTCGTCGGAGCCGTCGGCTTCCACGCCAAGTCCGGCGACTACGCCAACCCCGAGACCCGCGGCCACTCGATGGCACCCATCATCCTCGCCATCATCGCGATCGCTGCCGCCGTCACTCTCGTCCTCGCCTCCTGACCAGGGCTGTAAGCCGCGGCGCCGCAGCTCGCCCTTACCCGGCAAAACCGGCCGCGTGATCGCGAGATCGCCTCTCCACGCGGACCGTCACCGTTCATCCGAATCTGCTTCTCGACCACTGACTAAGGAAAAGAAACAATGTCGTCTACGCTCAAGGAATCAGGCACCGCCACCGAGGCCCAGCATGGGATTCGCCCGCCGGCGCGGATGCACCACAACAACTTCTACACCAGCGACCTGGAAGCGACCCGGCACTTCTACGAGGACATCGCAGGCCTGCCCCTGAGGACGTTCTGGATCGAGCCCGTGCCGGAGGGGCAAGGATCGGAGTTCATCGGCCACGCCTTCTTCGGCCTGGCCGACGGCGGGTTCATGGCGTTCATGAACTACTCCGAGGCAGCCGTGCAGGCCACGATGGTCGGCACCGAGCAGCCACCGAGCGTGCACGTCGCGCTCAAGGTCGACGACGAGCAGCAGCAGGAGATCCGCAAGCGAGTGGAAGCGGACGGCTACGAGCACTTCTACATCGACCACGGGGTCCTGCGATCGCTCTACGTCTTCGACCCGAACCGCCTCCTGGTCGAGTTCGCCGTCGACCCCGACGACCACGAGGAGATGTACCGCCTCGAGACCGAGCGCGCCCACCAGATGATGCGCAGGTACATCGCCGGAGACCACACCCCCACCACGCCGGCCAAGAGCTAGGCCGCGAGGCTCACGCACGACCACGGGGGAGCTTGGAACCGAACTCCCCTCCCGCATAGGTCGACACGCCACGCGGCGCGGCTCAAGTGTGCGGTCGCCTCACGTGCTCAGCGGCACGTCGCGCGGCGCGGGACCTGTCGTCGAAGAAGTCCTGGACGGCCGGCATTGCAGCGCGGACGTCCTGTAGCACTGCCTGAACCGTTTCGCTGAATGGAGCACAACGGTTGCTCACCCGCTGCGCAGGACGGAGTCTCACGCCCATGGCTGACTATGGCCACCCGTCGCGGTTCGGAACGTTCATCTCTCCTACCAACTGCCCGGCACAACGGCCGGTCGAGCTGGCGCAGCTCAGTGAGCAGGTCGGCTATCGACTTCGTCACCTTCCAGGATCACTCCGACAACTCCACCTTGCTGGACACCTGGACCCTGCTGAGCTGGGTCGCCGCGCGCACCGAACGAATCGGTGTGTCCGGCGATGTGCTGAGCCTCCCGGCCTACGCCGGTTCGCGTGGAACGGACCCGCGCCCGCACGCTGAGGGTGCCGGGGCCTCTGTCCATGTTTGATCACAAGCTCAAGCGCGTGCTGACATCGCTGACAAAGGAGTATGGAGAAATGCGCATCGGATTCATCGGGGCCGGCCGAGTGACCCAGGTTATGGGCCGCCACCTGCTCAATGCCGGTCACACGATCGCCGTCTGCAACTCGAGAGGGCCCGAGACGCTGGCCGGGTCCATCAAGGAGTTCGGGCCGGGTGCGACCGCAGAAACCAAAGACCAGGTCGTGGAGAGCGACGTCGTGATCATCTCGGTCCGCTGGGGACAGGCCGAAGAAGCACTGCAGGGCGTCGACTGGACCGGACGGATCCTGGTCGACGCGATGAACGCGCACGCCGAGCTCGAGGGCGACGTCAGCTTGGCCGGAGTGACCAAGTCGCGTGCCGTGCTGGCCGAGACCCGCTCGACGTCGAGTGAGTTGGTGGCCCAGTGGGCTCCCGGCGCGCGACTGGTGAAGTCGATCAGTAACGTGCCGATGGAGTGGATCGAGGACTTCAGCGCCGACCGGCCGCGCACGGTCCTGTTCGCGTCCGGCGACGACCCGGAAGCGAAGGACCTGGTCATGGGCATGCTCAGCGGCGCGGGTTTCGCCGCAGTCGATCTGGGGTCGCTCGCCGTCGGCGGCGCGATGCACGAGGTCGGGGCTCCGCTGTCGGGACTCGAGCTGCACCTCATCAAGCGGATGCGCTAGCCGACCGAGCTGAGCAGTCCCGGATCGGCGGGCCTGCCGGGTCTTGGCGGCTACCGAATCATCAACCGCGCGTTCAATGAGTGTCTCCTCGCCGATGTCGCCACGCTGCGGGCCGAACCGGCCGTGTTCGGGCCGGTGGGCATCGGACCCGACGGTTTCACGGCTCATTGACGCCCTTGCCGCAGCCGGACCGAAGACGCTCACCGCGATCCGGTCGGCGCGGGCCGAAACACGCTCGCATGTCTGGGAACTGGCCAGGGCGAACGCTCCCGCCGTCGACGGCTCGGTCATCGTGGACATCGACGGCGTGCTCGTCCTTGCGCACTCCGAGAAGCAGGACGCCACCGCGACCTGGAAGAAGGCCTTCGGCCACCACCCGCTCGCCGCGTTCGTCGACCACGGCCAGGCTGGGTCCGGAGAACCGGTGGCCGCGCTGCTGCGGCCCGGCAACGCAGGCTCCAACACCGCGAGCGACCACATCGAGACAGCTCAACTCGCCCTGGCCCAACTGCCCAGGCCCCTGCGACGGGGCCGTCAGACACTGATCCGCACCGATTCCGCCGGCGGCACCCATGCCTTCCTCGACTGCCTCTCCCGCCAGGGCCGGTGGCTGTCGTATTCCGTCGGAATGACCATCAGCGACGCCATCCACCAAGCCGTCCTGAAGATCCCGAAGGAGGCATGGACACCGGCCTACGACGCCGGCGGCGCCGAGCGGCCCGGCGCCTGGGTCGCCGAGATCACCGACATGCCCGACCTCTCCTCCTGGCCGAAGGGCATGCGGCTGATCGTCCGCAAGGAACGCCCCCACCCCGGGCCCCAGTTGCCATTCACCGACCTCGACGGACTGCGGCTGACCTGCTTTGCGACGAACACCAAGGGCGGCCAGTTCGCCGACCTCGAACTGCGTCCCCGACGGCGGGCCCGCTGCGAGGACCGCATCCGAAACGCCCGCGACACCGGCCTGCACACCCTGCCCCTGCACGACACCGCCCAGAATCAGAGTCCACCGAGTCCTGACCCGCTACAAGCTTGGCGGCGCCGATGCCCGAGGAGGCGCCAGTGATCAGGACGACTGTGTCGGTGAGGCCCATGTGATCGGGGTCCTTGTCGGTGGTCGGTGGGTGTGGGTGCGCAGGAATGCAGCGGCGCGGGTGAGGGCGTCCTCGCCTTCGTCGAGGAGGGCGGCGAAGGCCTGGAAGACGTGGAGGACGTGGGGGGTGACATCGAGGGTGACGGAGACATGGCCGGCGGCGGCGCGGGCGGCGAGCCGTATCGCGTCGTCCAGGAGGTATTCGTGCGAGCCCGCCTGGATGAGCATCGGGGGCAGGCCGGTCAGGTCGGCGTGGACGGGGCTGAGCAAGCCGTTGCGGGGGTCGGCGCCGGCGAGGTAGTCGGCCGCGCGGGTGCGCAGCGCGCCGGGGTTGATCACGGGGTCGAGTCCGGTGTCGTGCGGGAGGTCGGGCACGGTGAGGTCGACCCAGGGGGAGAAGAGGATTGCGCAGGCGGGCTGTGTCAGGTTGTCCAGGTCGCGGGCGGCGAGCATGAGGGCAGTGGCGAGGTTGGCGCCGGCCGACTCGCCGGCCACGGCGATGGGCGCGGTGCCGTGTTCGCCGTCGAGGAGCGCGCGGTATGCGGTCAGGGCATCGTCCAGGGCCGCGGGGTAGGGGTGTTCGGGAGCGAGGCGGTAGTCGACGGAGATCACGCGGGCTCCGGCCTTGCGGGCCAGATTGGCCGCCAGGCCCGCCGAGTCCTGCGCCGAGCCGACCACGAAGCAGCCGCCGTGGAAGTACAGGACGGTGCTGTCCGGCGTGGCGCCGTGGGGTTCGATACTCAGGGCGGGAATGCCGTCCAGGGAGAGGGATTCGATGCGGACGCCGTCCGGGACGGGGTTCGCGGCGACCATCTTGGCGAACAGCTCCCGCTGCTCGGTCACCTCGCCGCCGAGGTCGACGGGGGCGTTGCGCAGGATCTGCGCAACGGTCTCGCGCTGCTGCTGACTCATGGGAATTGCCTTCCGGAACGGCCGCGAAGCGGGCGGGGCGTGGGCACGAAGTGCATTAGTGGTAATCTAATTAGAGCTAATGCATATGGCAAATGGAGGCAGCATGGATCTGCGACAGGTGTTCGACGACCTAGTGCGCTTCGAGACCGACCTGTGGAACGAGATCGACGCCCGGCTCCGCCGCGAGGCAGACCTCTCGCTGGGCAGCTTCAATGTGATGCTCGTCGTCGAGCGCACCGACAACTGCCGGGTAAACGAGATCGCCGCGGCTCTGTCGATCACGATCGGCGGCGCGAGCCAGGCCGTCGACCGGCTGGAGAAGAACGGCCGGTGCGCACGCCGGCCCAACCCTGCCGACCGCCGCTCCTCGATCGTCCGGCTCACCGAAGCCGGCAGCACGCTGACCCGTGACGCCGGCCGGATCTTCGACGAGGAACTCGCCGACCGCATCGCCGCCCCGCTCACCACCGTGCAACTGGGCCACCTGGTAACGGCGCTCACCACGCTGCGTACCGCCACGCCCCACCGGGCCGACACCACCCGCAATCCCTGACCCCCGGAGGAAGTTATGACTGCCACACTCGACCACGCCCGCGCGGTGCGCTTCGACCGCTTCGGGGACCGCGACGTCCTCTACCTCGCCGACGTCCCCATCCCCCGCCCCGCCGCCGACGAAGTCCTGGTCGAGGTCAGGGCCGCGGGCATCAACCCGGGTGAGACCGCCATCCGATCGGGCGCCCTGCACCACCGGTTCCCCGCCACCTTCCCCTCCGGGCAGGGCAGCGACCTGGCCGGCGTGGTCCTCGAAACCGGCAGAGACGTCACCGAATTCGCGCCCGGCGACGAGGTCCTCGGCTACTCATGGCAGCGCTCCAGCCATGCCACCCATGCCGCGGTTCCGGCCACCCAACTGATCCGCAAGCCCAGGGAGCTCAGCTGGCCCGTCGCAGGCAGCCTCTACGTCGCTGCCTGCACCGCCTGGGCCGCCGTCAACGCGATCGGCCCCCAGCCCGGCGAGACTGTCGCCGTCTCCGCCGCCGCTGGCGGCGTCGGCAGCATCGTCGTCCAACTCCTCGCCCTGCACGGCGTCCGCGTCCTGGCCATCGCCTCGCCCACCCGCGCCCCCTGGCTGACAGCCCACGGTGCCGTGCCCGTCCCCTACGGCGACCAGCTCACCGTGGACCTGACCATCGCCGCCCCGCACGGCATCGACGCCTTCATCGACCTGTTCGGACCCCAGTACGTCCAGCTCGCCATCGACCTCGACATCCCGCCCGACCGTATCGAGACGATCATCTCCTTCGAAAAGGCCGCACAGTACGGCACCAAGAACGCCGGCAGCGCCGACGGCTCCACCCACGAAGTTCTCACCAAGATGGCCGCTCACGCCGCGAGCGGCCGTATCGAGATCCCCATCGCCGCCACCTACCCCCTCCACCGCGTCCGCGACGCCTTCGCTGCCCTGGAGCAACGCCACACCCACGGCAAGATCTCGCTCATCCCTTAGCCGCATCACGCCGCCGGCCCACCCGGCGGTGCCTCTGCCGTCGGGCGGGTCAGGCCCACTGCGGCGAAAGCCGCTCGGCCCGAGTGGCCGGCGACCAGCGGGTGGGCCACGTTCGGAGCGAGCGTCATCAGGCTGAAGAAGATCAGCAGTCGCCGGGCCGGGCGGAGTTGTGCGCGCGTGGCGCCGCGCAGGGCCAGGTAGCCAGGAGCAAGGCCATCACCGGCAGGTCCACCGCTGGCGCTCGGTGAAGCGGACGAGCTCCTTCTCACCCGGAGCATGTCGTACAGGCGCTCGGGCGGCCGGTGGAGTACTTCACGTCGTCGGGATCGGCGATGAGCACCGGTCGTGAAGGCCTTGGCAAGTTGGGACACGAGGCGGAAGCGGGCGGTGTGGTACTGGACGGCCGCCTTGCGCTTGCCGGGGCGGCGCGGGTGGACATCGGGCAGGCGTGCGATTCCACGCGCTTGAAGCACCTCGGGAGCGGGGTGTCGGTTGTGCCGGTTCAGTTGTCCTTCATCACGGCAGCTTCGGCGTTCAGCAGGTTCGTTTCGATGGCTTCCCGGTGCGACAGCGCGGCGGCCTGCCCCTTGTCGTCCATGGTGCCGACGGTGAGGGATTCCAGCTCGGCCCAGATCTTCTCGACGGTGCGTCTCAGCGGAACGCCGGCCGGTGTCGCCTCGATGATGGAGACCCGGCCGTCGGTGGGGCCGGCCAGGCGGCGTACGTAGCCGGCTTGTTCGAGACGGCGCACGGTGCGAGCAATGGTAGGTGCGTCGGAGTCGAGGAAGCGTACGAGGTCGATTTGGCGCTGAGGACCGTCGTCCCACAGGCGCATCATCAATAGTTCCTGGCCTGGGTAGAGGCCCGTTTCTCGGAGAAGTTGACCGGCGAGCATTTTATGCAGCCGGGCCACGCGGAAAAGGGCATGACTCAAGGGGCCGTGGCCGAAGACGGGGCCGGAGCCGAGATCGGCTTGTTTCTCTGTGTTCATAGGCGCTCCCCATGTTGCACGGCCTGAGCCGGCCTCTTGTGTCACCCGTGTCGCGACAAGTAGTTGTTCGGATACCTCGGTCGGCCCGCGTCGTTGCGCCGCAGCCCGGTTGGGTGGCGGCCGGGTGTGTGGCGTGGTGGTCGGGCTCCAGGTGCGCCTTTCAGACTTATGCACCGGGCATGGACTGCACCACAGCGGGCTCGTGCCCGCGAGACCCCTGCCCTTGATGAGCTCGCCGGTTCGATCACCGCGGAGTGCAGGAGGGCGCAGGCCGTCGAGGGGCTTGTCGTCGGCCTTATCCCCGAGGGGTGAGGCGGATGACGGGGAGCCGACGGCCTGACCTGCGCTGGTAGGACTCGAAGACCGGGGCTCGGCTGACGGAGCGCGCGAAGGCCGCCTCGTACTCTTGGCCGTCCAGTCGGCGGCGGTTACGGCTACGGTCTTTGCCGCGCCGTTGACGACCGCCTCGATCTCGACGCCGGCGTGGGCGCGCAGATTCACCGCCCAAGACGGCTCGCGGGGCGCGCCCTTGGCCGACGCCACGACGAGCCAGTCCTCGCCGCCCCTGAGAGACATTGCCGGGTTGACTCGTTCGGCCCCGGTCTTGGCACCCCGGGCGTGGAGCAGGACGAGGCTGGCGCCGAAGCCGGCGGAGTCTACCCGGCGCCGCCGCGCGTCCGGGCGGCGCCCCCAGCGAGACTGTCCTGAATTTGGCTCTGTTCCGTTGCCGGTGGTGACGGCAGGCAACGGACGTCGTTGACGTCCTATGCGAGATGTCAACTCCCTTGTGGCAACAGTACTTTCGGGGTTCTCTGCTCTGGTTTTCGATGATGTGGCGGACGGCGGCGAGATGATCCGGGTGTTGCCCGGACCCGGGGTGTTCCCTTCCCTGCCCGATGCGCGGTGTCCCGGCGGGGAAGGTCCACGGTTACCACGGCCGGACGGTGGCGGATGTGCCGGTGGATGGCAGCCGGATCGTGGTCAACGTCCGGGTGCGGCGTCTGGTCTGCCACGTCCCGGGCTGCCGGCGGCAGAACTTCCGCGAGCAGGTTCCTGGGCTGCTGGAGCACCTTCAGCGCCGCACCACGCGTCTGACCGGCCAGGTCTCAGGGGTGGTCAAGGAGTTATGCGGCCGCCCCGCTCATCCGTCTCCTGGTCGCGCCCGTCTCCTACGCCACCGCCCTGCGCGTCCTGCGGCGCATCCCCGCCCCGACGGTGCGGATCCCGCGGGTGATCGGGGTCGCTGACTTCGCCCTGTGCCGCAGCCACCGCTACGCCACCATCATCGACGCCGGGACCGGTGAACGCATCGACGTCCTGCCCGACCGCGAGGCCGCCACCCTGGCAGCCTGGCTGCGCGGGGGGACTTTTGCGAGCCGCAACCTGCGGAAACGTGATCACTCCGCAGGGCTCTCGCAGAACTCTCACAGATGACCGTTCATCAGAGGCATGGTGCTGCCGCGGTCAGCGCACCAGGGGGAGGAAGATCGTGTCGACGATCTCTTCGAGGACGTGGTCGGGCACGGGGGCGAAGGTCGTGAGGAATTCGTGGCGCAGCAGGTCGAAGGGGAGTGACTTGACGCGTTCGGTGAGGAGTTCCGGTTTGATCTCGCCGCGTTCGACGGCGCGGTCGAAGAGTACGTCGACGGCTTCCTTGCGCCCTGTCGTGGTGGGGTTGACCAGGTCGCCGGGGCTGGTTCCGGTCTCCTGGTAGTAGCTGGCCAGGTTCACGCTCATGACGGTGACGAGTTGGAGGCGGGTGGCGCTGATCTCCCGCATGAGGGTGAGGAGGTCCTCCCGCAGGCATCCGGTGTCGGGAACGTCGTGGATGTGTTTGCGCAGGACATGGGGGACGGTCGCCCGGACGAGTGCGTCGCGGTCGGACCATCGGCGGTAGAGGACCGTGGGGCTGGTGCCCGCGCGCTTGACGACGGCGTCCATGGTGAACCGGGCGTAGCCCTTGTCGATGAGTTCTTCCCAGGCCGCGTCGAGCAGCGCCTTCTCCAGTGCCGCTCCGCGCCGTCGCTCGGCCATCCGAACCCCTCACATCCGTTAGATATATTTGCCTATCTAATTCTAGCGGCCTAGTGTGAGCCTCGTAAGATAGAGCAATCTACCCTAAGGGGTGTTCATGAACGCCGAGGGCGCCAAGCCACCACCCGTCGCCGCAGACGCCGACCAGATCGACCCGGCCCTGCGACGTCTGACCTACACCTTGATCATCGGCGCACTCGCCGTCATCTTCGACACCACGATCATGAGCGTCGCCATCGACGGCCTCGCCGGGCAGCTCCACACGTCGCTCAGTACCACCCAGTGGGTGACCACCGCCTACCTGCTGGCCCTGTCCGTCACGATGCCGGCCGTCGGATGGGCTCAGTCGGTCCTGGGCGGCAAACGCCTGTGGATCGCCGGCCTGGGCATGTTCTTCATCGGGTCGCTGCTGTGCGCCGGAGCGTGGAACGTCCAGAGCCTGATCGCCTTCCGGGTGGTCCAGGGCATCGGCGGTGGCACGCTGATGGTGCTGATGTTCACCCTGGTCATGCAGGCGGCCAAGGGCCGCAACATCGGCAAGGTCATGTCCCTGATCACCGTGCCCACCGCCCTGGGCCCGATCATCGGCCCGGTCATCGGCGGTGCCATCCTGCACCTGGGCGACTGGCGCTGGATCTTCCTCTTCAACGTGCCCTTCTGCGTCGTCGGCGGCTACCTCGCCTGGCGCAACCTTCCCGCAGACGGACCCCGGCCCGGCACCCGTCCCCGCCTGGACACCGTGGGGATGCTGCTGCTCTCACCCGGCATCGCCGCCGTCATCTACGGCCTGATACAGCTCTCCGGATCCGACGGCCTGGCCGGCCTCAGGGTGGCCCTGCCCTTGATCGCCGGGGTGGCCCTGCTCGCCGGATACGTCTTCTGGGCGCTGCGGCGCGGACCGGACGCCCTGCTCGACATCCGGCTGCTGCGCCACCGCGCCCTGGCCTCATCCTCGGCGCTGGTGTTCCTGACCGGCGCCGCCCTGTACGGGACCATGCTCCTGCTGCCGCTGTACTGGCAGCAGGTACGCGGCGAATCCGCCCTGGGTGCCGCACTACTGCTCATCCCGACGGGCGTGGGCGCCCTCCTCTCCCGTTCGCTGGCCGGCCGGTACATGGACCGCTTCGGCTCGCGCCCCGTCGCCATCGCCGCCTTCTCCCTCACCTGCGCGGCCACCATGCCGTTCGGCTTCGTCACCGCCTCCACGAGCAACATCGCGCTGATGGCTGTGCTGTTCGTGCGCGGACTCGGGCTGGGAGCGGCCATGATCGCGATCATGGGCGCAGCCTTCGTCGGACTGGAACGCGAGGAGATCCCGGCCGCCTCCAGCATCAGCCGAGTCGCCCAGCAGGTCGGCGGTTCCGTGGGCATCGCGGTCTTGGTCATGATCCTGCAACGTGCCACAGCCGGCGCCCACACGCCCGCCGCCCTGGCCTCCGGATTCGGTGAAGCCTTCTGGTGGTCCACCGCGTTCACCGCCGCGGCCGTTCCGCTGTGCCTCCTGCTGCCGGGCCGACCCAGCCCGGAACCGGAGGTCAAGGACACCGTGCCTGCCGGAGAACCCGCCGAAGCCTGAACGATCGGGGCGTTCTTGGCCGGAGTGCTCGAACAGGACCGTGGCTCTCCCGGGTCCAGCCTCATCTCCGGGAGCCGTCAGTCCTCCGCGCCGTCCTCGTCGTCATCGAATCCGGCCGAGTCCGGGTCCCGCAGCGGGCGCAGGGTGCCGGCCGCCGGCTGGGTGGCGGTGAAGCTGTAGCGACCCAGGACGTTGAGGTTCTTGTGTTCGAGCGGGGGGAGGCGTGCCACAGCGGCCCGGTTTCCGGCCTGATCCGAGCAGGCCGGACGACGTGGGGGCCGGGCACGCGGGTGCCCGGCCCCCACGTCGTCGAACGTCAGGAAACGGGGAACCAGACCGACAGGCGCTGGGCAATGACCGGTCCACCGACGTAGTCCTGCGCAACTTCCTCGACGAACGGGCCGGCAACGGAGACGGGCGGCGGAACGGTACTGGCACTGACCCCGTTGAGCCGCAGGAAGACGCGCATGGCGAGCCAGGCGGTGCGCTTGTTGCCATCGATCAGCGCGTGATTGCGGGCAACGGAGTGCAGCAGCGCCGCCGCCTTCTCGTGCAGCGTGGGATACAGCTCGGCTCCGAACACGTTGGTGCGGGGCCGTTCGACAGCTGACACCAAAACGACACCCTGCAGGCATCGCCGATGTAAGCGTCTCCCCCATGAATTCGCAGGTCAGGAAGCTTGCGAGGGTCGATCCGTCCGCTCGACCCGCAACACGGGGGGAAACAGGTCGAGCAATCCACCCGGACCACAAAACCCCAGGCCAGTCGTCCTTCTTCACCGGCTCCAGGATCGCCACGCACTCCACATGTCGATCCGGGGCTCGTGAGGCGCCGAGAGCGTCACGGCGGAGAACAGTAGGGGCCGCCTGTCGCTGCTCCGGTCCTTGCGGGTGAGGTCGCGGGCATGGTGCGTCAGGTCTTCCGGGTCCGATCTGTTCGGCGCGCGCTCGGCGTGCTGGGCCCACCCGGGCGCGGCGGCCCTCTCGTCGTCTCGCGTCATCGTCCGGCCTCCACCTTTCCCGTCTTCTCCGTGATCGAGGGGGCATCACCTGGGCCGAGCAGGGGGTGCGATGACTTCCGTGTCGCATCGCTCGGCATCCCGGGTGACTGGGCGATCTCGTCTTCGGCGGCTTCGATGATGGCCAGTACGGCGGCCGCCGCGGCCGAGGGATCGCGGGCCTCGACGGCACGCACGATGGCGCGGTGACCCGGCAGTGAGGCTTCCACCGCGCCCGGGGTCTGGGTGCTGACGAGGAAGCTGTGTTCCAGCGCGATGTCGATGGCGCGGCCCAGTGAGCCGAGAAGACGGTTGCCGCTGGCATCGAGCAGGGCCCGATGAAAGGCGATGTCGGCCTCTACGTAGCCGCTGCGGTCGGATTCCGCCGCTGTGGCCTCCATGGCCGCCAGACAGTCGCACAGGGCTCGTACATCGTCGGGATCGGCCCGGTCGGCAGCGAGCCGAGCGGCCTCGGGCTCGACGATCCGGCGCAGTTCACCCGTGTCGCGCAGCAGAGCCGTGGCGTCCCAGGCCTGTTTCCAGCGCAGTACGTCACGGTCCAGGTGGTTCCAGTACTCCGGGGGCAGCACGCGCGTGCCGGTGCGCGGGCGTACGTGCAGCATCCCCTTGGCCACCAGTGACTTGACCGCTTCCCGCAACACCCCTCGGCTGACGCCGGTCTCGGCCGCGAGCGCGTCCTCGACCGGCAACGGATCCTCCGGCTCCCACGCGCCACCCACGATGCGCCGCCCGAGTTCGTCGACCACCCGCTGATGCATGGTCAGGAAGTGCACCACGATCTCTGCTCGCCCCCTGGACATCATTCATCGAATCATTTAATGATTGCCTTACAGGATACGGCCTGCGGGCCCTCACCCGAAAACGCCCCATCGCGCAGCGGACGACGCCAGAGCCACGGGAGTGCCTACATGACCGACGGCCGCAAGAAGAGTCGCAGCCAGGCGTGGTTCGGCGCACAGGGGCGCAGCGGGATGCTGTACCGCTCCTGGATGCGCAACCAGGGGCTCGGGCACGAGGTGTTCGACGGGCGTCCCGTCATCGGCGTCGCGACCAGCGCCTCCGAACTCGCCCCGTGCAACGCCCATCTGACACACGTCGCCGAAGCCGTCAAACGCGGCGTGTGGCAGGCGGGCGGCCTACCGCTTCAGTTTCCTACCATGGCCACCGGCGAGACCCTTATGCGCCCCACCGCCATGCTGTACCGCAACCTCATGGCCATGGAGGTCGAGGAGCTGATCCGGGCCAATCCGCTCGACGGTGTCGTGCTCCTGTCCGGCTGCGACAAGACGACCCCCGCCATGCTCATGGGCGCTGCCAGCGTCGACCTGCCCGCCGTCATGGTCACTGGCGGGCCGATGCTCAACGGTAAGTACCGGGGCCAGGACGTGGGATCCGGCACTCACGTGTGGAAGTTCGAGGAGGACCTGAAGACCGGCCGGATGACCGAGGAGGAGTGCTTCTTCGCGGAGGGGTGCATGGCCCGTTCCAACGGGCACTGCATGACGATGGGTACCGCCTCGACAATGGCCTGCATGGCCGAGGCGCTCGGCATGCAGCTGCCGGGCTCGGCGGCTTGGCCCGCGGTCGACTCCCGGCGGATGGAAACCGCGCAGGCGGCGGGACAGCGCATCGTACGGATGGTGGGGGAGGATCTGCGCCCCTCGCAGATCCTGACCCGGGCGGCGTTCGAGAACGCCATCCGGGTCAACGCGGCCATCGGCGGCTCCACGAATGCCATCATCCATCTCACCGCCATCGCCGGACGGGTCGGCGTCGAGTTGAACCTGCAGGACTTCGACGACCTGGTACGCGCGGTTCCTACCCTGGTCAACCTGATGCCCAGTGGCAAATACCTCATGGAGGACTTCTGCTACGCGGGTGGCCTGCCGGCCGTCATAGCCGAGCTGCTCAGTGGCAAGCTGCTGCTCGGCGAACAGATCACGGTCACCGGACACACCCTCGCCGAGAACACCGAGAATGCCGAACGCATCGTCTCCGACGTCATCACCGGCCTCGAAGCCCCCTTCCAGCCTGCGGGCACCGGTATCGCCGTCCTGCGCGGCAACCTGTGCCCCGACGGCGCTGTGATCAAGCAGTCCGCCGCGTCACCGCACCTGCTCACCCACCGAGGTCCTGCGCGCGTCTTCGACTCCCCCGAGGCCTATCATGCGGTGGCCGACGACCCGGAACTCGACGTCGACGAGAACACCGTCATCGTCATCCGCAACGCTGGCCCCAAGGGCTATCCCGGTATGCCCGAGGTCTCCAACGTCCCGCTGCCGGCCAAGCTGCTGAAGGCCGGCATCAAGGACATGGTGCGCGTCTGCGACGGTCGGATGAGTGGCACCGGGTACGGGACGGTGATCCTGCACGTAGCGCCCGAGGCCGCGGTCGGTGGCCCTCTCGCCCTGGTGTGCGACGGGGACCCCGTCGTCCTCGACGTCCCGAACCGCACCCTGGATCTGGACGTGGACGACGCCGAGCTCACGCGACGCCGCCAGACATGGAGGGCACCCGCTGAGCGGTATACCAGCGGCTATGCCTGGCTCTACACCCAGAACGTGGAACAAGCGGACCAGGGCGCCGACTTCGGCTTCCTGCGAGGAAGCCGTGGTCACGAGGTCCCCCGCGACTCCCACTGAGCCCGCCCCAGGCGACCGCATCCCTCGGACCCAGGAGAGCATTGATCGTGGAACCGGAAACAACGCGCCCCCGTCCGGTGCTCACAACCGGCTCCGTCCTGCCGGAGGACGCCGACCGAGCCGCCCTCGTCGCGCGCGTCCACAGCCCGGAATGGGACGGACCGTGTGTGGCCGCGGTCCGCGGAGAGCACGTCGTCGACCTGACGGCCATCGCGCCCACTGTCTCCGACCTCATGGAACGCCACGACGCGGCGGCAGTCGTCCGCGAGGCCGACGGCGGACACGTCTGGCGCCTGGACGAACTGGTCGAGGCACCGAAGGACCGCCGTGACGTCCCGCATCTGCTCACCCCCATCGACCTGCAGGTGATCAAGGCCGCTGGCGTCACCTTCGCCCGCAGTCTGCTGGAACGCGTCATCGAAGAGCGCACGGGCGGCGATCCGGCGCAGGCGGCGCGGGTGCGGGCCCGCATCGGGCAGGTGGTGGGCGGCACGATCGACGGCATCCGTCCCGGATCGCCGGAAGCCGACAAGGCCAAGGAACTGCTCGTCGCCGAAGGACTGTGGTCGCAGTACCTGGAGGTCGGGATCGGGCCCGACCCCGAAGTGTTCACCAAGGCCCCGGTACTGTCCGCGGTCGGCAGCGGCGCCGACATCGGAGTGCTCGGTGCCTCGGTGTGGAACAACCCTGAGCCCGAGGTCGTCCTCGTCGTGGACTCGCGCGGCCAGGTACGCGGCGCGACGCTCGGAAACGACGTCAACCTCCGCGACATCGAGGGCCGCAGCGCCCTGCTGCTGTCCCGTGCGAAGGACAACAACGCCTCGTGCGCGATCGGCCCGTTCATCCGCCTGCTCGACGAGGGCTTCGACCTCGACACCGTGCGCGGACTCGACATCGACCTGCGGATCGACGGCTCGGACGGCTACGTACTGCATGGCAGCAGTTCCATGCGTGAGATCAGCCGCGACGTACTGGACCTGGTGGCCGCTACCCACGGTCCGCACCATCAATACCCGGACGGTTCCGTCTTGTTCACCGGAACGCTGTTCGCCCCCACTGAGGACCGACAGGCACCCGGCGCGGGCTTCACCCACGAGTACGGCGATGTCGTGCGGATCTCCAGCCCGCGACTCGGCACTCTGATCAACACCGTCATTCCCAGCGAGCTGGCCGCGCCCTGGACGTTCGGTGTACGAGCGCTGATGCACAGCCTCGCTCGGCGCGGCGTGCTGTGAGATGACGGAAACCCATACGGCCACCACCGAGTCCGGGGTGGGATGCCTGACGTCGGGGGCCCGGCGTCACGTATTACTGACCGGGTCGGTGAACTCGAACATTGGCAACGAGTGGTGTTGGTCATGTGCCCGTGTGCCCGCGATACCGGTATGGTTCGCCGCGAAGAACACTTTCCTGTCCTGGACGGCGGGCGGCTTGCCGCCGCCGCGCCCGAAGGATCGAGAGATGACGTCGGGGCCCGTTCATGACGTCGCGGGTGGCGCGCAGGGCCCACTGACCCAGCGGTTCACCCACACCCCGTAGGTCCTCATCGCCGCAGAGCCGACGGCGAAGGGAGCTTCCTTCTTCAAGCGTGGGTGCTTGCTCTGCACGATACTCCGGGTGTACGTGCACCACCCCGCGTGATCACGGGTCACCAAGGAAGTGACGGACTCGGACCAGCACACGTCCGGCCCCGCGGTCCCGTGTGCGCAGCGCCACCGCTGCTGCGACGTGCGCTGCGCCGGCCCGGTTCATGCCTGATCAACCGGCTCCTGCCCGACCGTGGCGTGCAGGCGTCGTGTGTGATCCACGTGGCGCTCGGCTCCGGTCAACGTGACCCTGGCCGTCAGGCGTGGATCCGCGCTGGAGGCGGCCAATCGCACTTCCAGCTCGCCCGGCTCGACGACGCGCCGATTGTCGCGTCCGGTGAAGGATGCGACGTCGGCCGGGACCGTGACACGAAGGCGCCGGGCCTCACCCCGCTTCAGCTCGACCCGGGCGTAGCCGACGAGGCGCTGCACCGGCTGGACGATGGAGGCGACCGGGTCGTGCAGGTAGACCTGGACGATCTCGGTTCCGGACCGCCCGCCTGCATTGCGGACGGTGAAGGTGAAGGTGAACTCACCGTCCGTCAGGGCCTCTTCGACGTCCACGGTCAGATCTGTCCAGTCGAACCGCGTATAGGACAGACCGTGACCGAAGGCGAACGCGGGGGTTGGGTCGCTGTTGGACACCTCGCTGGCGTGCGCGAGCCGCGCCCCGAGGTACGTGGCCGGCTGGGAGCCCGGCCCGCGCGGCACGCTGACCGGAAGGCGTCCGGAGGGATCGATACGGCCGCTGAGCACTCCGGCGATCGCGTGAGTGCCCTCCTCACCCGGGAAGAAGGACTGCACGATCGCGGCGGACTCCTCCACGGCACGGCCGAGGGCGTACGGTCGTCCCGCGAGCAGCACGGTGACCACGGGTGTCTCCAGGTCGAGCAGGGTGTCGAGCAGTTGCTGCTGCGCGCCGGGCAGCGCCAGCGTCTCGACGTCACATCCCTCGCCACTGGTGCCCCGTCCGAAGAGCCCGGCGCGGTCGCCGAGCACCACCAGGGCGATGTCAGCCTCACGTGCCACACGGGAGGCCTCACGGATGCCGGAGAGATCTCCGTCGTCGATTCCGGTGCCGCGGGCGACCGTGATCTCGGCGTCGGGGAACTCGATGGCGAGAGTGTCGCGCAGCGTGGGCAGTTCGATGCCGAGTGGGGTCTCGGGGTGGCGGACGCCGATGTGCTGGGGGAAGGAGTAACAACCCAGTACGGCGACGGGCTCGTCGGCGTTGGGACCGAGCAGGGCGATGCGGCGCGGCCTCTCGAGCGGCAGGGTGCCGTCGTTGCTCAGCAGCACCACCGCTTTCTCGGCGACCGTGCGGGCCAGCGCGCGGTTCTCCGGACCATCCAGGTCGATCCGGCCGCGCACGGCGGCCGGATCGTTCAGGTCTGCCCCGTGGAGCGCGGCCGGCAACGGGTTCCAGTCCGGGTCGAGCAGACCGAGTATCGCCTTCTGGGTGAGTATCCGGCGCAGGGCGCGATCGACCAACGCCTCCGGAACGCGGCCGTCCGCGACGGCTTCGGCCAGGGGCGCACCGTATGCCTTGACATTGGGCAGTTCGACGTCGATGCCCGCGTGCAGCGCCGTGCCGGCGGCGTCTGCCCAGTCGACTGCGATGCCGTGCAGGGTCTTCAGGAAGGCGATGGCGAAGTAGTCGGCGACGACGGTGCCGTCGAAGCCCCACGTGTCGCGCAGCAGCCCGGTGAGCAGATCCTCGTCGGCCGCGGAGGGCATGCCGTCTGTGTCGGTGTACGCGTTCATCACCGACCGGGCCCGACCTTCACGGACAGCCATCTCGAAGGGAGGCAGCAGCACGTCGGCGCGCTCACGCGGGCCCACGGAAGCGGGAGCGAGGTTACGACCGGCTCGGGAGGCCGAGTAGCCGACGAAGTGTTTGAGGGTAGCGGCGATCCCGGCCGACTCAAGACCCTGCACGTATGCCGTCCCGATGGTGCCGACGAGGTACGGGTCTTCGCCGATGGTCTCCTCGACCCGGCCCCAGCGGGCGTCGCGCACAACATCCAGGACGGGCGCGAGTCCCTGGTGGACGCCGACGGAACGCATGTCGCGGCCGATGGCGGTGGCCATGCGCCGCACCGTTTCCGGATCGAAGGTGGCGCCCCAGGAAAGCGGAACGGGGTAGGCCGTCGCCCCCCAGGCGGCGAAGCCTGCCAGACACTCGTCATGCGCGAGAGCGGGGATGCCGAACCGGTTCGTGGCGGCGATACGGGTCTGTGTGCGGGCCAGGGAGAGCGCGCCCAGGGCGGGGTCGACCGGGACCGTGCCGAACGGACGGGTCAGCTGGCCCAGTCCGGAGGGCAGCAGTGCGTCGAGATCGACGGCCTCCTCCATGTCGTGCTGATGAGGGGCTACCTCACCGCCCTGATCGGAGGCGCCCACCCACACTCCGTACAGTTGGGCGGTCTTCTCCTGAAGGGTCATCGCGTCGATCAGGGCGTCGACTCTCGCGGTGGCCGAAAGACGGAGGTCGTTCCAGAGGGAGATTCCGGGAATGTTCTCTACAGTCACGTTGGCGTTCCTTTTCTCCCACGCCCCTCAGCCCCTTGACCAGGGCGCGACGGACGAACAGGTGAACGAGTAGGACTCGAGACGGGGCAGGTTGTGTCCCGGCTCCGGCCCTGATCCGCTTCGCCCGGGGACGAGGCCGCTTGTACTTCCGGGGTGATGCATGCCGTCCCGGCCGAGCTGGTGGATGAGGTGCGGGCCGGGATCGGGACGCAGGCACCGGCTGCGGAGCCCGGCTTGCCGCGTCCCTCCTGTCGGACATCGCTCCTGCACTTTCAAAGGTCTTGGACCACAGGCCGGCCCCCGGTCACAGCGTCAGCGCAAGCGTCGGTCAACGGCTGAATCCGGCAGTCAGACCGCTCAGCAGCTGGCGACGGCCGAACGCGTACAGCACCAGGAGGGGCAGTGTGGTGAGGACGACGGCGGCGAGAACGGCAGGGACATTGACCCCGTACTGGCCCTGGAAGGTCCACAGTGCGAGCGGCAGGGTCCGGCGGTCAGGGCTTTGGGTGAGGATCAGGGGCAGCAGGAATCCGTTCCAGATGGTCAGCGCGTTGAAGATCGTCACGGTGAGGATCGCCGGTCGGGTGAGCGGTGCCGCGAGCCGCCACAGCGTCGTCCATTCGGTGGCGCCGTCGACCCGCATCGAGTCGAAAAGCTCTTTGGGCACGTCGCGGATGAAGTTCCCGAGCACCAGCACGGACAGCGGTACGGCGAAGGCGATCGACGGAAGGATCAGCGCCAGCAGACTGTCGTACAGATGTAGTTTGATGATGATCAGGTAAACCGGGATCACCGTCGCCTGAAGCGGGATGGCCAGGCCCATGAGGAACAGCCCGTTGATCGCACGAAGGCCCCGCATGTGCCAGCCGCGAACGATCGCGTAAGCGGCCATGAAGGAGATCACGACCGCCGGCACCACGGCGCCGGCGGTGACGACGAGGCTGTTGACGAAGTAGCGAAGGAAGTCGGACTCGATGACCAGCCGGTAGTTGTCGAGTGTCGGGTCGGCCGAAGGTACCAGCGGGTTGCTCGCGTAGTAGCGGTTCTGGGCCTTGAGGCTGGTGATGAGGGTCCAGTACAGGGGTACGGCGACGATGACGAGCCAGACCCATCCGGCCAGGCCGCCGGCCCAGTTGCGCCGGCGGGAGTGGCGTTGCCGCATGCGGCGGGTGGTCTTCTGCGGTTGTCGCGGCTCGGTCGGCGTGATGGTCACGTCAGGCCCCCTCGAGTTGGCTCGCGCCGGCGTCCCGGCCGCCGAGCCGACGCAGCAGCAGGGCGAGGGCCAGACCCACCAGGACCAGGATGACCGCGATGACGCTGGCCGGTCCCATCAGGCTGGCCTGGAATCCCCGCTTGTACATGTCCAGGGCCAGGACCCGGGTGGCGTCGCCAGGGCCGCCCTCGGTCAGGACGTAGACGAGGTCGAAGAAGGTCAGCGACCCGACCACCATCAGCGTGGACGAGGTGATGATGGTGTATCTCAGCTGGGGCAGAGTGATGCTGAAGAACTGCCGGATCCGCCCGGCTCCGTCCAACTGCGCCGCCTCGTAAAGGAACTTCGGAATCTGCTGGACACCCCCCTGGTAGATCAGGGAGTGGAACGGGACGAACTGCCAGGAGACGACGAAGACGACGACCCCGAATGCGAGCCCGGGCCGCCCCAGCCAGTCCTGGCTGAGCACCGGGATCTTCAGCCCGGCACCGAGCCCGAAGTTGGGGTCCAGCAGGGCCTTGTACGCGATCGCGATCGCCGCCGAGCTGAGCATCAGCGGGACGAAGTACACCACGCCCAGCACAGCACGATAGCGCTGGCGGCCTGCCATGAACGTGCCGAGCAGAATACTCAGCGGCGTCTGAACAGCCCAGGACACGGCCATTACCAGAAACGTCACCCAGAGGGCGTGCGGCAGCCCGGGGTCGGTGAGCACCGCACGCCAGCTGGTGAGCCCCGACGGGTGGATGGCGCCGATCCCGTCCCACGTGGTGAAGCTCAGCGCGAAGACACCGACGAGTGGAATCACGGCGAAGCCGACGAAGACCACCAGCGCCGGCGTCGCCAGCCACGGCAGGATGCTGCGCGGTTCGCGGCGCGGCGGATGGCCGGCGAGGTAGGTCATTTGGCGGTGGCCGCGTTGAGGTTGCTGGCGAACTGCTTTGGACTGATCGACAGTTGAAACAACTTGGCGATGTTGTCCAGCAGTGTCTCGGCGGCCGCCGGACTGAGCGCTTGGTCCCAGGACTGGCCGAACACCTTGGTCTTGCTGGCGATGTCGTAGGTGAACTGCAGAAAATCGGCGTTCTTGGAGGCGGCCAGCAGCTTCTCCGTGCCGAGCCGGATCGGGACCGACCCGTTGTCGATCCACTTCTTCGCCTCCTCGTCCTGGAGGACGCCTGAGGCGAAGAATTCTTGGGCGACCTTCTTCTCCTCGGCGCTGGCCTTCGAGGAGATGGACAGGTACTGGGCCGGGTTGCCGACGGTGTTGCCGGGATCGCCCTTGCCGCCGTCCACGGGCGGGAAGTTCATGTAGTCCAACGCGCCACTGGAGACGAAATCCCCGCCGTCGGCCTGCTGGATGCCGTACGACCAGGCTCCGTGCAACATCATCGCGGCCTTGCCGCGGTACAGCAGTGCCTGGTCGGCGTTGGAGTCCGCGGTGATCGAGGAGAAGCCCTTGACGAACCCGTCGGCTTCGACCAGCTCCTGCACTGTCGTCAACGCGGTGATGGCGTCCGGGTTGGACCAGGCGTTCTTCTCGCCTTCCATGACGGCCTGGAACACCTCGGGGCCGCCGATACGGTCGAACAGGAACTCCAACCACATCATGTTCGTCCACCGGGACTGGCCACCGAGTGAGAACGGCGCTATGCCCTTCGCGTTGAACCGGGGCACCAGTGCCATGACATCGGCCCAGGACTGAGGTGGTTCCACGCCGACCTGGTCGAAGACCCTCTTGTTGTAGTAGAGAACGATCGGCTGCACGACCTCGCACGGCATCGCGTAGATCTTGCCGTCGACGGTTGCCGCGCCGAACGAGGACGGGAACAACCCCTTCTTGACTTCGGAGTGCTCGCCGAACCACGAGGTGAGGTCCTCGACCTGGCCCGCTTCCACGTAGGTGCGCAGCGTCCCGCCACCCCAGCCCCAGATGATGGTGGGCGCCTGCCCGGCACCGATGGCGGTCTTGATCTTCGTCTTGTACGCGTCGTTCTGGAAGGTGGTGTCCTTGATCCGTTCCTTCGGGTGGGCCTTGTTGAAGGCGTCCACCGCGCCGGCTCTGACACCTTCCTGTGGCTGACCGTTCAGGTACCAGTACGTGCTCCCACCGCCGCTGCCGCTGGGACCGGACGAGCCGCAGGCCGTCAGCGCCGCGGAGACCGGCACGCCAGCTGCCAGGCCGAGGAGGGTACGTCTGGAGAGCGCCATGTCTTTCCTCCGCACTCGAGAGCCACCGGCTTCTCGTGAGTCATGGTGAAAGGTTTTCGAAAGCAGTCTTCTCCGAGCTCTGTTCATGCAAGTTAGGTTTTGAGTTGACGCCCTGTCAATACACGTGCAGGCATGCACTGTCTGACCTGATACAGCTGCGTGGCAGCGAGTGAGAACGACCCTCGACAGGGACCGAAACCATTTCGAAAAGGGCTGGTTGAGAGCGAATGGCGACGCGCCAGCCGCGGCTGCCACACTGTCGGTGCAGGTCATCCCGCGTCGGAAGGGCCCGGCGCCGGACATCCTGGACGGGTTCGACGCCCTCGCTCACCGAACTCACGCACATCGTCGGACGCGTCGAGGCCGGGGCTCGTCGGCACCTCCCCGGACGAGCTCGGTGCCGGGTTGCCGTAGAGTTGACCGGTTCCAGACGTGTTGCCGGCCCGACCGGCGGCTCACCGCACTGGTGGACGTGCAACTGAGAGGAACCGATGCGACCGAACGCCAGGCGCACCACTTTGGCGGACATCGCCCAAGTGGCCGGGGTCTCCGTCGCGACCGTGTCCAAAGTGGTCAACGGTCGCGGTGACGTGGCGCCGCACACGCGTACCCGGGTGCAGGAACTACTGCATCAGCACCACTACCTCGCGCCCGTGTTCCGTCACACCGAGGCCGCCGAAATCCCGACGATTGAGGTGCAGTTCAAGGGCGACCTCAAGTCGTACGTGGCCGAGACCCTGGAAGGCATCATCGACTCCGCAGCCGAGTTGGGGGCCTCGGTGGTGATCAGCAAAGCGTCCCGTGCCCCACACTGGGCCAGGGATCTGGTCTCAGCCGGGCGCCGCGCCGTCATCGCGGTCACCAGCGTGTACTCCACAGCGCACCTGAACGAACTGGCCCGGTGCGGGCTACCCCTGGTCGTACTGGACCCACTGCACCTGCCGGACAGCCGGGTCAACAGCGTCGGGGCGACCAACTTCACCGGCGGCCTGACCGCGACCCAGCACCTACTCTCCCTGGGCCACCGCCGCGTCGCCTATCTCGGCGGACCGGCCATGGCCGTCTGCAACCAGGCGCGCGCGCACGGCTACCGCGCCGCCATGGAGGCGGAAGGAGTGCGGGTGCCCGACGACTACGTCCGGTGCGGAGACTTCACGTACGAGACCGGGTTGCTCGGCGCCACAGCGCTGCTGAGCCTGCAAGAGGCACCGACGGCGGTCTTCGCAGGCAACGACGAGATCGCCGTCGGTGTCATCGAGACCGCCCGTGCCCGCGGTCTGCGCATCCCTGAAGATCTGAGCGTGGTCGGCTTCGACGACACGAGCCTCGCCCGGATGGCCTCACCACCACTGACCACCGTGCGCCAACCACTGAGGGAGATGGGCGGTGCTGCGCTGCGCACCGCCCTCCGCCTGTCTAACGGCGAAAAGGTCGGGTCCCACCACATCGAGCTCGCCACCGAGCTCGTGGTACGCGCCTCGACGGCGCCACCCGGCGAAAGGAGTTCGTCGAGTAGGTAGTCGCAGGCGAGGGGGTATCAGACAGCGTCGGCGAATCGGTCGGGCTGGTGAGCGTCGACCGCCCCGCGCTCCGTCGCCGTATGAGCGCTGACGTTGTTGCGCGACCCGGGCGGGCTCGACCTTCCGCCGAGCCCGCCACGCCGGCCCAAGGTCAGCAGACCAGGACGGTAGGGGCAGGAGGCCGTGGTCGCCGCCGGAGGCGGGGCCGCCAACCTCGGCCCGTGCGATCTTCCGGGGACGTACCGCCCTTGACGTGCCGCTACTGCTGGTCGGCACCGCCCCAGTCGTCGTACTGGACGGTGTTCACGTCGTCGGCGGTGGAGGCACCTTATACCCCGCGCGAACGAGGAAGGCCGAGCAAGCAGCGTCCGCACACTCGTCCCAGCACCGCCCCACGGCGTCCGCCGACGGCGGAGCCGGGGCTGCGTTCCGACTCGCCGGGATCCCAGAAAGTTTCGGACTGTCGATCGAAACTTTCTCTGTGTGGAGTATTGACGCCCCATCATCGATACCTCAATCATCCCTATCTGAGAACTGACCGTAGTCCGAAATACCGAACAACGTCAGCCTCAGCAATCTGTGCTGCACGGCAGATCCGCGCACGGCTTCAGTCCTTCCGTGATTTCCACCTTGGAGGCACAGCCATGGGCTCCTATGCCCTTCCCAGACCCGTTATTGTCCGTCGGAAGATTCGCAGACTGCTGTTGGCGCTGGTCGTCGGCGTCCTCGGTGCGGCCGCCGCGCTGGTAGCGCCACCCGGAGCGCACGCCGCCGAGAGCACGCTCGGCGCCGCGGCGGCGCAGAGCGGCCGCTACTTCGGCACCGCCATCGCCTCGGGCAAGCTGGGCGACTCGACGTACACGTCGATCGCGAACCGTGAGTTCAACATGGTGACGGCCGAGAACGAGATGAAGATCGACGCCACCGAACCACAGCGGGGCCAGTTCAATTTCAGTTCCGCCGACCGCGTCTACAACTGGGCGGCGCAGAACGGAAAGGAGGTGCGTGGCCACACCCTGGCCTGGCACTCCCAGCAGCCCGGCTGGATGCAGAGCCTCAGCGGCAATGATCTGCGCCAGGCGATGATCGGCCACATCAACGGCGTGATGGCCCACTACCGGGGCAAGATCGTCCAGTGGGACGTCGTGAACGAGGCCTTCGCCGACGGAAGTTCGGGAGCCCGACGCGACTCCAACCTGCAGCGCAGCGGCAACGACTGGATCGAGCTCGCCTTCCGCACCGCGCGCGCCGCCGACCCGTCCACCAAGCTCTGCTACAACGACTACAACGTCGAGGACTGGACCTGGGCCAAGACCCAGGCCATGTACTCCATGGTCCGGGACTTCAAGCAGCGCGGCGTGCCGATCGACTGCGTCGGCTTCCAGTCGCACTTCAACAGCGGCAGCCCCTACAACAGCAACTTCCGCACCACGCTGCAGAACTTCGCCGCCCTCGGCGTCGACGTGGCCATCACCGAGCTCGACATCCAGGGCGCTTCGCCCACGACCTATGCCAACGTGACCAACGACTGCCTGGCCGTCGAGCGCTGCCTCGGCGTCACCGTCTGGGGTGTGCGCGACAGCGACTCCTGGCGATCGGAGCAGACGCCGCTGCTGTTCAACAACGACGGCAGCAAGAAAGCCGCCTACTCCGCCGTCCTCAACGCACTCAATGGCGGCGACACCACTGAGCCCCCGGCGGATTCCGGACAGATCAAGGGCGTCGGTTCGAGCCGCTGCCTGGACGTGCCCAACGCCAGCACCAACGACGGCACTCAGCTCCAGCTGTGGGACTGCGGCAGCAGTACCAGCCAGCAGTGGGCGGCCACCGGCTCGGGTGAGCTCCGGGTATACGGCGACAAGTGCCTGGACGCCGCCGGTACGAGCAACGGCAGCAAGGTCCAGATCTTCAGCTGCTGGGGCGGCGACAACCAGAAGTGGCGCGTCAACTCCGACGGATCCATCGTCGGCGTCCAGTCCGGCCTCTGCCTCGACGCCGTCGGGGCCGGCACTGCCAACGGCACTCAGATCCAGCTCTACTCCTGCTCGAACGGCAGCAACCAGCGCTGGACCCGCACCTGAGAGGACCTGCCACAAACGAAAGGGCGAACCGATGACGGCCTGCGTGCGGCGGCTCCAGTCTTCCAGGAGGACATCGTTGACGGGCCCAGGTCTCCGCCGTGGTGGCGGCGACCCTCGCGAACGGCATGCTCGCCGCAGTGAATCCGGGATCCGCCGAGGCGGCGACGGTGGACATCGGCAGGGGGCCGACCCCGCCGCAGGCCACGCCCGGCTGGTCAGCCGCTCCGCCGACGGAGATGCCTCTCGGGGGCGGAGGCCGAGGGTCCTACCGGGAGAAGTTCCGGCGACGTCTGCTTGAATCGCTGCCCGATCCGCAGGGCCACCCGGGGATCGCGGAGTTGCCCGCTGCACGGGGCACGGTCTGCGCCTGTGCCCCGGTCCGGCCCTGAGCAGGATGCGTGAGGGCCGGGCACACAACCCGGCCCTCACGTCGTCGTACGTCAGTGAACGGGGAACCAGGCCGAGAGGCGCTTGGCCGGCGCCACGTTCTGTGGCTCTGGTGGGCCGCACCCCCGGCGTCAACGAGCCAGCGGCCGGGATCGGCTCGCGCCACCGCTTGAAAAGTGCAGCGGGACGCCCGTACCGGAGTCCTTCCCCATGCCGGTGGTCCGGTCCGCACGGCCACGGCCGAAGAGTCCGGAGAGAGAACGGACGTCGGCTGCAGGGCCCCCTGGGACTCCTCTGGGACTTTCGGCCGCGTCAACGTGCATGCGCGGGAGACATCTGAAAGATGATCCACGCAGGTCAACGCTCTGCAACCGCGTATCGTCGCAGGTCATAGAACTGTGTGGTGTCTTCCGCGACATCTGACACGCGGCCCACGTGGAAAGAGGAGGGAGGGTCTGGCCGCTCAGGGGATGACGGCCGACCCTCCCTCCTCGCTTGAGGGACCGGGAGCTAGTGGGGATAGTCCTCGGGTCGCGTAGGCTCGCGCCGGGGCAGTGGGGATGCCTGGCCGTCCGCCTGCTCGGACGGGGGCCGCCGGTAGTGGAGGCCCCCGGGATACGGCTGGTGACGTGGCTGCTCCCGCGGGTGGGGGCGGCCGGACGGGTCCTGCGGTTGCGAACGGTGCGTGGGCTGCTGGTAGTTCTGGCCCTGGAGGCCGTACGCCTGGTGGGCTCCGCCCTGGTAGCCGTAGGCGCCGTGCGCCTGCCCCTGGTTCCCGTACGCGCCGTGTGGTGCGGCGCCCTGGTTCCCATAGGGGGCGGGGTTCTGCTCCGGAGAGCGGGACGGGTCCCAGGGCGCGTCCTGGGCGTACGGATTGTGGGCCTGACCCTGGTACGGGGGCTGCTGCTGATGCCCGTCCGGTGCGGGCTGCCCGTACGGCTGCCCGTACGCCTGGTGCTGCCAGGCGACGGACCCGTACGCCTGCTGCGGTGCGAACCCGGCGTACTCCGGCTCCTGTTCCGGCAGCCGCGTCTCGGGCCCGGCGGGCGGTGCGGCGGGTGCCCGGCCGCCGTGCGCGTGGCGGGGGGTGGGGAGGCCGCCCGGCCACCAGTTCCACTTGCCGAGCGCCGTCATCAAGGCCGGCAGGACGAAGATCCGGATCACCACCGCGTCGAGCAGGATGGCCGCGGCCAGACCGACGCCCAGTTGCTTGAACTCGACCATGCTGAGCGTTCCGAAGATGGAGAACACTCCGACCATCACGACCGCGGCGCTCGTCACCACGCCGGCCGAGCGCGTGATCCCCTCACGGACCGAGTCCCGCGTGGAGGCGCCGCCGATCGCGGCCTCGCGGATTCGGCTCACGACGAAGACGTGGTAGTCCATGGACAGCCCGAACAGCACCACGAAGAGGAACAGGGGCAGCCAGGAGACGACCGCGCCCGAGCTGTGGAAGTCGAGCAGTTTCTCGGCCCAGGTGTGCTGGAAGACGGAGACCAGCACGCCGAAGGCGGCCGCCGCCGACAGCAGGTTCAGGAGGATGGCGGACAGCGCCACCGCCAGGGAGCGGAAGGTGAGGATCATCGCGACGAAGGTGAGCAGCAGGACGAAGCCCACGACCCAGGGCATGCGTTCCACCAGGTGTCCCGTGAAGTCGACGCTCTGCGCCACTTTCCCGCCGACCGCGGCTTCCGCGTCGGGTACGCGGGCCGTCTCCTGCGGCACCCAGGTGCGCAGGACGTCCAGGGACCGCTTGGCGCCCTCGCTGTTGGACGAGAAGGGCGTGCCCACGTCGACCGTGTGGACCCGGCCGTCGGACGACTGCTTGATCGCCGGTGTCTCGTCGTGCGCGAACAGTTCGTTGTCCGCGGTACGGGCGAGCAGGCTCTTCAGCGCGGCGCGCACCTCCCCGGCTTCCCCGGCGGGAGCACGTACGGCGACCTGGTGAACGGTGCCCTTGCTCGGGAAGGCGTGGGTCAGCCGGTCCATGGCCCGCACGACGGGGATGTCGCGGGAGAGGTCGTCGGAGCCCGGCTGCTTCAGTTTCATGTCCATCGCGGGCAGGGCGAGGAGCACCAGCGCCGCCCCGGAGACCACGAGCGTGAGGGCCGGCTTGGACAGGGCCGGCCTCAGCAGCGCCGGCCACACGCGCGACTCGCCGCCGCGCATGGTCAACCGCCACAGCAAGGGCACGCGCGGCCGGTCGACCCAGCGTCCCAGCTTGGCCAGGAGGGCGGGCAGCACGGTGAGCGAGGCCAGGACGGCGACCGCCACGACGATGATCGAGCCGGTGGCGAGAGAGGCGAAGGTCGCCTCTCTCGCCAGGTAGAGACCGGCCATCGAGACGATGACGGTGGTGCCGGACACCACCACGGTGTGCCCGGAGGTGGCGGCGGCGATCTCGATGGCGTCGGCGTGCGACTTGCCGCGCCGTCGCTCCTCCCGGTCGCGCTTGAGGTAGAAGAGCGAGTAGTCCACGCCCACGGCCATGCCCATGAGCAGGATGACATTGCTGACCGCGCTCGTCTCCGGCAGCACGTGGGATGCCAGCGTGGACAGGCCGATGGCGGCGCCGACGCAGGACAGCGCGAGCGCGACCGGCACTCCGGCCGCGATGATCGCGCCGAACACGACCAGGAGGATGAGCAACGTCAGCGGCAGGCTGATCAGTTCGGCCTTCTCGAAGTCCTTCCCCAGGGTCTCGGTGAGGCCCTTGGCCGTGGAGCCCGTACCGACCTCGTCGATCCGCAGCCCGTCGTGGGCACGCTCGACGGCGGCACTGACGTCGAGGAGCGGCTGGACGCGGGTGTCGGCGTTCTCGGTGTCACCGCGCATCGTCGCGGGGACGAGCAGGGCCTGGCCGCCCGGTGAGGGAACCGGCTTGCCCACGCTCTCCACCTCGGGGAGCGCCTTGAGTCTCCGGGTGAGTTCCCCGGCCGCGGCCCTCGCCTCGCGCTGATCCAGTTTCCCGCCGTCCCCGGCGGTGATCAGCACGTTCTCCTCGGGCTTCTCGGTGAAGTGGCCCGAGTGCACGATCTTGCCGGCCCGGCCCGACTCCCGGACTCCCGACTCGTCGTCGCTGATCCCGTTCGTGCCGGCCGCACCACCGAGGAACAGGCACAGGGCGACGAACACGGTCCACAGACCGATCGCGGACCACGGGTGCAAAGCGCTCCATCGCGCGATCCGTACCGTCACCGGTTTCCTCCGCACCTTGCTTCCTTCCGTTGCAGCCGGTCCCGGTCCGGAGACCCGGTCTGACGCCGGGGGCCGACGGGAAGAAACGCTAGAGGGGCCGCTGTCTCCGGTGTACGAGGTAAACCGTCGAGGTGCCCGTTGCTTTCCGTACGGCCGATATACGGGAAACCGCAGGTTCACCCCTGCGGTAATCCGCCGGAAAGTCTTCGGCGGGACGAAACACGGCGATCCCGAGAAACCTTGACCCGGCAAAACTCGTTCCGTTACCTTCGAGTGCGAAATGGGTGGCGCTCGCGAATTGATCGGGAATTCTTGACTGGAATGTGCGCCGCTCGCGGAGTGTAGCTCACTGAACGACCCCCGGGAATTTGCTGGCATCAAATTGCCAGGCCCATTGTCAGTCGAGGGAGAAAAATGGAAACAACGATCCTCACCCGGCAACATGTTGCCAAAATCATCAAGGAAAATGGCAGCGACTACTTCATGGACCGGATAATCGTCCGGCTGCGGGAGGCGTTCACCGCAAAAGACAAGGGGATAACCCCGGCTCGGGACGGTTTCCTCCGCGGCCCCGGGGACACGGCCGTCCTGGAGTGGATGCCGCACCATGATCCGGGCAGTTCCGTCACGATCAAGACGGTGGCTTACACCCCGTCGAACCCCGCCGTCTTCCAGCTGCCGACGATCATCGGCTCTCTGACGCGCTACGACGATGTGACGGGCCGCCTGCTCGCGGTCTGCGACGGCATCCTGCCGACCGCGATCCGCACCGGGGCGGCCTCCGCGATCGCCAGCGGGCTGCTGGCCCGCCCCGACAGCCGCACCCTGGGGCTCGTGGGTGCCGGCGCCCAGGCAGTGACCCAGGCGCACGCGCTGAGCCGGGTCTTCCCGCTGGAGCGGATCCTCGTCCACGACATCGACCCGGCCCACGCCCGGTCGTTCGCGGACCGGGTGGACTTCCTCGGCCTGGATGTCCGCACCGTGCCGCTCCACGAGCTGGAGGAGGCGGCGGACATCATCTGCACCGTCACCTCGGTCGGTGTCGGCGAGGGACCGGTCCTGGACGGTACGCGGCTGCGGCCGCACGTCCACGTCAACGCGATCGGCGCCGACCTCATCGGCAAGTTCGAGGTGCCGCGGGCCGTACTGAAGTCGGCCTTCGTCACCCCCGACCACCGGGGACAGGCGCTGCGCGAGGGCGAGTGCCAGCAGTTGGACGAGGCCGACCTCGGCCCCGACCTGATGGCCCTGTGCGCCGAGCCGCAGGCCGCGGCACTCCACCGTGACCGTACGACCGTCTTCGACTCGACCGGCTTCGCACTGGAGGACCACGTCGCGCTCGACGTACTGCTCGAACTCGCGGAGGAGGCTGGCATCGGTGACCGCGTGCAGGTGGAACACCTGCCGGACGACGCACTGAACCCCTACTCGTTCCAGTGAACGGGCGCCTCGTGCGCTGACACCGCACGCCGGGCGGACGGGACTTCACGGACACGAACTGGGGCCTGTCCGGCCCTGATCCGCCGGACAGGCCCCACGACAGGCCCTAGGACTCCAGGTAACGCAGTACGGCCAGGATGCGGCGGTTGTAGCCGGTGGTCCGGGGGAGTTCGAGCTTGTCGAAGATGGCGTTGAGATTCTTCTCGACCGTGCTCATCGAGATGTGCAGCTTCTCGGAGATGGCCGCGTTGGTGTGCCCCTGCACCAGTTCCTCAAGGACACTGCGCTCGCGCGGGGTCAGCCGGGCGAGCGGGTCGACGTGCGTGGTGCGGAACACCAACTGGCGTACCACTTCCGGGTCGATGGCGACGCCGCCGCCGTGGATACGGTCCAGCGCGTCGAGGAACTCCTCCACCTGCGCCACCCGGTCCTTGAGCAGGTAGCCCACCCGTTCGGCGTTCGCGGACAAGAGCTGGGCGGCGTAGTTGCGCTCGATGTGCTGGGAGAGCACGAGGACGCCGATGTCCGGCCAGCGCCTGCGCACCTCGATCGCCGCGCGCAGCCCCTCGTCCGTGTGGGTGGGCGGCATCCGGATGTCCAGCACGACGATCTCCGGAGGCTCCTCCTCGACCCTCCGCAGCAGGCTCTCCGCCTCCCCCACCGCCGCGCGCACGTCGTGGCCCTCCTCGATGAGCAGGCGAACAAGCCCTTCCCGCAGGAGGGTCGAGTCCTCGGCCAGCATTACGCGCACGGCAGCTCCGCGATGATCTTGGTGGGGCCCCCCGAGGGGCTGTGGACATGAAGGCGTCCGTCGAGCGCGTCGACCCGGCTGACCAGCCCGTTGAGCCCGCTGCCCGCCGCGTTCGCACCCCCGACGCCGTTGTCCTCGATCTGGACGACGAGGAGGTCCGGGTACTGGCGGACGTCTACGGAGATCGCGCTCGCCGTCGAGTGCTTGGCGGCGTTCGTCACGGCTTCGGAGACGACGAAGTAGGCGGCGGTCTCGACCGAAGGGGGCAGCATCCCGGTCAGTCCGAGATCCATCCGAATGGGGATGCTGCACCGCTCGGAGACACCGCCCAGCGCCTCCTGGAGGCCCAGGTTGTCCAGCGCGGTCGGGTAGACGCGCCAGGCCACCTCCCGCAGTTCGGTCAGGACCTCCTGCGACTCCTTGTGCGCCTGGAGCAGTAGCGCGTCGGCCTGCTCGGGCGTACGGCCCCGGCGGGCACGGCCCAGCAGCACGGCCAGGGCCACCAGGCGCTGCTGCACGCCGTCGTGGAGGTCGCGCTCGATCCGGCGGCGCTCGGCGTCGACGGCCTGCAGCACGGCGGCCCGGCTGGTGGCCAGTTCATCGATGCGCTGCTGGAGCAGTTCCCGTTCCGAGGGGCCGAAGCACTCCCGGGCGAGGCGCGCGTCGAACGCCTCCAGCGAGAACAGGCCCTGCACGTCGAGGAAGAGCAGCACACTGCCGAGCAGCACCTGGGTGAGCAGCTCCTGCCAGCTGAGCGTGCCGCGCACCACCCCGCCGAGCAGCAGCCCGGCCAGGACCACGCCGAAGAGGAGCAGTCCGGTCACGATGCTGGTGAGCATCCCGACGTAGGTGCGGGTCGCGAGGTACCGGAGGATGCGCTGACCGGCGATGTGGCGGGCGGGGAAACGGTCGCCGAAGAAGAACGAGCGCCGCCAGCGTTCCCAGGAGGTGAGCCGGCGGGCGCCGCCGGTCAGTACGACCAGCGCGTTCCGGCGCGTACGGGGCCACAGCAGCGCGGGGCCGAGCACCGTGCCGACCGTGAGGAAGTAGAGGAAGCCGACCAGGGCCGTGCAGCAGCCGACGAACAGCCCGGCAGCCCTGCGCGGTAGCGCGAAGGGCGCCCGCGCCACCTCGCCGGGCGCGGGGCCCGGTGCGGAGTGAAGGTAGTGACCAGTGACGTCTGCTGAATCCCCCTGCACGGTCAGCGAGCCTACCCGGGCCGCGCAGCCGGGGCAAAGCGCTGCCCGGGGGGACAGGGGTGGAGCGGCGACGCTCACGAGGAACGCTCGTGCTGTGCCGATGAGTTGCGCGAGCGGACCCTGACCGCCACGTACAGCACCAGGGCGAGGACGACCAGGACCAGGACGACCTTGCTCAGCACACCGACGTACGTCTCGACGGTGTCCCACTGGTCACCGAGCCAGTACCCCGCCATGACGAGGATCGAGTTCCAGATGAGGCTGCCCAGAGCGGTCAGCAGCAGGAACAGCGGCATGGACATGCGTTCCAGCCCGGCGGGCACCGAGATGAGGCTGCGGAAGATCGGCACCATGCGCCCGAAGAAGACCGCCTTCGTGCCGTGCTTCCCGAACCACGCCTCCGTCCGTTCCAGGTCCGACGTCTTGACCAGCGGGAGCTTGCCCCAGATGGCGTACATGCGCTCGCGGCCGAACAGCATCCCGACCCAGTAGAGGACCGCCGCGCCGACCACCGAGCCGAGCGTGGTCCAGAACAGGGCGGACGCCAGGCTGATCACGCCCTGACCGGCCGCGAAGCCGGTGAGCGGCAGGATCACCTCGCCCGGCAGCGGCGGGAACAGGTTCTCCAGGGCGATGGCGAGGCCGGCGCCGGGGCCGCCCATCTTGTCCACGAGGTCGGCCGCCCAGCCCGCGATGCCGTCGGCGGGCTCCTGGGCAAGAGCGAGGGTGATGAGATCCATGAGAGCTCCAGGGTCACGGGGACGGTGGAGCGGGCTGCCTGCCGCGCTCTGTTCACCACGGTAGAAAGCGCAGATCAACGCCGGTATGCGGATTGCCCTCGAAGTTTCGGGGTTCTCCGCACCTCGTTCCCTGTGGAAAACCGCAGGGCCGCACAGCCTCGGTACCGGGAGACCGCAGCCGTCGCGGGTCACCGCGCGCCGCGCCCGTGCGCGGTCACCGTATCGGGGCGGTTCACGGTCAGCCGGCGTATCCCCAGCAAGATCCTGCCGCTCGGCCGCGACTGACCTGCCGGTGAAATGGACAGCATTTTGCCCCGCTGGCAGCAAGGTGCCAGCATCCCGTTTTCTTTTGGACCCGGAATTCACGCCGCGCCAACCTCGCTTCATCGGCGATCGATCGGCAGCATGTGCCGCGGAGAACGCATGCGCACCAGGGCGACGATCGGCTCGGACCTGTCCGGCGGTCTCGACTCCACCCCCATGGGTTTCCTGGCCTCCCGAGCGACCGAGGCCGCGGACGGCAAGCTCGTCACCGTACGGATCGGTGTTGCCGACCCCACCCACGACGACCACATCCGGGCGGCGCGGGCACAGGAGTTGCTCAACGGCGGTCATGTCACGCACACCGTGTTCCGTCCGGGCGAACTCCCCGACATGTTCGAGCGGATCGCCCAGCCGGTGACCGGGTTCGACGAGCCCACCCGCTGGATCCGTCCGGTGGCCCGGCTGCAGGACACCGCGCGTCGGCTCGGCGAGGCGGGAGCGGTCGTCCACCTGACCGGACACGGGGGCGACGAGGTCCTGCCGGTCAAGCCGAACTACCTGCACGACCTCATGCGCCGGCGTCCCGCACTGGCCCGCGAGCACCTCGCCGGGATGCGGGCGCTGCGGCGCCGGCCGCTGGGCGGCACGATGCGGGCCCTGGCCGAGCACCGCCCGTACGGACCGTGGCCGGCCCGGCAGGCGGACGATCCGGGGAGCCCCTTCCCGGCGGGTAACCTGCCGCTGTTCGGCTCCCCGTCCCTCCTCCAAGGACTACGGCCGGTTACATACGGTGGCGGCCCCGGGCGCGCGACATACGGGAGACGAAGAAATACCCGATGGCCATGACCGCCAGCAACGCCACCGCCTTCGACACCATTCCGCCGTACTCCTCCACCAGCGTCCAGTTGTCCCCCAGCCAGAATCCCGCCATGACAAACACGGCGTTCCAGATGAGACTTCCCATCGCGGTCAGCCAGATGAAGGTGGCCACCGGCATACGTTCAATTCCCGCGGGCACGGAGATCAGGCTCCTGAGCACGGGCACCATGCGGGCGAAGAACACCGCCTTGCCGCCGTGGCGGGCGAACCACGCCTCCGCCTTGTCGATCTCGTGGGCCTTGACGAACGGGATCCTCACCATGACCCGTCGGGTCCGCTCGCGGCCGAGGGCCGCGCCGGCCAGGTACACCACCAACGACCCCACGACCGACCCGATCGTGGTCCACACGATCACGGCGACCGGGCTCATCCGCCCCTGTCCCGCCGTGAATCCCGCCACCGGGAGCACGACCTCGCTGGGGATGAAGGGGAGGACAGTGTCCACGGCGTTGGTCAGGCCCGCACCCGGCGCACCGAGGGTCTCCATGAGGTGGACGGCCCAGCCGGCGACCCCGCCGGCCGGCTCCGCTCCATTGATCGCATCCATCATGGACGTCACGCTACGAGCGGGGGAGGCCGCGCACTATGCGGCCAACCATCGAACCGCCCTGCGGAAAACCGTAGGTTCGCCGGATGGATACGGACATACGCGCACCACCACGCCGGGGCGCGGATGGGAAGCGAAGCAAGGGGACGCGAACACCGCCAGGTCGGTTTGGTTTCTGACGCCAGACCGGGAGGGCTCAGGGCCACGGGCGGGCGCCCGAGACGATCTTGGGGCCCGGCCGCATCAACCGGTCATGAGCGGGAAGATCTGGTCAACGACCCGGTTCGTGGGCGAGGGCCCGCCCGGCGCCGCGTGCCGCCAGCAGTTCGGACACCCTGTCCAGCGGCAGCGCCCGGACGTGGTGGCCGTCGCGGCCGGTCATCGAGTGGGCGCCGGTGAGCACGTTGAGCACCGCCTCCTCCACCGACTCGACGACCGCGCCGTAGAAGGGGTCCATCCGGCCCCACGGCACGAAGCGCATCGACTCGTACGGGGCGCTGCGGTCGTCGGCGGGGAACGTGCTGGTCAGCGCGGACTCGTTGGCCGTGGAGAAGGCCAGGAAGATGTCCCCGGAGAAGTGGCTTCCGGTGGTGCCGGTGCGGGCGAGGCCCAGGGTGACGCGGCGGGCCAGCGCCTTGCACTGTCCCGGGAGCAGCGGGGCGTCCGTCGCCACCACCACGATCACCGAGCCCGCACCGGGTGGCACCTGACGCTCGCCCTCCGGTGCCGGGCCGGGGCTGTCGGGCAGTTCGGGGCCCACCGGCACGCCGGCCACCACCAGTTCGCGCCGCGCACCGAAGTTGGCCTGGACGAACGCGCCCACGGTGTAGCGGTCCTCGCCGTACTCCACCACCCGCGACGCGGTGCCCGAGCCGCCCTTGAAGCCGTAGCAGCGCATCCCCGTCCCGCCGCCGACGCAGCCCTCCTCGACCGGTCCCGTGGACGCCGCCTCGATGGCCGCTGCGGCGTGGCCTGACTCCACGGCCGTGCCGTGGATGTCGTTGAGGTGGCCGTCCCAGGTCTCGGTGACCACCGGCAGCAGCCACTCCGGCGCCATGCCCCGGCAGTTGGCGCGCACCCACTCGATCACGCCGCGGTGCACCGGACCGACCGCGTACGTATTGGTGATGAGCACCGGCACGGCGAGTGAGCCGCTCTCCTCGATCCAGGCGGTGCCGGTCATCTCGCCGTTGCCGTTGAACGAGTGCCAGCCGGCCGCGCAGGGCAGGCCCACCCCGCCCCGGCCGCGCGGCAGGAGCGCGGTCACTCCGGTGCGCACGTCGTCGCCCTCGCAGAGGGTCACATAGCCGACCTCGACGCCGGGAACGTCCGTGATCGCGTTCCACGGTCCCGGCTCGCCGGTCAGGGGTATGCCCAACTCGCGTGCCCTCATGCGGTTCTCGTCCACAGGTTCTTCCCTCACGCCGTCGTCAGCCATGCGCGCAGAGAATACGGGACCGGCCCTCCTCCCCGGCAGGAGCGGTTCAGGCCGCCTCGGTGGATTCCGCGGATCCGGCCGGTCCGGCGGCGACCTCGCCGTGGCTCAGCCACGGCCGGGCGAGCAGGATCAGGGCGAGGCCCGCCAGGGCGAGTGCGGTGAGCACGATGACGGCCATGGGTGTCCCGCTGTCCTCACCGAAGACGCCGACGAGTGGTGCGGCGAGCGCGCCGAACAGGAACTGGAGGCCGCCCAGCAGCGCCGACGCCGCGCCCGGGGCAACGCGCCCCAGGGTCTGGCCGATGCTCATCGTGGCGGGGAAGACCAGGCCGATGCCGGCCATGGTGACGAAGAGGCAGATCCAGGTGGCCGCGAGGGTCTCCCCGGCCAGGGCCGGGACCACGAGCAGCGCCACGGCGCCGGCGCCGGAGACCGTGAGCCCGGCGATCAGGAGCGTGTTCATCCGGACCCGGCGGGAGAGCCGCGCGAACGTGACACCGGCGATGAGCATCCCCACCGCGTTCGACGCGAAGATCAGCGAGTACACCGTGGCAGAGACACCGTGCACGCTCTCGAAGACGAAACTGGATCCGCTGATGTAGGCGAACAGCGCCGCCGAGGTGAAGCCGAGCACGAGCGCCGTCCTCGACCTGCCGCGCCGCGCGGCAGCGGAGGGCGCCTAATTCTCTTCCGTCAGTTGCTCGTCCAGTTCGTCGAAGAGAAGCTCGCCGTGGTCGACCTGTCCCGTCCGGTACGCCGAGCGCGCGACCAGGTGCGAGGCGACCGGGCCGGTCATCAGCTGGAAGAAGCCGATCAGCGCCAGGGTCGCCATGTCCATGCCGCTGCGCAGTCGCAGCGCGACCCCCGCCAGCACGATCAGCAGGCCGAGCGACTGCGGCTTGGTCGCCGCATGGCTGCGGGACAGGACGTCCGGCAGCTTCAGCATGCCGATCACACCCAGCAGGCAGACGGCCGCGCCGAGGAGGACCAGGACCGCGCCTGCCGTGTCGGTGATCTGAAGCCAGTCACTCATGTGTTCACTTGCCCGTCCTCTTGGGTCCGTCGGCGCGCGGGCGGCCCGGCGGCCGGTCGCGTACGGCGATGAAGCGCGCGATGCCCACCGAACCGGTGAAGCCGAGGAAGGCCAGCACCAGCATGATCGGGAAGTAGAAGGGGTCGCGTGCGAAGGCCGACTTGGCGCCGAGGCCGGCGATGATCAGGGCCGCGCAGACATCCAGTGAGATCGCGCGGTCAAGCATGGAGGGGCCCAGCCAGATACGGGTCAGCAGACCCGCTCCGGCGATGACGATCACGACGACGGCCGCGATGAGCAGCACCCGGTCGACGGTCTCCGGAACGCTCATGCGTCCTCCCCCTGGTCTCCCGGCTGCTCGCCGGTGTGTGGTGCGGTCGGTGGCGGCGGAACGGCGACGCGGGCGATCTCGTCGCGGGTGCCGAAGGCCCGGACCGTCAGCTCCTCCAGGCGCCACACGGAACGCCGGGCCGCGGCCAGTTCGGCGGGCCGGTCCGCGTCGAGGACGTGCAGGAAGACGGTGGCTGTGGCGCGGCGCACCTCGACGACCGATCCGCCGGGCACGTTGGACACCGTGACGGCGGTCGCCGTGAGCATCAGGTCCGAGCGGCAGCGCAGGGGTACGGCGATCACGGCGGCACGGTGCGGACGGTCGGCGAAGATCTGCCGGGTGACCCGCACTGCGGAGGTGTACATGTGGAGGAGCAGGAAGCCGGCCAGCCGCAGGATGCCCCACGGGTGCAGGCGGAGCCCGAGGTCGACCTGCGGCAGCGGGAACGCCAGGCAGACCGCGACCGCGACCACCGCGCCGGTCAGCAGATTGGCCCAGTGCAGGCCGGACCAGAGCAGTACCCAGATGACGGTGAGCCAGGCGATCAGCGGCAGGTCGAGCACCCGCCCGCGGCGGCCGCCGAACTCGCAGCTGAACGGCGGCAGGTCCTTGTTCCGGTAGGAGAACCTGATCAGTCGTCTCACCGTCCGAGCACCGCCTCGATATAGGGGGAGCGTGCGATGAGTTCGGCGGCCGAGCGGTCGGTGTACGAGGTCAGCGGCCCGGCGAACACGGTGAAGGCGAGTCCGAGCGCGACCGTCGCCGCGGTGGCCCAGGTCATCGGCCGCGGCAGCTTCGTCGTCGTGGTGACGGCGTGACCGTGCAGGGTGGCCGCCACCGCGCGTCCGGCCGGCTGGTGGCGGGTTCGTACCCCTTCGTCGCCGGTACCGGGCATCCGGTCCGGGCCCTCGTCGGCATCGCTGTCGTCCTCCTCGTCGGACTCCAGGACCGTGCCGTCCAGCGCCTGCCCGGGGGGTGCGGCCCGCCAGAACGCCAGGTTCCACACCTTGGCCATCACGTACAGCGTGAGAAGGCTGGTCGCCGTCGATCCGATGACGAGGATCCAGGCCCAGACACCGCCGTCGGCGACACCGGCGCGCATGAGCCCGAGCTTGCCGATGAATCCGGACAGCGGCGGGATCCCGGCCAGGTTCATCGCGGGTACGAAGAAGAGGACGGCCAGGAGCGGTGCGGCTCTGGCGATTCCGCCGAGCCGGGTGAGTTCGGTGGTCCCGCCCCGCCGTTCGATCAGGCCGGCCACCAGGAAGAGCGTGGTCTGCACGGTGATGTGGTGGACGACGTAGACGATCGCGCCGCCGTACGCCTCCCGGGAGGCGAGCCCGATGCCGAAGATCATGTAGCCGATGTGGCTGATGAGGGTGAAGGAGAGCAGCCGCTTCAGGTCGGTCTGGGCCACGGCCCCCAGGATGCCGACGACCATCGAGGCGAGGGCGGCGGCCATCAGCAGATCGCCGAGCCGGTTGCCGGGGAAGAGCAGGGTCTCGGTGCGCAGCATGCAGTAGACGCCGACCTTGGTGAGCAGTCCGGCGAAGACCGCGGTGACCGGGGCGGGCGCGGTCGGGTAGGAGTCGGGGAGCCATGCGGCGAGCGGGAAGACGGCGGCCTTGATGGCGAAGACGGTCAGCAGCATCGCCTGGATCAGGGTCTGGACGCCCAGCGGGAGTGCGGTCAGGCGCCCGGCCAGCTGGGCGAAGTTGGCGGTGCCGGTGGCCGCGTACGTCATGGCGATGGCGGTGAGGAAGAGCATCGAGGAGAAGAGGGAGATGATCACGTAGGTGGAGCCCGCGCGGACCCGGGAACCGGTGCCGCCGAGCGTGAGCAGGACGAAGCTGGCGACCAGCATGATCTCGAAGCCGACGTAGAGGTTGACCAGGTCACCGGCGAGGAAGGTGCAGGAGACCCCGGCGACCAGGATCAGGTAGGCGGGGTGGAAGACCGCCACGGGTGTCTCCTCGTCCCGGTCGGCCATGCCCTGGCCGATGGAGTAGACGAGGACGCAGAGGGTGACGGCGGAGGAGACCGTCAGCATCAGCCCGGAGAGCCGGTCGGCGACCAGGGTGATGCCGAGCGGCGGCGCGAAGTCGCCGAGGTGGACGGTGAGCGGGCCGTCCATGTCGGCGGCGATCATCAGGGTGACCGAGAGGCCCAGTACGGCGGTGAGCACGGCGACGCTGATGAAGCGCTGGACCTGTTTGAGCCGGGTGCCGAAGGCGAGGCTCAGGCCGGTGGCGCAGAGCGGCAGCAGCACCGGCAGCGGGACGAGTGCGTTCACCCGGTGTCTCCTCGGTTCGGGTCGTCGGGCGTGGTGCCGGGTCCGCCTGGTGCGGCGGGGCCCGGTTCCTCGGGAGGGCCGGGGCTCCCGTCGTCCGCCTGCGCCGCGTAGTGCTCCGGGTCCGCGCCCAGGACGTCGTGCCACAGGTCCCCGGACGCGTCCCGGCCGCGGGCCTGCAGGGCGCGGTCGGCACGCAGCCTGGCTCTCAGCCGGCGGCGCTCCGCGCGGTACCGGCGGCGCTCCTCGTCCGTACGCTCCGACTCGGCCCGGTACTGCTCGCGCAGTTCGTCGCGCTCCCCCAGCACCTCGGCGCGCAGCACGATGCGCCGGTCCTCGTCGTCGTCGTGGACCTCGTCCGTGCCGGTCAGCTGGTGGCTGCGGTAGGCCATGGCCAGGAGGAACGCGGTGGTGGCGAGGGTGATGACGATGGCGGTGAGGGCGATGGCCTGGGGCAGCGGATCGGTGACCTTGCTCAGCGCGACGCCGTAGAGCAGGGGTTCGCGGCCGGCCGTGCCGGTGGCGGACAGGACGAGCAGGTTGATGCCGTTGCCCGCGATCACCGCGCCCAGCAGGATCCGGGTGAGGGGCCGGGTGAGCATGAGGATGCCGCCGGCCGCGCACAGCACCGCGGCGGTGGCGAGGAGAGAGGCGCTGACGGTCATGGCGCGGAGCCCCCCGTCCCGGGCTCCGGCCGGGCGGCCGGTCCGGCCGTCCGGCGCGTCGCCTGTTCGGCGGCGGCCCGCTCGATCTGCCGGTCGATCTTGGCGCCGAGGGCCCGCACGATGTCCAGCACCACGCCCAGCACCAGGAGATAGACCCCGAAGTCGAAGATCACCGGCGTACCGAAGTGGTACGCACCGATCAGCGGCAGATGTCCATGGTGGGTCCAGGCGTGCAGGACCGTGCCGTCGGCGAGGCCCAGCAGGGCGACTCCGGTGGAGAGGAAGAGGCCGAGACCGGTGAAGAGTCCCGGCTGCAGCGGGGCGGCCTCGGCGAGTTCGAAGCGGCCTCCCGCCAGGTAGCGGGTGATCAGGGCGACTCCCGCGACCATCCCGCCGACGAAGCCGCCCCCCGGCATGTTCTCGGCGCAGAACAGCAGGTACACCGAGAGCACCAGGATCGGGTGGAACAGCAGCCGGGCCACCACCTCGAACACCACGGAGCGGTGCTCGGGCGCCAGCGTGGCGCCGGCCGCCAGCCAACCGCGCTCCGGCGCCCCCTCGTCGCCGTGCGGCAGCCCCGGCAGCCGGTTCGTGGTCACCGACCAGGCGGTGTGCCCCTGTCTCCCCGGGGGCGAGCCGGCTCCCTCGGCGCGGCGGTGCAGATAGATCAGGCTCGTCACACCGATCGCCGCGGCGGCGAGCACGGCGGACTCCCCCATCGTGTCCCAGGCCCGCAGGTCGACCAGGATGGTGGCCACCACGTCCTTGAGCCCGTGGCGCGCGGTCTCCTCGACCATGGCGGCGCCTGCCGGCTTCGCGGTACGCGCGGCCGCCGCGACCCACACCACCACGCTCAGGGTCGCCGCCGCGGCCAGCGCCACCGGGATGCGCACGGCACGCCGCCAGCCGCTGACGGACTCCTGGAAGTGCACCGGCATCCGTCGCAGCACCAGCACGAACACGATCATCGACACGGTCTCCACACAGAACTGTGTGAGCGCCAGGTCCGGACCGCCCTGGACGACGAAGAGCAACGCGGTCCCGTATCCGGTGAGTCCGCCCAGCACCACGGCCTTCATGCGTCGTCTGACGACGAGGCAGAACAGTGCCGCAGCACAGGTCAGTACGGCGACGGCGCCCTGGAGCGGTGCGTCCCAGAGCCGGGGCGCCACGGCACCTTCCCAGGGGCGGTCCACACCGAGCACGGCCAGCTGCCCGCCGAGCATCACGAGCAGCGTGGTGGCGAGGTAGACGGAGAGCGAGCCGCGCTGGACGAATCCGGTGATCTGGAGGGAGAGCCGCTCCAGGCCGAGCAGCAGATGGCCGAAGACGTTGTCGGCGGTCGGCCAGGCGATCCGCCGGGAGAGCCGGGTGACCTCTCCGCGCCACGCGAAGAGCGCGGCGCCGCCCGCCAGGGCGACGGCCGAGAGCAGCAGCGCGGTGCCGAGTCCGTGCCAGAGCGCGAGGTGGTACGGGTGCGCGGGGGCGGGGAAGGTGTCCGCGTACGCGCTCAGCAGCCGGTCGGTCCACCCGACGCCGGGCCCGAGTACCAGCCCGCAGGCGGCGAGCAGCGCGGGCGGGGCGAGGAAGGCCCAGCCGACCCGGTGGACCGGGGTGTCGCTGACGCCGGGTTTGCGCAGGAAGGCCCCCCAGACGAACCGGACGGTGTAGGCGACGGTCAGCATCGACCCCGCGACGGTGATGCCCAGCGCCCAGCGGTCCGCGGTGTCGCCGTGCAGCAGCGCCTCGAAGGCGGCCTCCTTCGCGGCGAAGCCCAGCAGTGGTGGCAGTGCGGCCATGGACCCGGCGGCGATCACGGCGACGGCGCAGACGTGCGGCAGCGCCCGTCCGACGCCGGAGAGTCTGCGCAGGTCCCGGGTGCCGGCCGCGTGGTCGACGATGCCGGTGACCAGGAACAGCGGCGCCTTGAACAGGGCGTGACCGAGGATCATCACGCCGGCGGCCAGCGCCGCGTCACGGCTGCCGACACCGGCGAGGAGCGTGAGGAAGCCGAGCTGGCTGACGGTGCCGTAGGCGAGGACGAGCTTGAGGTCGTTGAGCCGCAGCGCCCGCCAGCCGCCGAGCAGCATGGTCGCGGCGCCCAGGACCATCACGACGGGTCGCCACACGGGCACGTCGGCGAATCCCGGTGCGAGGCGGGCGACCAGGTAGACACCGGCCTTGACCATGGCGGCGGCGTGCAGGTAGGCGCTGACGGGGGTGGGCGCGGCCATGGCGTTCGGGAGCCAGAGACTGAACGGCCAGATCGCCGACTTGGACAGTGCCCCGCACAGGATCAGCACCACGGCCACCGAGACGGCGATGCCCGTCCGGGGCGGGTCCGCGAGGATCGCGGAGATCCGGTAGGTACCCGCCTCCTGACCGATGATCAGGAAGCCGATCAGCATGGCGAGACCGCCGAAGGTGGTGACGGTGAGTGCCTGGAGGGCGGAGCGGCGGCTGTGCCGGTGTTCGCTGTCGTATCCGATGAGCAGGTAGGAGAAGACCGTCGTCAGCTCCCAGAACACATAGAGCGAGATCAGGTCGTCGGTGAGGACGAGGGCGAGCATCGCCCCCGCGAAGGCGAGCAGGTTCCCGGCGAATCCCGCGAGTTGCGGAGTGTCGTCGGTGAAGTACGAGGCGCAGTAGAGCAGGACGAGCGTGCCGACACCGGCCGCGAGCAGCACCATCAGTTCGGCGAGCGCGTCGAGGCGCAGGCCGAGGGAGACGTCGTAGGCCGGGATCCAGTTCCACGACCAGGTGACCGAGGATCCGGAGGCCGCGGTGTCCCACTGGGCGAGGGCCCAGCAGGTGGTGGCCGCCGGTGGCAGGGCGAGTACGACGAAGGCGCGCCTGCCCAGTCGCCGGACCAGCGGGCGGGCGCACGCGGCCAGGACGAAGTGGCAGACGATGAGCGCGGTCATACGGCTCCGCGGGGAGACCCGGCGCGGGATGCCGCTGAATCGGGTGTCGCAGAACAGAGTGTCGCGGAACAGAGCGTCGCAGGACGGACAAAGAGCACTAAATACAGATATATCCCTGAACCGGCTTCACCCGTACGGCGCGCCGCGCCCACCCGGGCGCACTCAGATCGGTCGCGGCAGCTCCGCGCGTAGATGGTGAAGACGTGAGTGATCAGTGTTGTACATGTGAGCCCGCTTCCTTTTCATTTTTACAGTGTGGCTAATATCTATCTGTCGAAGTTCTAAACGGATTTGACCAGTCGTGAGGCTGGCATCATCGCCAAGGAGCATGCCCTGCGCACGCGCGCGTCTCGGCGGAGCGAATCGACCACCATGTCGCTGCGGACGGCCCTGCTCGTACTGGCCATCGTCCCCGGTGTCGCACTGGCCGCCCTCTGGGCCGTCACCAGTGGTCAGACTCTGCTCGACTTCCAGAGCCAGGCAGCCCAGGGACAGTTGGCCCAGAAAGCCGGCCAGCCGTCCAATATCGTGTATTACAACTTGCAGGAGGAGCGTCGGCTGAGCGCCGAGACTCTGGCCCGCCACGGAGGTGTCACCGACGCGCTGCGCAAGCAGCGCAAGCTGACCGACGAAGCGATCACCAGCTTCCAGTCGCTCTCGGGCGTGACCGCCGACGACGCGCCCGGCGAGGTCCGGGACGCGGTCGGCCAGGCCCGCGAGGCGATCAATCAACTGCCCGCGCAACGCACCCTCGTGGACGAGGGCGGCAACGACCAGCAGAAGGCCGTGTACGGCTACTACACGGATCTGATCGCGGTCGACCTGAAGCTGTTCACCGCGCTCAGCCATGTGGACAACGGCAAGATCACCACACTCTCGCAGCCGCTGGTCGACCTGTTCTGGACCAAGGAGATGATCTCGCGCTCGGACGCCCTGCTGGCCCGTGGCTGGCCGAAGGGCAAGCTGAGCACGGAGGACCTCCAGCAGGTACGGCAGGCCGTCTCCAGCCAGTCGTTCCAGTACTCCGACAAGGTCGCCCCCTACCTTCCGCCGGACGAGAAGGCGATGTGGGACGAGATCGCGAGCAGTCCCGCCTGGAAGACCAAGACCCAGGTGGAGACGCAGGTGCTGCGGCCCGCCGACCCGGACAGTGCCGGATTCGTCAGCCTCGGCGCCCAGGAGAAGACCTGGCGCGGCGCGATGGACCAGCTCACGCCCCAGCTCGTGAAGCTGATGGAGCACCGCACCGCCCTGGTGGTCGAGAACGGCAAGGACAGCGTCGTCTCGCTGCTGATCAGGGTCGTCCTGACCACGGTGATCGGCCTCCTCGCGGTCATCGCGGTCATCTGGATCACCTGGCGCCTCACCCGTAACCTGCGCCGCCGCATCGGCCGGCTCCAGGAGCGGGCCGAGGAGCTGGAGAAGACGCTGCCCGATGTCATCGACCGGCTCGCCAAGGGCGAACGCATCGATGTCGAGGCCGAGGCCCGTGCCATCGCGCACGACGCCAGGAGCAGTAAGTCGGACGAGCTGACGCAGCTCGGCAACGCCCTCAACCTGGCCCGCACCAGCGCCGTGCAGGCGGCCGTCAAACAGGCCGACCAGCACCGCGGCTTCGAGCGGCTGCTGCAGCGCATCGCGCGCCGCACCCAGCAGTTGATCGGCCAGCAGCTGAAGAAGCTGGACGAGCTGGAGCGCAAGCACGAGGACCCCGAGATCCTGGACGGCCTCTTCGACCTCGACCACCTCACCGCCCGGCTCCGGCGCTACGAGGAGAACCTGGTGATCCTCGCCGGCGGCTCCCCGCACCGGCGCTGGCGCAAGCCCGTTCCGCTGCTGGACGTCATGCGTTCCGCCCAGGGCGAGGTGCAGGACTACCGGCGCGTGGTGCTGGATCTGGACGGCACCCCGTGGCTCACGGAGCGAGCCGTAGGACCGGTCTCCCACGTGCTCGCCGAACTGATCGAGAACGCCCTCAGCTTCTCCAGGCCGCCCAGCCCCGTCGAGGTCAGGGCCGCCCGGGTGAGCCGGGGTCTGGCCATCGAGGTCGAGGACCGCGGGCTCGGCATGGACGAGCAACAGCTGTCCGAGGCGAACGAGCTGATGAGCCGTCCGCCCAGGATGGACGTGCTGGCCCACTCCGACGACATCCGTCTCGGCCTGTACGTGATCGCACGCCTCGCCGACCAGCACGGCCTGCGGGTGGAGTTCCGCCCCTCGGCCTTCGGCGGCACCCGCGTCGTCGTGCTCGTCCCCGACGCGCTCACGGTCCCCGAGCCGCGAACCGGCCCGGTGGGCGTGCCGTCCCCCGAGGAGGCCGCCCCGGCCCCCGCGCCGCCCGCCGCGACCGGCGACGGAGAGGCGCTGCCCAGCCGGGGCCGCGGCCAGGCCCTCGCCGGGGTCACCGCGCTGCACGCGTCCGGCGCACCGTTCGATGCCACCGCGGCTCCCTACAGCGCGGCCCCGTACACCGTGGCGTCCGAGCCCTTCCCCGACCGGGAGGGGCCGCGGCCGCAGCCCGCGCCCGCCGACGACCCGTTCGGCGACACCGAGCACCCGTTCCCGCCGTACACCGGAACCGCGCCCGGGACATCCCCGTACGGTTCCGCCGGACCGGCGTCCCCGTACGGCAGCTCCCACGAGGACCCGTACGCCCCGGCCGAGCAGCCGTACATGAAGGCTGAGGGCCAGTACCCCGTACCGCACCAGCCGTATCCCACGCCGGAGGAGCCGTACATGACTCCGCAACAGCCGTACACGGGACCGTATCCGGCGGGCCGCGCCGGGGACCCGAACGGATTCCCGGTCCCCGGTGTCCGGCAGCCGGACCCGGCCGCCGGACAGCACACACAGCTGCCGGTGGCCGAGCCCGACCATCCTGCTCCGCCGTCGCCGGAGGCCATCGCTCCCGGTGACGGGTCCGGCCGGCCCGCGCTGCCGGCCCCGCCCGCCGCGGAACCCCCGTTGCCGCGCCGGGTACGGCAGGCCAGCCTCGCCGACGAGCTGCGGATCGCCCCGGCCGCCCGGCCTGCCGCGTCGCAGCCGCCGAACCGGGACAACAACCCACCGCTCCGGCCGGCCCCCCGTCGGGCCGGAGCCGCGATCGGAGCCTTCCAGCGCCGGTCCCGCGCCGCCCGCGCGACAGATGAAGCGCCGACGGAGCCCGACCCGCCCGCCCACCACCCCACGAGAGAAGAACGGTCATGACACGCACAACCGCCACTCACCAGGACCTCGACTGGCTGCTCGACGGTCTCGTGGACTCGGTGGCCGAGACCCTGAACGCCGTGCTGCTCTCCGACGACGGCCTGGTGGTGAGCCATTCGCGCACCGTCGAGCGCGCCGACGCGGAGCGGCTGGCCGCCATCTGCACCGGCCAGCAGAGCCTGGCCCGCGGTGTCGGGCAGCTCTTCAACGGCGGCGGCGTGCACCAGGTGATCGTCGAGCTGTCGGACCTGTGGCTCTTCATCATCTCGGCCGCCCAGGGCACGCACCTGGCCGTCGTCGCCTCCCAGGAGGTGGATGCCGAGATCATGTCGCTGGCCATGCACAACCTGGTCCAGCAGGTCGGCCAGAAGCTCAGCACCCCGGTGCGCGGTGACTTCGACGCCTTCGGCGGCGGGGACGGGCCGCACGCGTGACCCCGCACTGGGAGGACGAGGAGACGGAGGAGGACGGCGCGGGCACCATGGTGCGCCCGTACACCATCACCCGTGGCCGGACCGCCCCCGAGCGGGACGACTTCACCCTCATCACCGTACTGACGACCGCACACGACCCGCGGGACGAACACGGCGCGGCGGCCCGGCCCGGCCGGCTCCAGCCGGAGCACCGGATGATCCTGGATCGCTGCCGGCGTCCCGCGGCGGTCGCCGAGGTCTCCGCCGACCTCAACCTCCCGGTCTCGGTGACCAAGATCCTGCTGGCGGACCTGGTGTCCCACGGCCTGCTGCTCGCCCGCGCCCCGCTCTCGGTGGCACGGGCGGCCGGCGGCGCGGACATGGGCGTGCTGGCCGCTGTTCGCGACGGACTCCGGAGACTCTGAGTAAAGATGACAAGCAGTTACGCGGCCCCCGCCGCCGTCAAGATCCTTATCGCCGGTGGCTTCGGCGTCGGCAAGACCACTCTGGTGGGCGCCGTCAGTGAGGTCGCGCCCCTGCGTACCGAGGAGTTCCTGACCAAGGCCAGCATCGGCGTCGACGACCTGGCCGGTGTCGGCCAGAAGGACACGACCACCGTGGCGCTGGACTTCGGCCGGATCACGGTCAGTCCCGAGCTGGTCGTCTACCTCTTCGGCACACCGGGCCAGGAGCGTTTCTGGTTCATGTGGAACGACCTGGTCAACGGCGCACTCGGTGGCGTCGTGATCGCCGACACCCGCCGGCTGGAGACCAGTTTCGCCTCGATCGACTTCTTCGAGAGCCGTGACATCCCGTTCGTGGTGGCGATCAACTGCTTCCACGGCCACAACACCCGTACGGCGGACGAGGTCAGGGCGGCGCTCGACCTCGACCCCCACGTCCCCCTGCTGGTCGGCGATGTGCGCGACCGGCCGTTCGGCCGGGACGTGCTGCTGGCCCTGGTGGACCACCTGATGAGCCTGCCCGTCGCGGCCGGCTGACGTGTCCCCTGCCCGTAAAGTCCTTTCGCTGATTCAGGCTGTTTTCCGCTGACTCCCGCTCTGGAGAGATCCCCTATGGCAACACCCCTGCGCGTCCTGATACACGGCGGCGGCATCGGCGGGCTGACGCTCGCCACCGCCCTGGCCCGGCGCGGCCACACCGTCGAGGTCGCCGAGCTCCGCGACCAGCTCGACGCACTCGGCGTCGGCATCATCCAGCCGTCCAACGCCCTCCACGTCATGCGGGAGATCGGGGTGCTCGACGACTGCCTCAAGGCGGGCTTCGAGTGGGAGGTGCTGACCATCGCGGACCCGGCCGGCAACACCCTGGCGGAGATTCCGCAGCCCCGGATGGGTGACGCGCCCTCCAACAACGGCATCCCCCGCACCGCCCTGGCGCAGGTGCTCGGCGGCGCCGCCGCGGCGGCCGGGGCCACGATCCGTTTCGGCACCACCATCGCCAAGCTCGCGGACGACGGCGAGGGAGTGAACGTCACCCTGTCCGACGGCTCGGCCGCACGCTGGGACCTGGTCGTCGGCTTCGACGGCATCGGCTCGCCGCTGCGCAGCCGGCTGTACGGCAACCGTTTCGTCCCCGAGTACACCGGCTTCGCCAACTGGCGTGTCACCGTGCCCCGTCAGGAGCGGGTGCGGGGTGTCGTGATGAGTACCGCGGGCCAGGCCGCCAAGGCGCTGCTCACCCCGATCACGGACGAACTGATGTACCTGGGCGCGGTGTTCGCGGAGTCCGAGGACTTCCGGCCCGACCCGGAGAAGGCCCACGAGCAGCTCAAGGAGCGGCTCCCGATGTTCTCCGGGCCGGTCGCCGAGGCACTCGCCTCGGTCACCGGACCCGAGGACGTGGTGTACTCGCGGATCTCTCAGGTGACTGTCGAGGAGCCGTGGCACATCGGCCGCGTCGTCCTGGCCGGTGACGCCGCGCACGCGAGCACCCCGCACATCGCGCAGGGTGCGGCGATGGCCGTGGAGGACGCGCTGGTGCTCGCGGAGTCGCTGGACGCCGAGCCGGACGTGGCGGCCGCGCTCGACCTCTGGGAGGGGCGCCGCCGTCCCCGTGCCATGTGGGTGCAGGCCATGTCGCGGGCCGTCCTCAAGCAGGAGACGGGCGGCGAGATGACGCCCGAGGAGGACGAGCTGCTGAAGGTCGGCATTCCGGGTGCGGCCCACGTGCTGGTGAAGCCGTACTGATCACGCGCTGACCGCTCCGTGCGCGTCGGCACGCCCCCTGCGGGCCCGGATTCCCGGGCTCGCAGGGGGCGTTCGCGGTGTCCGGCCCGCTCAGGGCAGCACCGCCACTCCGTCGATCTCGACGAGCGCCTGCTCGTCCCAGAGCCGCGCCGCCCCGATCACGGCCATCGCGGGGTAGTCGCGGCCCGCAAGCCGCCGCCAGATCCGCCCCAGTTCGGCGGCGTTCACCCGGTAGTCGGCGACATCGGTGGCGTAGACCGTGACCCTGGCCAGGTCCGCCGGGGCGCCGCCCGCTGCGCGCAGGGCGGCGAGCAGATTGGTGAGGGCGGTGGCGAACTGCTCGGGCAGGGTGGATCCGACGATGACGCCCCGCTGGTCGAGGGCGGTCTGCCCGGCCAGGAAGACCAGTTGGCTCCCGGTGGCGGTGACCGCGTGCGAGAAACCCGCGGGCGGCGAGAGTTCGACGGGGTTGATGCGGTGGATCGGGCTCATGCGGACGGCTCCCGGTTCGCGTACAGCTCCTTGGCGATGATCGTGCGCTGCACCTCGCTGGCACCCTCGTAGATCCGCGGGGCGCGGACCTCCCGGTAGAGGTGTTCGAGCAGGTGGCCGCGGCGCAGGGCGCGGGCGCCGTGCAGTTGGACGGCGGTGTCCACGACGTACTGCGCGGTCTCGGTCGCGAACAGCTTCGCCATGGCGGCGCGGCGCGGGACGCCCGGCTCCCCCGCGTCGTACGCGGCGGCGGCCGCGTACACCAGCAGCCGCGCGGCCTCGGTGCGGGTGGCCATCTCCGCGACCTGGTGGGCGACGGCCTGGAGATCCTTGAGCGGGCCGCCGAACGCGGTGCGCTCCTCGGTGTGTGCGACGGTGGCGTCGAGGGCGGCGCGGGCCATGCCGACGGCGAAGGCGCCGACGCTCGGCCGGAACAGGTTGAGGGTGTTCATGGCGACCCGGAAGCCCCGGTCCGGTTCCCCGAGCACGTCGTCGGGGGTGACCGGTACACCGTCGAAGGTGAGGGCCCCGATCGGGTGCGGCGAGAGCATGTCCAGGGAGTCGCCGGTCAGCCCGGGGCGGTCGGCCGGGACCAGGAACGCGGTGACGCCGCGGGCTCCCGCGCCCCGCGTCGTACGGGCGAAGACGGTGTAGAAGTCGGCCTCGGGGGCGTTGGAGATCCAGCACTTCTCGCCGGTCAGCCGCCAGCCGTCCGGCGCGGGCGCGGCGTCGAGCGCGAGGGCCGCCGCGTCCGACCCGGCCCCCGGCTCGCTGAGCGCGAAGGCGGCGACGGCGCGGCCCGCGCGGACCTCGGGCAGCCAGCGTTCCCGGTGGGCCGCGGTACCCGCCTGGAGCACTGGGCAGGTGCCGAGCCCCTGGAGCGCCAGGGCGGTCTCGGCCTCCGTGCAGCCCCGGGCGAGGGACTCGCGCAGCAGGCAGAGGTCGAGGGCGCCGGAGCCCAGCAGCCGGTCCAGCAGGCCCAGCTCGCCGAGGGCGGCGAGGAGCGGCCGGTTGACGTGACCGGGCTCGCCCTTCTCCGCGAGCGGGCGCAGCCGCTGCTCGGCGAGGGTGCGCAGTTCCTCGCACCAGGCGGTCCGGTCCGGATCGAGCGAGAATGCCGTCATACCGGCGCCTCTCTTGTCGGAGTCCCGTCGGAAGCATGAAGCATGCCGTTCGCTCGCGGGCTCTGTGCGTGCCTTCTGCCGTGAGCTCTGCGCATGCCTTCTCTCGCGCCTTGCCTGGATATCCCGTTTTATCGCGGACCGTTGACTACCGTCACCTAAACGATACGCTCCAGAGGCGACAAGGGGGCGATCCGTCATGGACCCGAAGACCTCAGCGCACATCGACAGCTTTGCCAGGGAACATCTGCCACCCGCCGACCAGTGGCCGGAACTGGTCTTCGACCTGCCCGAGCTGCACTATCCGGACCGGCTGAACTGCGCCGTCGAGCTCCTGGACCGCACGGCGGACCGCTTCGGAGCCGGCCGCCCCGCCTTCCGCACGCCGGACGGCGCTGTGATGAGTTATGGGGAGCTGCGGGACCGGGTCGACCGGATCGCCCATGTCCTCACCTCGGACCTGGGGGTCGTCCCCGGCAACCGCGTACTGCTGCGCGGCCCCACCACGCCCCACCTCGCCGCCTGCTGGCTGGCGGTGCTGAAGGCCGGGGCGATCGCCGTCACCGTACTGGCCCAGCAGCGGGCGGCCGAACTCGCCACGATCTGCTCGATCGCCCGGATCAGCCACGCCCTGTGCGACGTCCGCTCGGTCGACGACCTGGCGAGGGCCCGGGTGCCGGGGCTGCGGATCACCGCGTACGGCGGCGACGCCCCGGACGACCTGCTGCGGCTCGCCGCCGCCCGGCCCGGCCCCTACCGGGCCGTGGACACCGCGTCGGACGATGTCGCACTGATCGCCTTCACCTCGGGGACCACCGGCCGCCCCAAGGGCTGCATGCACCTGCACCGCGATGTGCTGGCCATCGCCGACACCTTCTCCCGGCACGTCCTGCGGCCGGTGCCCGACGACGTGTTCGCCGGCAGCCCGCCGCTCGGCTTCACCTTCGGGCTCGGCGGCCTTGTGGTCTTCCCGCTGCGGGCCGGCGCCTCGGCGCTGCTGCTGGAACAGGCCGGCCCCAAGGTGCTGCTGCCGGCCCTCGCCGCCCACCGCGTCTCGGTGCTCTTCACGGCTCCCACCGCCTACCGGGTGATGCTCGACCAGCTCGACGCGTACGACCTCCCCGCGCTGCGCCGCTGTGTGTCGGCGGGCGAGAACCTGCCCGTCGCGACCTGGCGGTCCTGGTACGAGCGGACCGGTCTGCGCATCATCAACGGCATCGGCGCCACCGAGCTGCTGCACATCTTCGTCTCCGCGGCCGACGACGCGATCCGCCCCGGCACCACCGGCGTCCCGGTACCCGGATGGCAGGCCCGGGTGGTCGACCGGGACGGCGCGGCGGTGCCGGACGGCGAGCCCGGCCTGCTGGCCGTACGCGGACCGGTCGGCTGCCGCTACCTCGCCGACGAACGGCAGCGGGAGTACGTACGGCACGGCTGGAACCTCACGGGCGACACCTACGTGCGCGACGCGGACGGCTACTTCCACTACGTGGCCCGCGCCGACGACATGATCATCTCCTCCGGCTACAACATCGCGGGCCCCGAGGTCGAGGACGCGCTGCTGCGCCACCCGGAGGTGGCGGAGGCCGCGGTGGTGGGCCGCGAGGACGAGCTGCGCGGCCGGATCGTGGCCGCGTACGTGGTCCTGCGGGAGGGCTCCACGCTCTCGGCCGACGCGCTGCGTGCCTTCATGAAGACGGAGCTGGCCCCGCACAAATGCCCGCGCCTCATCACCTTCCTGCCCGCGCTCCCGCGTACCGCGACGGGCAAACTGCAACGGTTCCGGCTGCGCGAGGGCGAACAGGGTGCCGGTCCTCCCGCTCCGGGCCGAGAATGATCACATGGCCGAACCGCACGCACCCCGCTCGCTGATCGTCACCCTCTACGGTGCCTACGGCCGGACCCCCGACGACGCCCCGCTGCCGGTCGCCGGACTCATCCGGCTGCTGGCTGCCGTCGGCGTGGACGCCCCCGCCGTACGGTCATCCGTCTCCCGGCTGAAGCGGCGCGGGCTGCTCGCCGCGGCCCGTACGGCGGACGGGGCCGCCGGCTACGCGCTCTCGGCCGACGCCCGCCAGCTGCTCGACGACGGCGACCGGCGGATCTACCGGCACCCGGCGCCCCGGCTCGGCGACGGCTGGGTGCTCGCGGTGTTCTCCGTACCGGAGGCCGAGCGTCACAAGCGGCACCTGCTGCGCTCGCGGCTGGCCCGGCTGGGCTTCGGCACGGCAGCCCCCGGCGTCTGGATCGCCCCGGCCGGGCTGTACGACGAGACCCGGCACACCCTGGAGCGCCTCGAACTGGCCCCGTACGTCGACCTGTTCCGCGGCGACCACCTGGGTTTCGCCGCCACCGCGGAGTCGGTGGCGCGCTGGTGGGACCTGGACGCGATCGCCCGGCTGCACCGCGACTTCCTGGAGCGGCACGAACCGGTGCTGCGGGCCTGGGAGTCGCGGGGGGACGCGGCAGCCGATCCCGAGCTCGCCTACCGCGACTACCTGACCGCGCTGGACTCCTGGCGCCAGGTGCCGTACGCGGACCCGGGGCTGCCGCGCGAGCTGCTGCCGGACGAGTGGCCGGGCGGCCGGTCGGCGGAGGTCTTCGGGCTGCTGCACGAGCGGCTGCGGGACGCGGGGGCGGAGTTCGTGCGCGCGTAATACAGGTGCTGCCCGGGTGGCCCGCCCGGCAGAATGCGGGTGTATGACCTGGACCTTCACTGACGATGTCGACGTGTTCCTCGACGCGGCCGGCGCCTCCCTCGCCGCCCGGCCTGCCGAGAACACCCTCGCGCTGACCGTCACCGCGTCCTTGCGACGCAATGGCCCGCACACGTTCACCGATCACGCCCCGGTGCTGGGCTGGTGGCGCGGGGCGGACGGTGCGGTGGCGGGGACCGTGGTACGGACACCGCCCCGTCCGGCGCTGCTGAACGGGCTCGTCCCGGAGGCGGTCGGTCCGCTGCTGGCCGCCCTCCCGCTCACCGGCGTCAACGCGGACCGGGCCACAGCCGTGGCGGTGGCGGCCCACTGGCCGGGGCACCGCCTCGACGAGGAGCAGCGGCTCTACCGGCTGGGCGAGTTGATACCGCCCTCGCCGGCTCCCGGTGGCCGGGCAAGGGCCGCGACCGGGGCGGACCGGGAACTGCTGCTGGGCTGGTTCCGCGCTTTCGCCGCCGAGATCGGCGAGCCGGCCGGGCACCCGGAACGGGGGGTGGACGAGCGGACGGCCGAAGGGCGGCTGACGCTCTGGGAGGACGGCGGCGTCCCCGTGTCGATGGCGGGCGTCTCGCCGCGGATCGCGGGCACGGTACGGGTCGCGCCGGTCTACACCCCGCCCGAGCACCGCGGCCGGGGCTATGCGGCGGCGGTGACCGCGCAGATCAGCCGGACGGCCCGGGAGGCGGGCGCGGACGAGGTGCTGCTCTTCGCCGACCTGGCCAACCCCACCAGCAACGGCGTTTACGTACGCATCGGCTACCGGGCGGTCTCCGACCGGATGCTGATCAGCGTGGAGCGAAGCGATGGCTGAGACTCCCGAGCCGGTATGGCCGGTCGCGGCGAACGTGGTGCGGTGGAGGCGGTACGGGGAGCTGGGGCCGGAGTTCCGCGCCGGCACGAAGGGCGTTCCGGGGCGGGGCGAAGGTCTACGTCCACGCGTGCCTGACGTCAGAGGCTGTCAGCCCAGAGTGAGCCGCGGTTTCGGTGCGTCGGTGCGGCCGGTCGGCGGGGTGCGGCTGCCCGCGCGGTACGGGAGCGGCCAGGGCGCGCCCGGACCCGCGTAGCCCTGCTCGGCCGCCGCGTGCAGCGTCCAGTGCGGGTCGTACAGGTGCGGGCGTGCCAGGGCGCAGAGGTCGGCGCGGCCCGCCAGCAGCAGGGAGTTGACGTCGTCCCAGGAGGAGATGGCGCCCACCGCGATGACGGGCACGCACAGGGTGTTGCGAATCCGGTCGGCGTACGGGGTCTGGTAGGAGCGCCCGTACTCGGGCCGCTCGTAGGGGACGACCTGGCCGGTGGACACGTCGATGGCGTCGGCTCCGTGGGCGACGAACGCGCGGGCGATCTCGACGGCGTCCTCGGCCGTGGTGCCGCCCCGGGCCCAATCCGTGGCGGAGATCCGGACCGTCATCGGACGGTCCTCGGGCCACCGTTCACGGACGGCGTCGAAGACTTCGAGCGGGTAGCGGAGCCGGTTCGCCAGTGATCCGCCGTACCAGTCGGTGCGGTGGTTGGTGAGCGGCGAGAGGAAGCCGGAGAGCAGGTAGCCGTGGGCGCAGTGGAGTTCGAGGAGGTCGAATCCGCAGGCGCCGGCGCGGTGGGCGGCGTCCGTGAACTGCTCGCGCACCGCGTCGAGACCCGCCCGGTCCAGGGTGTGCGGTACCTGGTTGACCCCTTGCGCGTACGGGATCGGGGAGGCGGCCACGAGTGGCCAGCCGCCCTCGTCGAGCGGCTGGTCGATGCCGTCCCACATCAGCTTGGTGGAGCCCTTGCGACCGGAGTGGCCGAGCTGGACGCCGATGGCGGTGCCGGGCGACGTGGTGTGTACGAAGTCGGTGATCCGGGTCCAGGCGATGGCCTGTGCCGAGGTGTAGAGGCCGGTGCAGCCGGGGGTGATGCGGCCCTCGGGGCTCACGCAGACCATTTCCGTCATGACGAGCCCGGCGCCGCCGAGCGCCCTCGCCCCCAGGTGGACGAGGTGGAAGTCCCCGGGGACTCCGTCGGTGGCCGAGTACATGTCCATGGGCGACACGACGACCCGGTTGCGCAGCTCAAGCCCGCGCAGCCGCAGCGGGGTGAACATCGGCGGGGTGCCGGGCGGGCAGCCGAACTCCTCCTCGACGGCCGCGGCGAACCCGGCGTCGCGCAGCCGCAGATTGTCGTGGGTGACGCGGCGGCTGCGGGTGAGGAGGTTGAACGCGAACTGGCGGGGCGGCTGGTCGACGTACGTGCCCAGCTCCTCGAACCAGCGCAGGCTGGCGGCCGCGGCGCGCTGGGTCGATTCGACGACGGGCCGGCGCTCGCTCTCGTACGCGGCGAGGGCGGCGGGCAGGCCGGGCTGTTCCTCGATGCAGGCGGCGAGCGCGAGGGCGTCCTCGACGGCGAGTTTGGTGCCGGAGCCGATGGAGAAGTGCGCGGTGTGGGCGGCGTCGCCGATGAGGACCGTGTTGCCGTGCGACCAGTGGGCGTTGACGACGGTGCTGAAGGTGAGCCAGGAGGAGTTGTTGGAGCGCAGCGGCCGGCCGCCGAGCGCGCCGGCGAAGATCGCGGCGCAGTGCCGGGTCGACTCGGCCGGGTCGCGGGTGTCGAATCCGGCGGCCCGCCAGACCTCCTCGCGCATCTCCACGATGACGGTCGAGGCGTCCGGGGAGAACGGATAGCCGTGCAGCTGCATCACGCCGTACGCGGTCTCGGCGGTCTCGAAGCGGAAGGCGTCCAGGGCGAAGTCGGCGGCGAGCCAGATGTAGCGGCAGCGGTGGGTGGTGACGCGGGGGCCGAAGCTGTCGGCGTGGGCGGTGCGGGTGGTGCTGTGCACCCCGTCGGCGGCGATCACCAGGTCGTACGAGGCGGCGAGTTCGGCGGCGGGCGGGGCCTCCGTGCGGAAGTGGAGCCGGACCCCGAGGGACGCGCAGCGCTCGTGCAGGATCTCCAGGAGGCGGCGGCGGCCGAGCGCGGCGAAGCCGTGACCGCCGGAGGTCTGGGTGTGGCCGCGGTGGACGATGTCTATGTCGTCCCACCGGACGAACTCCTGCTGGAGCGCGCGGTGGACGGTGGGGTCGGCGTGCTCGATGCCGCCGAGCGTCTCGTCGGAGAGGACGACGCCGAAACCGAAGGTGTCGTCGGGGGTGTTGCGCTCCCAGAGGGTGATCTCGCGCTCGGGGTCCAGCCTCTTGAGCAGCGCCGCGGCGTAGAGCCCGCCGGGTCCGCCGCCGATGACGGCGATACGGTGCGGGCCGGCCGACGGGTTGTCGGGGTGCGGGCCCCCGGACGCCGTCATCGCGCTACCGGCCTTGCCACTTCGGCGGCCGCTTCTCGGTGAAGGCGGCGTGGAACTCGGCGTAGTCCTCGCCGTGCATCAGCAGGGCCTGGGTGGCGGCGTCCATCTCGACGGCGGCGGCCAGCGGCATGTCGAGCTCGGCGGTGAGCAGCGCCTTCGTCTGGGCGAGGGCGAGGGCGGGGCCGTCCGCGAGGCGGCGGGCGAGCTCCGCGGCCCGCTCGTCGGCGCGGCCCTCCTCGGTCAGTTCGCTGATCAGCCCGATGCGGTCGGCCTCGGGCGCGTGGACGGGTTCGCCGAGCATCAGCAGCCTGGTGGCATGGCCGAGACCCACCACCCGCGGCAGCAGATAGGCGGCGCCCATGTCGCCGCCGGAGAGCCCGACCCGGGTGAAGAGGAAGGCGAACCGGGCCGTCGGGTCGGCGATCCGGAAGTCGGCGGCCAGCGCGAGGACGGCGCCCGCTCCCGCGGCGATCCCGTGCACGGCCGCGACGACGGGGAACGGGCATTCGCGCAGGGCCCGTACGACCTGACCGGTCATCCGGTTGAAGTCCAGCAGCTGGGCGGTGTCCATCGCGAGGGTGGCGCCGATGATCTCGTCCACATCGCCGCCGGAGCAGAAGCCGCGCCCCTCACCGGCCAGGACCAGGGCCCGCACGGTGCGCTCCCTGGACAGCTCGGCCAGCAGATCACGCAGATCGGCGTAGGCGCCGAAGGTCAGCGCATTGAGTTTCTCGGGGCGGGCGAGGGTGACGGTGGCGACACCGTCGCGCGTGGTGACCCGGAGATGGCGCCAGTTCTCCGTACGTGGTGCGGAGCTGGGAAACGGGCTCATGGAGGGTGGTCCCCTTCAGCCGTCGGGCTGCTGCTTGCGTCGAATTTATCACTCGTACGTGACTCCCGTCACGAGTACGCGATATGCAGAGCGTGAGTCCGTTGTGACGAAAGTCCCCTTCGTGCCGGTCGACAGCCCCTTGTCCGGGCCATGGGGCTTCGTATGGTTGAAACCAAGAAGTAATGCGTTCCATGAACGTCCCGACCCCCCCGAATGGAACCCCCCTCCGTGCCCCCCTATGTCCCCGCCCCCGCCTCCTGGCGGATCGCACTGCCGCACTCGGCCGCGGCCGTGCCGATGGCCCGCGCCCTGATCCGTGCGGCGCTGGCGGACATCGAGGCGCCGGCAGACAGCGACACCGCCGAACTGCTCACCGCCGAACTGGTCACCAACGCCGTGGAGCACACCCCCGGCGACGATCCCATCGACCTCGTGGTGGAGCTGCTGCCGACCGGCTGCCAGGTGGAGGTGCACGACCACGACCCCGCCCCGCCGGGCGATCTCTCCAGTCCCGTGCCGGGCAGCGAGCCGGACCCCTGGCAGGAGCACGGCAGGGGGCTGCTGCTGATCCGCACCCTCAGCTCGTCCTGCGGTCACCGCACGACGGAACGCGGCAAGGCCGTGTGGTTCACCCTGCCCTCGCCCGCCCCTCCGGTGGTCTGACCGGGCGGGCGTGAGGCCCTGCGGTCAGCCCGCGGGGCGGCGCCGAGGACTGCGGCCAGACCCGTTCAGGACCCGGCCAGCGTCGCGACCAGCACCGCCTTGATCGTGTGCATCCGGTTCTCCGCCTCGTCGAAGACGACCGAGTGGGCGGACTCGAAGACCTCGTCGCTGACCTCCAGCTCGGTCAGACCGTGCCGGGCGTGGATCTCCCGCCCGACCTTGGTGCCGAGGTCGTGGTAGGCCGGGAGGCAGTGCAGGAACTTCACGTCGGGGTTGGCGGTGGCCCGCAGGACGTCCATGGTGACGGCGTACGGCGCGAGGGCGACGATCCGCTCGTCCCAGACCTCCTTGGGCTCCCCCATCGAGACCCACACGTCGGTGGCGACGAAGTCGGCGCCGCGTACGCCCTCGGCGATGTCCTCGGTGAGCGTGACGGTCGCCCCGCTGCCCTCGGCGAGCCTGCGGGCCTCCGCGACGATCCCGTCGGCGGGCCAGTAGGCCTCCGGCGCGACGATCCTCACGTCCATGCCCAGCAGGGCGCCGGTGACCAGGTAGGAGTTGCCCATGTTGAACCGGGCGTCGCCTAGGTAGGCGAACGCGATCCGCTCCAGCGGCTTGGTGCTGTGCTCGGTCATGGTGAGGTAGTCGGCGAGCATCTGGGTGGGGTGCCAGTCGTCGGACAGCCCGTTGAAGACGGGCACCCCGCCGTACGCCGCCAGCTCCTCGACGGCCGCCTGACTGTCGCCCCGGTACTCGATCCCGTCGAACATCCGGCCGAGGACACGTGCGGTGTCCTTCACCGACTCCTTGTGGCCCATCTGGGAGCCGGAGGGGTCCAGATAGGTCGTGGACGCGCCCTGGTCGGCGGCGGCCACCTCGAACGCGCACCGGGTACGGGTCGAGGTCTTCTCGAAGATCAGCGCGATGTTCCGGCCCCGCAGCCACTGCACCTCGGTCCCCGCCTTCTTCGCGGCCTTCAGCTCCGCGGCCAGGTCGATCAGGCCGCGGAACTCCTCGGCCGTGAAGTCCAGCTCCTTGATGAAGTGGCGGCCTGCGAGGTCTATGGCCATGGTGACTGCTCCTGGGTCGGGCGGGGGGACGCATACGGTAACCCTGGAAGTCTATACGATGCCATGCATCGCTATACAGAGCGGTTTCGATACCCCGCACACCTCACCCATACCCGCAACCGTACGCACCGGACCGGCCGCACCGCTCGCACCGCTCGCACCGCTCGCACCGGTCACACCGGATCGCGGACCACCGGACAGCTCATGCAGCGGGGTCCGCCCCGGCCCCGGCCCAGTTCGCTGCCTCGGATCTCGATGACCTCGATTCCTTCCTTGCGCAGGTGGGTGTTGGTGGTGGCATTGCGCTCGTAGGCGACGACGACGCCCGGTTCGACGGCCAGGACGTTGCAGCCGTCGTCCCACTGCTCGCGCTCGGCGGCGTGCACGTCCTGGATGGCGGTGAGGACCCGGATCGAGTCCAGGCCCAGCGCCTCGGCGATGGCGCGGTGCATGTGCTCGGGCGGATGGTCGGTGACCTTGAGGTCACGCGGGCCGTCTCCAGGCTCGATGGTGTACGAGCGGAGCATGCCCAGGCCCGCGTACTTGGTGAAGGTGTCCCCGTCGACCATCGTCATCACCGTGTCCAGGTGCATGAACGCCCGGCTCTTGGGCATGTCGAGCGCCACGATCGTGCGGGCGGACCCGGCGTCGAAGAGTCCGCGGGCCAGCATCTCCACCGCCTGCGGGGTCGTGCGCTCGCTCATCCCGATGAGGACGGCTCCCCGGCCGATGACCAGGACGTCGCCGCCCTCGATGGTGGAGGGGTAGTCGTCCTGCCCCTCCGACCAGTGGTGGAAGGCGCCCGCGTCGGGACCGGTGAAGAGCGGATGGTGCCGGTAGATCGCCTCGAAGTGGACGGTCTCGCGCTGCCGGGCCGGCCAGCGCATGGCGTTGATGGAGACCCCGTCGTAGATCCAGGCCGAGGTGTCACGCGTGAAGAGGTGGTTCGGCAGCGGCCCGAGCAGGAAGTCGTCCAGGTCCATGACGTGGAAGCGCACCGAGGTCGGCTCGCGGTGCCGCTCCAGGAACTCCCGCTTGGTCATCCCGCCGACCAGCGCCTCGCAGAGTTCGGGGGCGGTCAGCTCCTCGAAGGCGGCCCGCAGATGCTCGGTGGCGAGCGGGCCGTACTCCTTCTCCTCGAAGACCCGGTCCAGCACGAGCCGCCGGGCCACCGGGATCTCCAGCGACTCGCGGAGCAGATCCCCGAAGAGGTGCACCTCCACGCCTCGGTCGCGCAGCACGTCCGCGAAACCGTCGTGCTCCTGGCGGGCCCGGCGCACCCAGAGCACGTCGTCGAAGAGCAGCGCGTCCTTGTTGCTCGGGGTGAGCCGTTTCAGTTCCAGATCGGGGCGGTGCACGATGACGCGGCGCAGCCGCCCGGCCTCGGAGTCGACATGGAATCCCATGCCCGTATCCTCACCGCGCGGAGCGCCGTTCACCCGGCGAATCGCCTGCCGGTTCTTCCGGCGGGCCGGGACCGCCGGTGCTCCCGGTCCGCCGGACGGCTCCTACAGCCGGGGGTCCACCGGCTCCGACTCCAGTGCCAGCACCGCGAAGACCGCCTCGTGCACCCGCCACAGCGGCTCGCCCCCGGCCAGCCGGTCCAGGGCTTCGAGACCCAGTGCGTACTCACGCAGGGCGAGCGACCGCTTGTGGCCGAGGAACCGGCCGCGCAACCGGTCCAGGTTCTCCGGGCGGGTGTACTCGGGTCCGTAGATGATCCGCAGGTACTCCCGGCCGCGCACCTTGATGCCGGGCTGGACCAGCCGGCCCTTGCCGTCCCTGACGAACGCGCCGAGCGGCTTGACCACCATGCCCTCGCCGCCGCGGCCGGTCATCTCCCGCCACCAGTCGATGCCGGAGCGGACCGACGCCTCGTCGGCGGTCTCGACGACGAGCCGCCGGGTGACCTGGAGCAGCCCCGTGGGGTCGTGCTCCACCAGCCGGTCCAGCCAGGCCAGCTGCTCGTCATGGGGAACGGCGGCGAGCGAGCGGCCCTGCACGGCGAGGATCTGGAACGGTGCCAGCCGCACCCCGTCGAGCCCCTCGGTGCTCCAGCAGTATCGGCGGTAGGCCTCGGTGAACGCCGCCGCGTCCTGGGCCCGGCCGTGCTGCCGGTCCGCGAGCGCGCCGACGTCGATGCCACGCTCCACCGCTGCCGCGAGGGCGGCCTCGGCCGCGGGGAAGACGGCGCCCGACGCGGCGCCGACCGCCGCGTACTGCGAGCGGAGCAGCCCGGCCGCCTTGAGGGACCAGGGCATCAGCTCGGCGTCGAGCAGCACCCAGTCGGTGTCCCACTCCTCCCACAGCCCGGCGGCGGTGACGGCCGCGCGCAGCCGGCCGAGGATGACCTCGGTCAGCGCGGCGTCGTCCAGGAACGGGCGACCGGTGCGGGTGTGCAGGGCGCCCGTCGGGCCTCCCCCGCCTCCGGCGGCGGGGAAGGCGTCCCCCGTCCCGAAGCGTTCGCGTGCCACCTCCGCGTCCCGGCACACCAGGGCAACGGCCCGTGAGCCCATGTGCTTCTCCTCGCACACGACCCTGGCCACGCCGTCCGCCCGGTACTGCGCGAACGCCTCGGCCGGATGCTCCAGATAGCCCTCCTCCTTCGAGGTGGCCGTCGGCGCCATGGTCGGCGGGAGGTAGGTGAGCAACCGGGGGTCGACGGCGAACCGGCTCATGACCTCCAGCGCGGCCGCCGCGTTCTCCTCGCGCACCGCGATCCGGCCCATGTGCCGGGTCTCCACGATCCGGCGCCCCCGCACATCCGCGAGGTCCAGCGGACGGCCCTCACAGCCGCCCGGCGCCCGGGTGGTCAGCGGCTTCACGGGCTCGTACCAGACCTGCTCGGCCGGTACGTCGACGAGCTCGCGCTCCGGCCAGCGCAGCGCGGTCATCTTCCCGCCGAAGACGGCCCCGGTGTCCAGGCAGATGGTGTTGTTGACCCAGGAGGTGGTGGGTACGGGAGTGTGGCCGTAGACGACGGCGGCGCTGCCCCGGTACTCCTCCGCCCACGGGTAGCGCACCGGCAGGCCGAACTCGTCGGTCTCGCCGGTGGTGTCGCCGTACAGCGCGTGCGAGCGGACCCGCCCGGAGGTGCGCCCGTGGTACTTCTCGGGCAGTCCGGCGTGACAGACGACCAGCCTGCCGCCGTCCAGTACGTAGTGGCTGACGAGCCCGTCGATGAACTCCCTGACCTGCTCCCGGAATTCCGGGCTCCTGGCGTCCTCCCGCTCCAGCTGCTCGATGGTCTCCGCGAGTCCGTGGGTCTGCTGGACCTTGCGGCCCTTGAGGTAGCGGCCGAGCTTGTTCTCGTGGTTGCCGGGCACGCAGAGCGCGTTGCCGTCCGACACCATCGACATCACACGGCGCAGCACGCCGGGGCTGTCGGGGCCTCGGTCGACGAGGTCGCCGACGAAGACCGCCGTACGTCCTTCGGGATGCGCGCCGTCCTCGTAGCCGAGCTTTCCGAGCAGGGTCTCCAGCTCGGAGCTGCAGCCGTGGATGTCACCGATGATGTCGAAGGGACCGGTGAGATGGCGGAGGTCGTTGTAGCGGCGCTCACGCACCACTTCCGCCCGCCCGGCCTCGTCCTCGGTGCGCAGGATGTGGACCTTGCGGAATCCCTCACGCTCCAGGCCGCGCAGCGAGCGGCGCAGCTCGCGGCGGTGGCGCTGCACGACGTGGCGGGGCATGTCGGCGCGGTCCGGGCGGGCCGCGTTGCGTGCGAGGCAGACCTCCTCGGGCAGGTCGAGCACGATGGCGATGGGCAGCACGTCGTGTTCCCGGGCCAGCTTCACCAGCTGACGGCGGCTCTCGGGCTGGACGTTCGTGGCGTCGACGACGGTCAGCCGTCCGGCGGCCAGGCGCTTGCCCGCGATGTAGTGCAGGACGTCGAAGGCGTCCCGGCTCGCGCTCTGGTCGTTCTCGTCGTCGGCGACGAGGCCCCGGCAGAAGTCCGAGGAGATGATCTCGGTCGCCTTGAAGTGCCGGTGGGCGAAGGTGGACTTGCCCGAGCCGCTGGCCCCGATGAGGACCACGAGAGAGAGGTCGGTCACCGGCAGGGTGCGCGTGGTGCCTTCGCTGGTGCTGGTGGTGTTGCTGGTGCTGTGACCGGTGCTTTCGCTGATGCCGGCGCCGGTGCGGTCACTGGTACTGCTCATGCGGCTTTCGCCCCCTTCTCGGTCTCGTCGGTCTCGGTGTCGGTGTCGGTGTCGGTGTCGGTGTCGCCGGCCACGGTCATGGTGAAAACCGCCATCTGGGTGGGCGGACCCACCTCGGGGTCGTCGGGGCCCACGGCCTCGAACTCCACCGCGTACCCGTGCCGGCGGGCCACTTCGCCCGCCCACTCCCGGAACTCCGCCCGGGTCCATTCGAATCGGTGGTCGCCGTGCCGGACGTGCCCGGCCGGGAGCGTCTCCCAGCGGACGTTGTACTCGACGTTCGGCGTGGTCACCAGCACGGTGCGGGGACGGGCCGAGCCGAACACCGCGTACTCCAGCGCGGGCAACCGCGGCAGGTCGAGATGCTCGATGACCTCGCTGAGCACCGCCGCGTCGTACCCCTTGAGCCGCTTGTCGGTGTACGTGAGCGCGCCCTGCTGAAGCGTCACACGGGCAGCCTGCCGCTCCCCCATCCGGTCCAGCTTCAGCCGGCGCGAGGCGATGGTGAGGGCGCGCATCGAGACGTCGACCCCGACGATCTCCGTGAAGCGCACGTCCTTCAGCAGCGCCTGCACCAACTGGCCCTGTCCACAGCCCAGGTCGAGCACCCGGCTCGCCCCGGCGCCGCTCAGCGCGGCCAGGATCGCGGTCCGCCGCTGCTCGGCGAGCGGCACCGGCCGCTCCTCGGTGTCGGCCGTCTCGTCGACCGCGTTGTCGATGCTCTCGACGTCGAGGTCGTCCGACTCGGCGAGCCGGACCAGCTCCAGCCGCTCCATCGCCTGCCGGGTCAGCCCCCAGCGGCGGGCCAGGTACCGGCTGGTGATCAGCTTCTGCTCGGGGTGATCGGCCAGCCAGCCCTCACCGGCCCGCAGCAGCTTGTCCACCTCGTCGGGCGACACCCAGTAGTGCTTGGCGTCGTCGAGCACCGGCAGCAGGACATACAGCTGCCGCAGCGCGTCCGCCAGCCGCAGCTCGCCCTCCAGCACGAGCCGTACGTACCGCGAGTCCCCCCACTCGGGGAACTGCTCGTCCAGCGGTACGGCCACCGCGTCCACCCGCGACCAGCCGAGCGGACCGAAGAGCTTGCGCACCAGGTCGGCACCACCACGGGCCGGGAGGGCGGGCACCTCGATCCGCAACGGCAGCGCCTCCTCGGCCCGCTCGGGCATCGCCCGGCAGGCGCCGCTCAGCGCGGACTTGAAGACAGTGCTCATCGCAACGGACAGCAGCGAGGAGGCCGCGTACGGGCGGTCGTTGACGTACTGGGCGAGTGCCGCGTCGGGGGCACCGCCCCGGCCCTTGCCCTTGCCCCGCCGCACCAGAGCCACGGGATCCACCTCCAGTAGCAACGCCGCCGTGCAGTGCTCCGCGGACGCCTCGGGATAGAAGACGTGCGCGGTGCCATGGGAAGTGGAGAACATCTGCGCCTTCTCGGGATGCTTGTGCAGCAGGAATCCGAGATCGGTGGCGGGACGCTCCGGGGTGCCGGTCGTACTGATCGTCAGGAACACCCGTCCGAGTATGGTCCGGTTCACTCCCCCTCACCAGGCAATTTCAGCCCGTCCCCGGACCTTCCCGCCCTCCTTCCGTGTGGTTCCCTTCCGTGTGGTTCGCCGCCGGTGCTCCGAGCAGCGCGGCCAGTTCCGCGATGGTGTCCGGACCGACCCGGCAGCAGCCGCCGACCAGCCGTGCACCGGCCGCCCGCCAGGCCCGGACCCGGCCGGGATCGAACGTGGCGCCCCCGGTCCATCCCCGTCTCCCGGCATCCCAGCGTTCACCGCTGTTCGGATAGACGACGACCGGCTTGCCGGTCACCTCCGCCGCCGCCCGAACGGCCCGGTCCGCGTAGGCCGGATCGCAGCAGTTCACCCCGACCGCCACCACCTGGTCCCGCCCCGTCGCGAGGCGGAACGCCTCCTCCAGGGGCTGTCCCGCCCGGGTCACCCCGTCCGCCACGGTGTAGGAGAGCCAGACCGGCAGCCCGCACTCCCCCGCGACCCGCAGCAGCGCCTCCGCCTCATCGCAGTCCGGCACCGTCTCCAGTGCCAGCGCGTCGGGGCCGGCGGCGGCCAGCGCCTCGATCCGGGGCCGGTGGAAGCGTTCCAGCTCCCGGACCGGGAGCCCGTACCGGCCCCGGTACTCGGCGCCGTCCGCCGTCACCGCCCCGTACGGGCCGACCGAGGCGGCGACCCACACATCCCGCTCCACCGAACCGGCCGCCCGCCGGGCCAGCTCCACGCTGCGGGCGAACAGCGCGGCCGCCTCCGCCCGCCCGATCCCGCGTCGCCCGAACCCTTCGAAACTCGCCTGATAACTGGCCGTGATGAGCACCTGCGCACCTGCCCGCACGTACGCCGTGTGCGCCGCCTCGATCTGCTCGGGCCCGTCGGCAAGCAGCCGGGCGGACCACAGCTCGTCGGACAGATCGCAGCCCTGCGCCTCCAGTTGGCCGGCGAGGCCACCGTCGAGCAGGACCGTCCCCGCCGCAAGGGCAGCCGCGAGGGGCCGGGACGGCGTCCCGGCGAAGGGCCGGGCGGAGCGGCTGGAGTCGCGGCCGGAATCGCCGCCGGAATCGCCGCCGGAGTCGCGGCCGGAATCACGGCCGGAATCACGGGCGGAATCACGGGCGGGCTGCACAGGTGTTCCTCTCCTCCCAGGTCAGGTCAGGTCAGGTCAGGTCAGGTCAGCTGGGACTGGACCTGCGACGAGATCAGTTCAAGGTGGGCCAGGTCATCGAGATCCAGCACCTGGAGGTAGATCCTCGAAGCCCCGATGGCTTCGAACCGACCGATCTTGTCAACCACTTCGGCGGGCGAGCCCGCCAGACCGTTCGCCTTGAGCTCCGCCACGTCCCGCCCGATGACGGCGGCCCGGCGCGCCACCTCGGCGTCGTCCTTTCCGACACAGACGATCAGGGCGTTGGAGTACACCAGGTCGTCCGGCCCCCGGCCCGCGGCCTCGGCCGCTTCCCTGACCCTGCCGAACTGCTGCTCACTGTCCTCCAGCGAGGCGAACGGGATGTTGAACTCGTCGGCGTACTTGGCGGCCAGCCGCGGTGTGCGCTTCGCGCCGTGCCCACCGATCAGTACCGGGACCTTGGCCTGCGCCGGCTTGGGCAGCGCGGGCGAGTCGGTGAGCTGGTAGTACGTGCCGTCGTAGCTGAATGTCTTGCCGACCTCGGTCGACCAGAGCCCGGTGATGATCGCGAGCTGCTCCTCCAAGCGGCCGAACTTCTCCTGGGGGAACGGGATGCCGTACGCCTTGTGCTCGTCCTCGAACCAGCCTGCGCCCAGGCCCAGTTCGACACGGCCGCCGGACATCTGGTCGACCTGCGCCACCTGGATGGCGAGCACCCCGGGGAGCCGGAACGTCCCCGCCGTCATCAGCGTGCCGAGGCGGATCCGCTTCGTCTCTCGCGCCAGCCCGGCCAGCGTGATCCAGGCGTCCGTCGGGCCGGGGAGACCGTCTCCCCCTCCCATGTGCAAATAGTGGTCGGAACGGTAGAAGGCATCGAAGCCGAGGTCCTCGGTCGCCTTGGCGACGGTGAGCAGGGTGTCGTAGCTCGCCCCTTGCTGGGGCTCGGTGAAGATTCGAAGATCCATGCATCCATCCTGCACCCCCGGACACCGCTCGTCCCTCTCCTGTCTCCTTTCACCGCCGCGGTGTCCGGGGCATCCCGGGCATCCGGGACGCCGGGTCCTCAGGGCCGGCCGGCGGCCGGTCCCGCCGGTCCGTGGAGCACGCCGTGGGGGCCGTCCCGCTCCCTGCCGCGCTCCAGATCCTGCTGGCGCTCCCGGTCCCGTTCGTCGAGCAGCCGGAGCATTCCGTGGACCCGGTCCGTCGACTCGTCGGCGGCGTCGATCGCCTCCATGCACTGCCAGTACAGGCTCTGTTCATCGGTCTCGCACGCCACCCCGACCAGGGCTATCCCCACTTCCCCGAGCAGCGCGCCCAGCCCCGTCAGCGCGGCGCGCGGATCAGCGACTTCGGAGAGCTGCGTCGCCCTGGCCACCCCGGCCCGCGCGGCCGGGTGGTCAAGTGCCCCGATACTTCTGCCACCGATCTCGCTGAGGCCTCCCGCCTCGCCCCGTAACTCCTTGGGACCGCTCGCCGCCAGCCGGCTTCCGACCGCCTGTGCCAGCGCCTGGGCCTGCCAGGCCTCCGCGATGATGTCCGGCGTGCCCCTGCTCTGGGACAGAGCCCGCCTGATGACCCTTACCAGCCGCTCCGCTTCCATGTGTTGCCCCCGTTCGGTACGAAAACCCGCTCACCTCTTCCATTACCCACAGTGAGGGCGGTGGTACCGAAAGGCCAGGGGATTTCGGAAATCTGTGGACACCCTGTCGACTGTGAATAACTCGATCACTCCGAAGAGTGACGATCGAGGGTATCCATACCCTTCGTGGCGGGGAAGCGCACCTCATTCCGCTCGATCTTGGCCGCCAGCGCCGCCAGTGCGTCGATGCCCAGCACCTCGCAGAACTGCAGCAGATACGCGAGGACATCGGCGACCTCGTCCGACACCCGGTGCGCGGTCCCGGGATCGTCCATCACGCGGGCCGACTGTTCCGGCGTCAGCCACTGGAAGATCTCCATGAGTTCGGATGCCTCGACGCTCAGCGCCGACGCCAGATTCTTGGGGGTGTGGTACTGCTCCCAGTCGCGTGCGGCCGCGAATGCGGCGAGCCGCTGTTGCAGGGCGGGTACGTCGAGTCGTGTCACGGCTTCAGGTCTACCACCGTCGCTCCGACCGTCGTGCGGGCCAGTGCCGCGCCCGCCTCCGTCACCGTGCCGAGCAGCCGGACGTGGCCGGCGGCCGCCGCCGAGGCCGCCGCGGTCAGCAGCTCCCGCGTCTGGTGTCCGTCCAGGTCCCGGTCGAGCCCGTCGGCCAGCACGGTCAGGGTCTGCAGAGCCTGCGGCACCTCTGACTCGCCGCCCGCCGGGTCCGCCCCCGGTCCCATGAGCAGGGCCACGGCCAGTGCCAGGTAGCGGAGTTCGCCGTCGCCGAGCCTTTCCAGCGGGGTGCCGTGGCCGTCTCCCCGGGCCACTACCGCACGGACCAGCCCGTCCGCCGGCCGCTCGACGCCGATCCCGGTCACCGGTCGCGCGCATCCGGCGTTCGCCAGCGCGACCAGCCGGGCATGGCGTCGCCCGTGCCCGTATCCGTATCCGTATCCCTGCCCCTGCCCCTGCCCCTGCCCGTGCCCGTGCCCGTGCCCGTTACGGGCGGCGTGCAGTACCGCCGCGAGGTTCCCGCAGTCGCGGCGCAGCCGGCCCTCACCCGGCGGCACCGGTGTCCGCATCCGATGAGGCCGCGGTTCGCAGGCGAAGGCCGGGCGCAGGGCCACCACCATCTGTTCGGCGGCGGCCAGCACCTGTAGCTGGCCCGGTGTCCGGCCCGCGACCCGCAGTGGCAGCAGTGCCGTGCCCAGCCGGTCGTCCGGCAGCTGTTCCCGCCTCACCGGGAGCTCGTCCGCGGTGTGCCAGGCCGCCTGGAGCGCCGGCCGCCCCGGATCGCGGAGCGCGGTGCTCAGCAGCGTCTGCCCGGCCCGGGTCAGCCGCTCGCCGACGATCCGGAGGGTGGGCTCGGCCTGGACGGCGAGTTCGAGCCGGACCGGCCCGGCCGGGCCGTCCGCCGTGCACCCGATCCGGAATCCGCGCCGCCCCTGCCGGTCGGCCGCGGCCCCTTCGGGCACGCACCCCGCCGGATCGGGGAACACGTCGGCGAGCGACGCCCCGGCTGCCAGCCGGGACAGCGCCTCGTACGCGCGCAGCGCACTCGACGCACCGCTGCCCGAGGGACCGGCGAGGAGGGTGAGCGGGGCCAGCGGCATGATCGTGCCCCGGTGCGCGGCGAAGGCGGAGAGCCGCAGCTCGGTCACCACAGGCCCGGCCCAACGCCCGGACCGCGGCTCGGCGTCGGCTGCGAATTCAGGGCCGGCGTCGGATCCGGGGTCAGCCGCGGCTCCGGGGCCGTGCCACGGTCCGGAGCCGGGGTCGGACGCGGGGTCGGACGCGGGGTCGGACGCGAGGTCGGACGCGAGGTCGGACGCGAGGTCGGACGGGCGGGGTGCGGTCATGCCCCGGACCGTACGCAGGCGACTCCCCGGCGAACCGTTCCGCCGGATGGGCCGTCCTTCGATCGGAGTAAGCCGCCACCCGCCCGCATACCGCGCCACCGATCCGGGTAGCCCTGATGCGCGACCGCCCCGCAGCGCCCTCGCGACAGCCCTTCTAGACCCCTGGAACCCCCGCCGCCGTCACGCCCTCGACCTCCATGCCGATGGGCGACAGCAGGAAGACGTTCCGGTCCACCCGGTGCATTCCGCTGCCCAGCCCGAAGACGACACCACTGGTGAAGTCCAGGATCCGCTTGGCCACATCGGACTCGGCGCTGGTCAGATCGAGCAGCACCGGAATCTGCGCGACCAGGTACTCGGCGACCTCGCGTGCGTCCGCGAAGATCTGGACCCGCAGCACCACCATGCGCCGCTGTTCTGCGCTCTCCCGCTCCTCCGGAACCGTCCGGTGGTCCACTCGGGAGGGCCACTCGTTGCGGCTGCGCAGCGGTACGACCTGGGCCAGTCCCTCCCACTGCTCGTCGGTGACGTCATACCTGTCGTACCTGCTCACCGGACCACCCCGTCTGTGCATCGGTTGGCGTTGCGCCGGCTGCGCTCACTGTTCATCGGGCAATTCTCTCGCCCCTCACCCGTTCGGCCTACCAACGACACGGATCAGGACCCGATCGACACCGTCGAAGTGCTGCCGGGCTCCGTAGCGGAGCGCTCGTCCGGGCCGGCGGTCGCCCGGGTGTCGAGGGGGGTGAACCGTACCGGAAGATGTGCCAGGGCCCGGTGGAACGGGCCGGGTCGCCACAGCAGTTCGCTCACCGGAACAGCCAGTTCCGCATCGCACAGCTGGCTGGTGAGCTGCTCGATCGCGGTCATCGCGATGAGCAGCGCGGGCTGCTTCGCGGGGCACCGGTGCGGTCCCGCCGACCAAGCGAGGTGGGCGCTGGCCCCGGAGCGGGCCCCCGCGTCCGGGGCGGACGGTGCGGACTGAGTGTTGGCGGCCCCGAAGGAGACCAGGACCAGTTGTCCGGCGCGCAGCCGGACGCCGTGGAACTCGGTGTCGTGGCGCGGGTAGTGCGCGGCCAGGTTGGCCAGCGGCGGGGCCTGCCAGAGGACCTCGTTGATCGCCTCGTGCGCGGTCATCGCTCCACCGTGCAGCGAGCCCGCGTACCGCTCGTCGGTGAGCATGTGCAGGGTGGCGTTGCCGATCAGGTTGGTCGTGGGGTCGTGGCCCGCGCTCATCACCAGGGTGATCTGGCGCACCGTCTCGTCGTTGTCGAGACGGGCCGGGTGAGCGAGGAAGTACGAGGTCAGGTCGCGGCGCGGGCGGGCGCGCCGGTCGGCGACGAGGCGGGTGACGACATCGACGAGGTCGGCGTACGCGGCGGCGGCGCCCTGCGCCGAGTTCATCATGCCGCCGATGCCGTCGATGATCCGTTCGCCGTCGTCGGGGGCCACACCGAACCAGGTGATGAACACGTGCAGCGGGAGCCGCCGGGCGTACTGGGCGATGAGATCGCCGGTGCCGGTGGCGGCGAACTCGCCGATGAGCTGCTGGGCGACCCTGGCCACTTCCGCCCGCAGGATGTGCGGCTCGATCAGCGCCAGGGTGTCATTGATGGCGTCGCGGTAGCGGGCGTGCTCGTCACCGTCGCTGAACAGCGCGGTGGGGCGGTGTCCGAGCACGGGCAGCACCGGCGAGTCCGACGGGACCGTCGCCTGCCAGGCGCGGGGGTCCTTGCTGAAGGTGTGGGTGTCGCGCAGCAGATCGACGGCCGCCTGGTAGTCGGTGACGAGCATCGCCTCGACGCCGGGGGCGATCCGGACCGGTGCCAGCGGCCCGTGTTCGCGCAGCCTGCGGTAGTGGCCGTGCGGGTCGGCCGCGAAGTCGGGGCCGTACAGCGCAAGGGGCTGCGGCGGCTGTACGAACAGGGTCATGACGGGTCCTCGGGTTGCGGCATTCGGGTCAGCACGTGTTCGGCCAGCGCGATCAGGGCGTCGATGCTGCCGCGGCGTTCCCGGGCATCGCACTGGATCAGCGGGGTCCCTGGGGCGAGGTCGAGGTGCTTGCGCAGGACCTCGTCGCTGTGGGCGGGCGCGTCGGGGAAGCGGTTGACGGCGACGGCGTACGGCAGCCCCTGTTCCTCCACCATGTCCATGACCGCGAAGGAGTCGCCGAGCCGTCGGGTGTCCACCAGGACGAGCGCGCCCAGCGCTCCGCGCGCGATGTCCTCCCACAGCGGCAGGAACCGCTCCTGGCCGGGCGTGCCGAACATGTAGAGCACCAGGTCGTCCAGGACGGTGAGACGTCCGAAGTCGATGGCGACCGTGGTCGTCGTCTTGTCGGGGAGTCCGGCGGTGTCGTCGAGCAGGGTGCTGGACTGGGTCATCGCCTCCTCGGTGTGGAGCGTGGGTATTTCCGAGAGCGTACGGATCAGGGTCGTCTTGCCCACGCCGAAGGGACCCGTGACAACAAGCTTCATCAGGGTCCGGGCGGCAGTCGGCAGATAGCCGACGCCCGTCCGGTCAGTGGAGGGAGCGGAGTCCAACGAGCAGCCTCTCGACGAGCGACCGGTCGATCTCCCCGGCACTGGGTATCGGCGGTCGGGTGAGCAGAAGTCCGGCGGCCGCGAGATCCGTGGCCAGGAATACGGTGGCGCTGACCGGCAGGTCCAGATGGGCCGCGCACTCGACGACGGTGAGCGCGCCCGGTTCCAGCAGTTCGCACAGCCTGCGCTGTTCCGATCCGGTGCCGGGGAGCAGGGTCGTATCGGTGCGTACGAGCACGGCGAGCCGGTCGAGCGCGGGGCCGGCGGGCCGGGACCGGCCGCCGGTGACCAGATAGGCGGGGATCAGACGGCGTCCCGGTCCGGAGCTCATGGCCGGGCGGCGGTGTCCGGTTGACGGGCTGGCGCGTGCATCGCCCGGGTCAGCGCGGTGACCTGCACCTGCATCTGGTAGGCGATGTCGCCGAGTTTGGCGCCGGGTTCGGCGAACAGGGCGAGCGTGGTGTTGTTCCCGGCCGGTACGACGACGGCGAAGCCCAGGTCGGACTCGACGACCGTCTGGGCCAGCTTCGGGCCCTCGACGTCGGTGAACGCCGTGGTGAAGGCGCGAGCCGCGGCGTGCAGGGTCGCCGTCATCGCGGCGACCCGTTCGCCGGACGCCCGGTCGAGACCGGGTGAGGCGCCCTCGATGAGGCCGTCACCGGTGGCGACCACGGCATGCTGGACTCCGGGCAGTTCCAGCAGCGGGGTCAGCACCCATGCGAGGTCACCGGTGGTGGGGCTGGGGGCGCTCACGTCTCGTCGTCTCCTTGGTCGTCCTGGTCGCCCAGGTGGTCGTGGCCGTCCGAATCCGGTGCGGGGGCCCGCCCGGCGACGCTCCTGCCGTTGAGGGTGCCCTGCTGGAGCGCCGCCCAGGAAGACTCGGCCTGCTCCGGTGTACGGGACACCTGTCCGGCGGCCGGGTCGGCGGCGGACGTGGTGGAGGCGACCGCCGCCGGACGGGGTGCGCGCCGGCGCCTGCTGGGCAGGCCCGCCGGCTCCGTGGCAGCGGTCTCCGGCGGGTCCTGAGCGGGAGGCGCGGGGGCGTCCGGCTCCGCCGCGGCGGGGTGCGCCGATACGGGCACCGGTGCCAGGGCGGAGAGGGTCCGGTCCTCCTTCAGCACGGTCAGCAGATGGGCGGGGACGCGCAGGATCGTCCGCATACCGCCGAACGGCGAGGCCTCGATGTGGCAGTGGAAGCCGTACTGCACGACGAGCCGGCCGACGACCGCGAAGCCGGTCTGCGGCGGGTCGCCCAGCTCGGTGAGGAGCACCTCGGAGGGGCCGGCCAGCAGAGCGCGGGCCCGGTCGAGCGCGTCCTCGTCCATGCCGATGCCCGCGTCGTCGACGACCAGGAACGCGCCCCGGCCGCCGCTCTGCTGGAGCGTCACCGTCACATCGGTGTCGGGGTGCGAGTACGCGGTGGCGTTCGCCAGCAGTTCGGCGAGGGCGATCGCGAGGGGTTCGGCGGCCCTGGCGGCGAGCGCGAGCCGTTCCTCGCGCAGATGGTTGGCCACCTTGATCCGCTCGTAGCCGGCGACGCGGGACTGGGCACCGAGCACGATCTCGACGAGCGGCGAGTTCTGCCGGGCGAGGCCGGGCCAGGCGTCGCACAGCACGGCAGTGGACTGGGTCCGGCGCAGGGCCAGTTCGTTGCGGAAGTCCAGTTGCAGGATGCGCGGGTCGTCGTACTCGTGCTGAAGCTCGTGCAGCAGCTGTTGGGACTGGTTGAGCAGCGACTGGATCTTGGCCGAGGTGCCGCGCATCGCCGCACGGGCGGCAGCGTCGACGCGCTGCCGTTCCTCGATGACGGCGGTGCGTGCGGCCTGTACGGCTTCGGTGAGCAGCCGGGCGGAGTCGCCGTCCACCTCGGCCGCCTCGCGCAGTCCGGGAACCTGGGCGCTGGGGTGGGAGAGGGCGACCGCGACGGCCGGGATCCGTTTGTGGGCCAGTTGCCGGATCTCATCGACGAGCGCGGCGGTACGGGCCTCGGCGGCCTTCAGCTGCCGTTCGGTCAGCTCGGCGTGGGTGACGGCGAGCTGTTCCGAGCGGGCGGACCCGTACGAACGCGTCGCCGCCGCCACGGCGGCCACGACGGCGATCACCGCCACGATCCATCCCATGCCGTTACCGCATTTCTGTCGTCGGGTCGGTCCTCCGGCCGGGACGGCGGCGGAGGATCAGGCGCACGGCCCGGCCTGTGCGGCGGGCCGGGCGGTCACTCCGGCGCGCCCGCGGGCTCACCGGCCTGCTCGACTTCCTGTGCCAGCAAGGCCACCTCGGTCATCACCTGAAGCACGCCCGGCAGCGCGGAGCCGTCGAGCTGCCGGTACTCGCTGCCGATCGTCACCACCAGCCGCTCGGGGAGTCCGAGTTCGGGGTGACGGCCTTCACCGATCACCCGTCGGGCCGCCTCCAGGGCGGGTACCCCGGCGGCGTGGAAGGAGTGGGCACGCTCCCGTACGTACTCCAGATAGACGATGTGGTCGCGTACGCCGACCCGGTCCAGGACCGGCCCGTGGCCCGGCACGACGGTCTCGGCTCCGGTGGCCAGCACCTGTTCGCAGGCAGCGATCACATTGCTCAGCGGGCCCGCCCAGTGGATCGGGTGGTCCCCCGGCTGCCGGAGTGTCGAGGAGAAGATGATGTCGCCGCTGAACACGGCGCTCTGGGCGGGCAGGTGGACCATCAGATCACCCGTGGTGTGCGCGGACGGCAGGGCGGAGATCTGGACCGGGTACTCCCCCAGGGTCAGTTCGAGCTCCCCGGTGAAGTAGGTGGTCGGCTGGACCGGTTCGGTCTGCGACCAGTCGAACGGGCCGAAGTGGCGGCCGAGGTAGGCGCCGAGCGGTCCTGCCGGATCGCTGCCGTTGACGAGCGCGTGCTGCTGTTTCGGGGTGGGCTCGTAGTGAATGTGGTCCCGGGCCTCACGGGTCGCGATGATCTCCGCGTCCGGCAGCACGCCCGCGCCCCAGAAGTGGTCGCCGTTGGCGTGCGTGACGATCACCCGGTCGATGGAGACACCGTCGGGCAGCAGCTTCGTGCTCTCGGCCAGGAACTGCCCCGCCAGTACCGGGTCGTACGGGGTGTCGATCCAGAGCGCGCCGCGGGGCGAGACGAGAAGGCCGCAGTTGGCCAGCCCCCAGCCCCGTTTCGGCGGGAGCCACGCGTGCAGGCTCCGGCCCAGGTCAACGACGTCTCCACCCGTGATCGACATGGACGCGATTATGCCGACCGCTTTCCGATCGCGCGTTCGAACTCGGCCAAAATCAGCTCCCATTGGCTTGAAATCGCCCCTCCAGCCCATCCGGGGCGGTTGACCGGTGACCGTGCGAGAGCACCGACGCCGCCTCTCTTTCTGGACTATTCGGACAGTCGGGCCGATTGCGCCCGGCCGTCCACTGCCACCTCGTCATTGCACAACGGGCGGACGTCAAACCGGAAGAGGCCGATTACCCACCGAGCATGGCTGAAAACAGACGCCGCAAGGCCCCCGGCGGGACCGCTGGAAAGCGACCCGCCGGGGGCCTTGTGACGCGCGGTGTCCCAGGATCCGTCCGGCGGTTCACGGCCGGACGGAGGAGCCTTCGCGGGGACCGCCTAGAACGTCGCGGGTACGTTCCACCTCTGGTTGGCGCCGCCGCCGCAGTCCCACAGGTTGAGCGCGGTCCCGTCCGTGGTGTCGCCGCCCGGGACATCGAGGCAGCGGCCGGAGGCCTTGTTGACGAGTGCGTGCGTGGAACCGTTGTACGTCCACTGCCTGGCCTGATCGGTGACCGTGCCGCCCGCACCCGTACCGGCGCAGTCACGCACCCGTACGGCGGCGCCGTTGCCGGTGCCCTCCGCGGCGAGGCAGTAGTCGGACGCCAGGCGCAGCGTGCCGTCGGCCGCCCTCACCCAGGCCTGGTTGGCGCCGCCGGAGCAGGTGTAGAGGTCGGCGACGACACCGTCCGACACGCCTCCGAAGGCGTCCACGCACTTTCCGCCCTGTCCCGTCACAGCGCCGCGCACCGAGTTGCCTGTCGCGAGGTTCTGCACCGTGGAGTCGGCGGCGACATCGATCCGGGTCATGGACGCGCAGGCGTTGTCGCTGCTGGAGGTGGCCGAGACCGTGCCGGTGACCGTACCGCCGTTGCCGGTGGGCACTCCGAAACGGGCGTCGCTGAACGGCTGGTCGTAGCAGTTCGAGCGGGGGTTGTTCCACTCGAAGTACTCGGTCCAGTCGACCATCCCCGACGGGGAGATGGCGGTGGCCGGGGTCTTGATGCTGCCGAGCTCGTACGAGGCGCCCGTGCCGGCGTCCGCGACGGTGGCGCCGAACCAGCCGTCGCCCTCGGCCGCCACCTTGAAGGTGTACCGGTGGCCGGCCGTCCAGTCGAGGTTCATCCGGCAGCTCATGCCCTCGCCCTCGCCGCCGAAGCTCTGGCACCAGCTCCCGGCCGATCCGGCCCTGGCCTCGGAGACGTCCCAGACGGAGAAGAGGAGCACCCGGCTCGATCCTCCGTTGGACTGCATCCCGAGGTACGCGCCACTGCCCTGGTCGAAGCCGAACTGGTGGCTCCAGAAGACGTTCGCCCGGTATCCGGGATCGTGAAGAACGGTGGTGGACCAAGTGACGTCGGTCAGCTTCGGCGCACCGGGGAAGGAGTAGTCGGTGTAGGTGCCGGGGGTGGTCCCGAGGTCCGCGGCCTGAGTGGGGGTCGCCGTGCCGAGCAGAGCCAGAGCGGCTGCTGCGACAGTGGCGGTGACGGTTCCGAACAAGTGGCGCAGGGTCATGCGTTGCACCTGCTTCTGATGGGGGGAATGGGGATCATTGCCGTGCATGCACCGGGTCGGTGCATCTCTTGCGGTGAAACCCGCCGGACAGGGGCCGAGGCCCTGCCCGGCCTTTCCCGGTCAGATCCTCAGGTGCGGACCTGACCGCGTTCGAAGTACGCCACCAGCTCGGGGTCGAGGGCGGGCACGTCGTACGGTGCACCGCCCTCACGCAGGGAGCGGGTCGCGAGCACACCGGCGGCGACGCTCATCCGGGCCGCGACCGGCGAGGTGTCGGTGACACCCCCGTCGCGCGCGAAGCGGCAGAACTCCTCCATGATCCGGGTGTCCCCGCCGCCGTGCGAGCCGCCGGCCTCCGGGACCCGGTAGGTGATGTCGGCGTCGGCGCGGTATCCGCTGGGGCCGGTGTTCCAGACCTTGACCTCGTCACCGGGGCTGTCGCCGAAGTTCTCCAGCCGCCCCTCGGTGCCGATGACGGTGTAGTTGCGCCAGTAGTCCGGGGTGAAGTGGCACTGCTGGTAGGCGGCCACGACGCCGTTGTCGAGCTGCATGTTCATCACCGAGACGTCCTCGACGTCCACGATGTGGTGCAGGTCCTTGCGGGCGGTCGGCGGCCAGTCGAATTCACGCAGCCAGTTGTCGGGGCGCGGGGTGTCCGGCTCGCGCCGCGGCAGGTCACCGTAGACGAGCAGGTCACCCAGCGCGTTGACGCGCCGGGTGTAGCCGCCGGCCAGCCAGTGCAGCACGTCGATGTCGTGCGCGGCCTTCTGGAGGAGCAGCCCCGTGGTCCGGGTCCGGTCCGCGTGCCAGTCCTTGAAGTAGTAGTCGCCGCCGTAGCCGACGAAGTGCCGCACCCAGACGGCCTTGGGCTCGCCGATGTCGCCGCGGGCGATGATGTCGCGCATCAGCCGCACGACACCCATGTGCCGCATGTTGTGGCCGACGTAGAGCCGGGTCCCGGTCTCGTACGCGGCGCGCAGGACATTGTCGCAGCTCTCGACGGTGATCCCGAGCGGCTTCTCGACGAAGACGGCCTTGCCGGCCCGCAGCGCGTCGATGGCGATGGCCTCGTGGGTGTCGTCCGGCGTCGCGATGACGACCGCGTCGAGATCGTCCCGGCCGAGGAGCAGCTTGTAGTCATCGACCGCGACGTCCGTGTCGAAACGCTCGGCCTCACGGCGGCGCACCTCGGGGTCGAGGTCGCAGACGGCGGTGATGGCCGAACCCTGTCCGGGGTGGTGGGCGGACATTGCGATGGACCGGCGCAGGCCGAGTCCGATGACGCCGAGTCGCAGGTCTGACACGGGGGTCCCTTCTCTGTCTGTACGGGTGGTGCGGGTGGGCGGTCTCCGGGCTACCGGCACGCGAAGGAGGCGCGACCGCTGTCCCTTCACGGCGACAGGCACATAGTTCACGACGGTGCACCGAGGTGGCAAGAGTTGTTCATTTTGATGACGTAATGAACATTTACTGGCAGCGTAAATCCACTACCAGTAGCACCACAGGGCACCCGAGGGCTTGAAATGCGCACGGAAGCATCCCAGAACGGCCGTGAAGTGACCACCTACACCGCCGAAAACCTGCCAGATCCGGCCATCTGACGCTTGGTCGTGATTGATCATGCACGTACCTGCGCATATTCCAGCACGCCAGAACACAGTCGAGCCAGACACCGACAGACAACGGCAGGCACGCGGAACGGCGGGTCGCCACACCCTCTCGGGTGGGACGGCCCGCCGTTCGGACAGGACAACTCACACTGCGGACAGCCCGGACAGCCCGGACGACTCAGACGGCGATGACCGTGACGCCGGCCTCGGTGAAGCGGGCCGCCACCTCAGGCGTGATGCCCTTGTCGGTGACCAGGAAGTCGACCAGCCCCAGGTCGAAGACCCGGGCGAAGGCCCGCTTGCCGATCTTCGAGGAGTCGGCCGCCACCACCACCCGCTGGGCCTGCTGGGCGAGCAGCCGGTTGATGCTGGCCTCGCCCTCGTGGTGGACGTACGCACCGCGTTCGGTGTCGATGGCGTTGACGCCCAGTACGGCGACGTCCAGCGTGATCTCGCCCAGGACCCCGCTGGCCAGCGGGCCCGTCAGCTCGTACGACTGCGGCCTGGCCACCCCGCCGGTCACCACGATCTTGATCTGCGGCCGGATCACCAGCTCGTTGGCGATGTTGAGCGCGTTGGTGACCACCGTCAGGGTCGGCTGGCCGGCCACCCCCGCGGCGCCGTCCCCCACCAGGTCGGAGCGTACGGCGAGCGAGCGGGCCACCTCGGTGATGGTCGTGCCGCCGGTCAGCCCCACCACCTCGCCGACCGCGACCAGTTCGGCGACGGCACGGCCGATGGCCTGCTTCTCCGGGGCGTTGCGCGCCGTCTTGTAGCGCAGCGCCAGCTCGTAGCTGACACCGTGCGCGACCGCGCCGCCCCGCGTGCGGGTGAGCAGCTGCTGCTCGGCGAGCTGGTCCAGATCGCGGCGGATGGTCGCGGCCGAGACATCCAGTGTCCTGGCGGCGTCCTCGACGTCCACCCGGCCATGCTTACCGACGAGCTCCAGCAGTGCGTTCCACCGGGAATCCCTGGACACGTGAACTCTCCTTACAGGTCCGGGCTGCGGACACCCATCCCCTTGGGCGCGGTCACCGGACTCGCGCAAGCGTCGCACAAGGCTCCGGCGAGTCAAGTCACTTGCAAGAAGAATGCTTGATAATGCTTGCACATCCCGTATACCGTGCGTTAACGAGCATCCCATCACCAGTACGGAGTGCAAAAGTGTCATTTGTCGAGATCGAGACAGCCAGCCAGCCGGACTGCTGGCGCCGTGCCGCGGACCTGGCGCAGAGCCAGGCTGCCGCGCTGCCCGCGACCGGCGAGCGCATCGCCGTGGTCGGCTGCGGCACCTCGTTCTACATGGCTCAGGCGTACGCCTCGCTCCGTGAGGAGTCCGGGCAGGGCGAGTCCGATGCCTTCGCCGCCTCCGAGTTCCCGTTCGGCCGCCGCTACGACCGGGTCGTCGCCCTCACCCGCTCCGGCACCACGACCGAGGTGCTCGAACTCCTCGACCGGCTGCGCGGGGTGACCCCGACGGTGGCCATCACCGCCGACCCGGAGACCCCGGTGATGACGTCCGCGGACGCGGTCGTGGTCCTCGACTTCGCCGACGAGCAGTCCGTCGTGCAGACCCGGTTCGCCACCACGCTGCTGACGCTGCTCCGCGCCCACCTCGGTCTGCACACCGACGCCGTGGTCCGCGACGCGGAGACCGCGCTCGCCGAGCCGCTGCCCGAAGGACTGCTGGACTGCACCCAGTTCACCTTCCTCGGCCGCGGCTGGACGGCCGGTCTCGCCAACGAGGCCGCGCTGAAGATGAAGGAGGCCTCGCTGTCCTGGACGGAGGCGTACGCCGCGATGGAGTACCGCCACGGCCCCATCAGCATCGCCACCACGGGCACCGCGACCTGGATGTTCGGCACCGCCCCCGAGGGCCTGCGGGAGCAGGTCCTGGCGACCGGCGCCCACTGGGTCGAGAGCGGGCTCGACCCGCTGGCCGAGCTGGTCCGCGTCCAGCGCCTGGCCGTCGCCCGCGCCACCGCCCGCGGCCTGGACCCGGACAGCCCGCGCCACCTGACGCGTTCCGTGGTGCTGGCCGACGCCTGAGCCCGCGGCGGACACCGTCGGGAGCAGCGTGCACACCGCATCGGTGTCCCGAGGAGCCGGCCGCCCTCGCCGGGCGGCCGGCTTCCCCGTGCTCAACGCCCTTCGCGGCGCGGGCACGGCCGGGTCAGCTGCCGGTCAGGACTCCTCGAAGTAGGCGTCCAGGACCGCGTCGAAGCCTTCCGTCCACTCCTTGAGGCTGCTCCTGGCAGCCGCCTCGACCTCCGCGTTGAACCAACGCTTGGTCGACATATGGACCGTGATCGTGAACCGGCGGCCGAACCGGGCCGGCTTCAGTTCCACCGCGCCGATCTCGTCCCAGCGGAAGTCGGCCTCCTGGTCGTCCAGCGTGAACCGGATGCCGTCACGGTCCGCGGTGATCGAGCCGCGGCGGTCGCTCACCTCGAACGCGGGACCGTCCCCGTCCTTGCTCTCGTTCTCCTCCTCGTCGTCCGCCGCCTCGGCGACGGCCTCGCCGTCGGGCTCCGCGTCCTCGGACACGGCCTCCGCTGCGGCATCGTCGGGCACGGCATCGTCGGACACGACGTCCTCGGGTGCCGGCTCCTCGGTCCGCTCCGGCTCCTCGTCCGCCTTTCCGGTGGCTCGGGGGGCCGTGAGACCAGGGATGTACGCCGGGTCTGTCCCTGCGGCGTACGCGGGCTGAGTGTTCGGATCTATGCGCTGCTCCACGGCGGGCAGTATGGCCGACGAACCTGTACGGGGCCAGTGAGCCCGTGTTCACCCGCCCTCGCTCGTGCCTGCGGACGGTGACGGGGGCGTGAACGTGGACGCGAACGTGGACGTGGCGGAACGGGGCGGGGCGGGGCGGGGCGGACCCGCCGGCCCGGTCCGGTTCCGCCCCGCCACCGCCCACCGCCCATCACCCACTGCCCGTCAGATGCCGGCTGTCAGGCGTCAGGCGTCAGGCGTCGGGCGTCAACCTTCGGTGCAGGCCTCGCCCCCCAGAGCGAACGCGGTCGGGTTGCCGTTGCCGCCCGACAGGGTGCCGGTGAAGCCGAAGCCCGCCGATTCACCGGCCGCCACCTTGCCGTTCCACGAGACGTTGGCAGCCGTCGCCCTCGCCCCGTCCTGACCGGAGACCGCGTTCCACATCTGGGTGATCCGCTGGCCGCCCGGGAAGGTCCAGCCGAGCTGCCAGCCGTCCAGGGCCGTGCTCCCGGTGTTGGTGAGCGTCACATCGGCCTGGAAGCCGTCGGCCCACTGGGTGGTGACCTCGTACGTCACCGAGCAGGCCGCGCCCTCCGGCGGATTCCCCGGGTCGGTACCGGGGTCGGTGCCCGGGTCCGTACCGTCGCCGTCCGAGGAGTCCCCGTACATGATTCCGCGCCCGTTGGTCGAGACGTACACCCGCCCGTAGACCCTCGGGTCGCCGGTGATGGCCGCGCCGATCCAACCCCACTGGTGCGCTTCGTCGTTGATCCGGGTCCAGCTGGTCCCCGCGTCCGTGGAGCGGAAGACGCCGCGTACCCCGCCGATCTTCGCCGTGATGAAGAGCGTCTGGTACGAGGCGCCCGCGGCTGCCTTGCCGAAGCCGACGGAGTCCGCTTGCTCGACCCCGGACAGCTTGGTGAACGTCGCCCCCGAGTCGGTGGAGTGCCACAGCCCGTAGGCCCCGGTCGCGCTGCCGCCCGCGAGCCACACGTCGCCCTCGGTGCCCGGCACCGCCTTGAAGCGGACGTTGCCCTCGGCGGGCAGGCCGCTCGACGCCTTCGCGGTGAACGTGGCGCCGCCGTCCGTCGAGACGTAGAAGGTTCCGGCCGCGTACCCGTAGAACTTCTTCGGGTTCTTCCGGTCGGACTCGACCGCCGCCCCAGCCGGTATCCCGGTGGACGCCGACCACGAACTCCCGTACCCGGTGGTGTGCTGCACGCCCGCGCCCTCCGGGCTCCACACGAAGCCGCTCGCGTCGGCCGCCGCTGCCACCGTGCCGCCGCCGGTCACCCCTGAGGGCTCGGAACCCTGGAACCAGTTGGCCCCGTTGTCCGTGGAGAAGCCGATGTGCGGGGCGGCGTCCGCGTCCCCGACCCGTACGACGGTGCCGGGGCTCGTCTCCGCGAAGTCCAGGCTCGTGGTCGAGGTGAGGTTCGGCGAGGTGAACATCATGTCGGGCACGGCGTCGAGATCGGTGTGCCGGAAGCCCCCGACGTCACCGAGCGCGCTGAGCAGCGGGGCTCCCGAGGGCGGGCTCGCCAGGTCGTTGACGGCCGTCTCCTCCAGCCCCTTCACCATCGGGGTGATCCTGAACCGGCTGCCGGAGTCCCAGTTCTTGAGGTTCTCGGTGCCGTAGATCGTCGCGCCGGTCCCATACATCATCCGGTTGGAGTCGAACGGGTCGATCTCCAGTGCCTCCGTCATCCAGCCCAGCTTGGGCGTGGTCTCCGGCGGCGCCGGACTGGCGCCCCAGGTGAGCCAGGGCACGGAGGAGACGTCCTGGGTGAAGCGGTTGGTGCGGTCCGGGTAACTGCTGTAGTCCCAGGCCTGAGTCCAGGTCGCCCCGCTGTCCGTGGAGCGGAAGATCTGCGTGTCCGGCCACCAGGAGCTGTACGCGGTGGCCATCAGGGTGCCGGGCTGCTGCCGGTCCACGGTCAGCCCGCTGAATCCGTAGTACGTGTCGGCCTCGGCGACCGGACTGACGTCCTTCCACTCACCGGTCGCCGTGGCGTACCGCCAGATCCGGCCCTTGCCGCCGTCGTAGGGGCCGCCGGTGTCGCTCAGCGTCAGATACAGATAGCCGCCCGAGGAGTCGAGCACGCCCTTGTGGGCCAGGTATCCGGTCGGCTGACCGGCGATGCGCGACCAGGTGGCCCCGCCGTCGGTGGAGCGGTAGACGGTGTTGTCCTTGTCGGCCACCCCGACGTAGATGTCCTGGGTCGCGCTGCCCGCGCTGCCGGTGCGCTCGTCGAAGGTCACCCAGACGACGCCCTGGTTGTCGTTGCCGTATCCGCTGGTGTCGGAGGGGTCCTGGGAGTAGTTGCCGGGGTTCGGGAAGGCCGTCACCTCCGACCAGGTCACGCCCGAATCGGTGGACCGCCACAGCCCGTTGCCGCTGGGCGCGCCCAGGTACAGCACGGAGTTCTTGTTCGGATCGACGGCGAGGCGCTCCCCCATGCCGCGGCCCGGCATGTTGCCGCCGAGCTTGAACGGGAGCGTGCTCGCCTTCCAGCCGGCACCCCGGTCCGAGGAACGCAGGACGGCGCCGTTGGTCGGGTCCCAGCTGTTGGTGTACGTCCCCACGGCCGCGTACACGTTGTCCGGGTCGGCCGAGTCGGAGGCCAGGCTCACCACCCCGGACCAGCCCCAGCGGTCCCAGTCCACCCAGTCGAGCAGTGGCGTCCACTGCTTGCCCGACTGGTCCCAGCGGTAGGCGCCGCCGATGTCGGTGCGCGCGTAGGCGAGGTTCTTCTCCGACCGGTTGAAGACGATTCCGGGCACGAAGCCGCCACCGTCGATGCGCACGTTCTTCCAGTCGTATGTGTCCGCGGCCAGGGACACATCGGATGCTTCGGCGGCGTGGGCGACTTCGGCCGGGCGTGCCGATGCCGGAGCGCCGGCGGCGAACAACCCGGCGGTGAGAGTGAGTGCCGCCAACAGGGCGGCCAGGGGTCTGGCGCTTGAGCGCACGGAAACGTCCTCTCCGAACGAGACCGCCGACAACGGCGGTACAGGGCGGGTACGGATGTGGGAGCGCTCCCATTCGCGTCCTGATGGTAGCGGCGCGAACTCGCCGGGAGAAGGGTGGTACGCGGGGTTCATCGGATGACTTGGCGACGCAGCGGTTCCCGGCACGGCCGAGGCCTAACGACGTGCGGTCTCACGGACCTTGAGGGGGCTGGTGGATGCGGCGCAGCTCCAGCGGGGCCGGCGGCGGCAAGGGGGTCGCGCGGTCGGCCCGGAAGGACTGGAGCAGGTAGCCGGTCAGCCGCCGGGACGCGACCGCCGAGATCTCCGGGGACTCTCCGCCGACACCGTTGTTCGCCAGCAGCAGGAGCGTGACGTCGCTGGGGTCGAAGTCGGCGCGGAGCTGCCCCGACTCCTGGGCGCGCCGGACCAGTTGGACGATGCCCTCCTCGGCGCAGGCGCGCCGGCCGCCGAAGTCGACGGCGTCGGGGAACCGGGAGAGGAACGCGGCCGTGAAGCCCCGGTCGGTGGCCTGCATCGCGCACACCTTCTCGATGAGGGAGCAGAAGCCGCGCCAGGGATCGGGATCCCGCAGCGCCTCGTCGAGGGCCGTGACGCACAGGGCGAGTTGCTCGGAGAACGCCTCCGTGACGAGTGCGTCCCGGGTGGGGAAGCGTCGGTAGAGGGTGGCGACCCCGACGCCGGCCCGGCGGGCGATCGCGGTGACGGGCACGTCGATGCCGTGGGCGGCATAGGCCTCCCGGGCGGCTTCGAGGATGCGGTCACGGTTGTGCCTGGCATCGGCCCGCAGCCCGGCCGACGATGCGGACGGCATCGATTCAGCGGCAGGTGCGGGGCGCTTCCGAGAGGGCTGAGCAGACATGTCTCTCACTTTACGGTAAGTGGAAGGGGCCATCCACTTAGGCTGCTAGCTTGAGGAGAAGGAAGCGGAAATGGCTGTTCCGCTCACGGCTCCCGAGACAGAGCAGGACGAGAACTTGAACGAGATGCGCGCGGTCCTCTACGACCGGTACGGCCCCCCGGAGGTGCTGTACGTGGGCCAGGTACCCGTGCCGGACATCAAGCCCGACGAGGTGCTGGTCCGCGTCCACGCGGTCGGGGTCAACGGCGGTGAGCTGTACGGCCGGGCCGGGAAGGTACGGCCGGTGACGGGGCGCCGCTTCCCCAAGCGCACCGGGATCGACTTCGCGGGCGAGGTCGCCGCCCTGGGCCCGTCGGCGGCCGGGGTGCGGGTGGGTGAGCGGGTATGGGGCGTTCTGCCGCGACGGCTGGGCAGTGCGGCGGAGTATGTCGCCGTCCCCCCGCGGAACATCTCGCCCGCCCCGGAGAACCTGACGCCCGAACAAGCCGTCTCCCTGCTGGCCGGCGGGACGACGAGCCTGACCGCCCTGACCGTCAAGTCCGGCCTCCGGCCCGGTGAACGGCTTCTGGTGCGCGGCGGGAGCGGCGGGGTCGGCAGCGTCGCGGTACAGATCGGCAAGGTGCTCGGCGCCCATGTCACCGCTCTCGCGGGTGCGAAGAACCTCGACTTCGTCCGCGGCCTGGGCGCCGACGAGGCCTTCGACTACCGGACGACCGGCCCCGCCGAACTGGGCGCCTTCGATGTCGTCCTGGACACGGTCGGCACCGAGCAGCGCGCCTACCGGCGGCTCCTGGCTCCGGGCGGGCGCATGGTGGCCGTGGCCTTCGACATCGAGCACCTGCTCCCCTCCCTCTCCTACCTCCTCGCCTCGGCCGTCCACGGCTCCCGGCGGGTGCGCTTCTTCAGCGGCAACCCGCACACCGAGCTGCTCGCCCGGGTGGCCCGGTACGCGGAGGACGGCGCGATCCGCCCCGTCGTGGACACCGTCCACCCCCTCGCGGACGTCGCGGTCGCGCACCGGGCGCTTGAGGACGGCGGCGTGCACGGCAAGCACGTCATCCGGATCGGGCCGGCGGATCGGTAGCCACTGAGCCTTTTCCAACCGCACGCTGACGCGTGGTGAAGGACGAGGACGGCCTGGACGATCGTTGTGACGCGGTTGGTGCTGCAGCGGAGTTTCTGTATGCGGCGCCAGGTCTTCATTGCCGTGACGCTTGTGTTTACCCGAGTAGTACGGGGTGTCGGCGGCGATCCGGTCGATCGGCGGCAGGGCACCGTCCAGGATCACGAACGGGGAGTTGACGAAGGGGTGGGGTTCATGCGCGGGAGCGGGACAGAGCCGCTGTCTTGCGGGAATCGCAGAAGGCGAACGCGAACGGCCCCAGCACCGCGGCGCCCGCACTCGCGGCGAGCGCCGCGCCGGGCCGGAACCATACCGGGAGTTCGGCGAACAGATCGCCGGCGGTGAACACCAAGCCGATGAGCGTCACCGTGGTCAGCAGGATGCCTCCCACCGTGACGAGCGCACTGCACTGAGCGAGAAGCCTCCATGCCCGTGCGCGTCCCGCCCCGGGGCCCTCGGGACGAAACGGTTCCAGGGCCCTCCTGACCTCGACCGGCCACCGGACGACAAGCACGTCGTCCATGTCGTCGGGGTCGTGGGTGTTGTGTCGGAGTCCGACGGCCTGTCCGACCAGGCCGCGTCCACGGCCGGGTACCGACAGCGGGCAGGTCACCCTCCGGCGGAGAACGCCGTGTCCCGACACGTCGGCGCTGATGATGAGCGTGTCGGGGCCTTGTACCTCGCTGGGGCCGTCTTCGATCGAGTCCTCGATCACGCCGACGGCCAGATGCCCTTCGGCGAATGGTTCCTCTGTTGGGCGGGCCGGTTTGCCGGGGCGTCCGAAGGTCATCGACGGTTCTCCGTCCTGTCGTCGGGGCATCCGTCGAAGAGCACGTCGTGTTCGTCGTCGGGGTCGGATGTGTTGTGGCGGAAGCGGAGCGCCCGTCGGGCCCAGCGCCCGTCGGGCCCAGCGCCCGTCCGGCCCCGACGAGTCTCCCAGACTCTCTGCGCTCCGGCAGGCGCATGATCACGCCACATTCGCGTCCGCGCCGGAGAACCCATCGAACAGAACGTCGTGCACGTCGTCAGGATCGAGGGTGTTGTGACGGAAGCGGATCGGTCCTCCGAGCCGCCGACGAGGGTTGTTTCCGTCCCGGTACACCTTCCGGCGCAGGACGACTCCGTCGGGCAGCTCTGCGCTGACCCTCAACTCGTACGACGCAGGGTCGTCGCCGCCGCCGGGGCACTCGATCACCCTGTCGACGCGGCCTGTCGACACATACCCGTCCGCGAAGCATGCCTCGAGGCGCTTATCACTGCTTATGGCCATGAGGATGCCTCCGCCGAGCGGCACCCCGGCGGCAGTGCCCCACAGCCACCAGTACACGTCCGTGCGATCGATGCCGGCAACGTCGAACCAGATCGCCAACGCGAGTGTGGCGAACGGAGCGAGGAGGAGCAGCGGGATACTGGCCAGCACCGCCATCACGCCGATCGTCTCCATCCGCGACCACCGTCGGATGCGCTTTCGGGTCTCGGGCGTGTCCGTCTTCGACATCCAGTCCGCGGTCTGGTCATCAGCGTTGTGGATCCACTGGCCAAGCCACTTCATCGTCCCCTCCTTCGCGCTGCCCTCCGGGGGCTCGGGGACGAGCGCCCGTCGGTGCGCCTCGAGTACTGGGCCGCCGACAATCCCATCAGGATGCCCTTCCGCAGCCGTCACCTCAAGCGGTAGCAGCGCCACCACAACAGCACACGCCACGATTCGGTGCCCCGGCGGGCGCGGGGCAGGCTGCGCCCGAGCGGCGCCCTGGGCCGTGGCGGTGTTACTCGCAGAACACCTGCACCTTTCCGCTGGGGTCGTCGACATCGACGGTGACCTCGTCGAGGTGCTCGATGAGGTCCTCGAGGTGCTGCGGCTTGAGTTCGGTGAGGTCGATCGGTACCCCTGACCTGTTCAGCTCCGCGTTGACCTTGGTGAGCGCCTGCGGCGGGAGGAGGCTCGCGATCCGGACCCCTGCGCGCAGCAGCTGCAGCGGGATCTGAATGTTGACCCGGCTCGGCCCGTCGCCGCCGCCGTCCTCCGAGTTCACCACCAGACGCAGGTACTTGGGCCGCGACTTCGGGCGGGGCGCGGCCCCCTGCAAGGTCTCGGGCTGTTGGCGTTCGAGAGCGTCGATCAGCCGCTCGGCCTCGTCGGCGGTGACCTTGCCGTCGGCCAGCATCTGCAGGATCTGGCGGCGTTGCTCGTTCATCATCGTTCTCCCCTTCTGATTCATCTGACGCTTATCAGCACGGCCGTCGGGCCCTGCTCCATCTCGAACCGGGTGCCGGGCAGGGCCCACAGGAGTCGCCAGGCAGTGCACAGCGCGCCCACCGGACTCACCCGGAAGACGAGGCAGGCGACCAGTCCGGCCGACACGGCGAGCAGCAGCAGAGGTGACAGCACAACGGCCAGCGGCAGGACGGGGGCGTACAGCCGTCGCCGACGGCCGTCGGAACGGCGGTAGCGCACCGTCACCAACTGCGGGATCACCGGGGCCTCTCCAGCTCGGCCAGCGCCTCCTCGGCGCTGATCTCACCCCGCTGCAGACGGTCAACGACGTCGGCGCCGGCGGGCGCCGGGTCGGTGTCGACGAAATCGAGGGCTTCGGCGATCCGCTTCAGCCGGGACTTGATCGTCGGGTAGCTCACCCCGAAGATCCGCTCCATCTCCTTGATCGAACCGTGCGACCGCACGAACGCGGCAACGAACACCTGGTCGTCGACGCCGAGCTGCGCCAGCTGCGGGGGCTCGAACTGCCCCTCGACCGCGACGCCGTTGTCCGCGAGCCGGACCCGCTCGACCACGAACGGCCGCCCCTGCGTCAGGTCCGTCAGTTCCTGCCAGTCCACCCTCGGCTCCCCACACTCAGTGATGCGCTCACGTTCATTTTTACATTGAGTTTTTTTAAGTCGTCAATGAACAAAGCTTAAGTTCTTTGACTTGAGCTTCAAATACTTCAAGTATGCATCCAGCGGAGCGCGACACGCCGGCGCTTCGGTCGCGGACCGCCGTTCGAGGGACGTCCGGACGGCGCGCTCGACGCCCTTTCGGGAACATTTCGGACACATGGGGGCGTCGGGCGGGGAGAACGAGTCGAGCGAGGGGTGAGACGACGACGCTCCCGGAAGGGGCGGGCATGCGTTGGCCCGCCGGCTGACGAGGCCCTTCGTCGACTGGGGTCGTGTGGTCAACGGCCTGGGCCAGCGGGTTCATCGACCGCCGTTGTTCGAGCAGCCGGACGCAGCTCAGCGCCCGTTCGGCCGGGTGGATCCGGTCACGGATCGCCCCGGCGGCCCGGAGGGGCTCACTTGCTCCACGGCCGGCCCTCGGCCCTGGCCGCGATGCGTCAGTACCAGTTGGCCGTGAGGGGCGGATCGCACAGTTCGAGGACCACCTCACCCGCCTCGGAGGTCGTGCCGTCGACGGGCCGGACCCGGTCGCCGACACTCACGAGGTGGGGTGCCGCGCCCACGATCCGGCACCGGTACACGAAGCCTTCGGGGAAGCGGACCAGGGACTCGTTCCGCATGACCCGCGAGTAGCGGTTCACCACACTGGACCGCACGACGACGCCGTGACCATCGCTGCGTTCGGGTTCGAGGTCGCTCGACGCGCAGGCGGGACACAGCAGTTTACGGAAGGAGGCGGTGCCGCACCATCGGCACACCTGGTAGACCAGCCCCGCCACGGTGTGGGGCTCCGCCGCGTCGCCGGCCGTCCGCCCCACATCGGTTCCGGTACTGAACACGTCTCGGCCTCCCGCGCTCGACTCGGTGCGCCGCACCTACGGCGACGGGCACACCGGCACCGTATGGCACTTAGTGCCAGCACGTAAAGGTACTGAGTACCGAAAGTTGCCTCCGACCGGCGGCTCGATCCCTCCGGCGGCTCGATCCTTCCGGCGGCTCGATCCTTCCGGCGGCTCAATCCTTGCCGAGAGCCGATTCAATGCGCTGCACCACGCGCCACATGGGGGCGCCCTTCGCCGCGACCATCACGATCACCTCGTCCTCGCGGGCGCTCACGGCAGGTGGCCCGGCCGCCCGGCCCCACACCGTGCGTACGAGTTCGAGCGCCCGGTCCACCTCGGCCCCGGCATCACCCTCACCGCCCGAACGCAGCCAGGACCGGAGACCGTTGTTGTGCGCCGCGACCACCGAGGCGGCGATCACCTCGGCACGGAGCGCGGCGTCCCGGGTGCCGGCGCCGCGCCGCTCCAGATACCCGGCGAGGGTCCGCTCGTAGCGGCGCACGACGGAGAGTTCGTAGGTACGCAGACCGGGCACCTCCCGGGTGAGCCGGTAACGCTGCACGGAGAACTCCGGGTTCACGGCGTACATCCGCAGCACGAGCCGGGCCGCGTCGCACACCGTGTCCACCGGATCGCCGTCACCGGCGGCCTCCAGGAACTCGGTCATGTCCGCGAGGCAACGCTCGTGATCGGGGAAGACCGCGTCCTCCTTCGACGGGAAGTAGCGGAAGAACGAACGCCGCCCCACTCCCGCCCTGGCGACGATGTCGTCCACCGTGGTCCGCTCGAACCCGCGCTCCATGAAGAGCCCGAAGGCCGCCTCGGCAAGCACGTCACGCATCGGCGGCTTCTTGGCTGGTCCACGGTCCTCAGTCATGGCGGAAACGTAGCACCAGAAGCGGATATCCGGCACTTGGTACCTTTACTCAGGGTACTGAGTGCCATAGGGTCGGCATACGAACCGCATCAGTGAGGAGAGCCGGCGTGAGCTTGAGGATCGTTGTCTGTGTGAAGTACGTGCCCGACGCGACCGGTGACCGGCATTTCGCCGATGACCTGACGTTGGATCGTGAGGATGTCGACGGTCTGTTGTCGGAGCTGGATGAGTACGCGGTCGAGCAGGCGTTGCAGATCGCGGGCGAGGTGGATGGTGCGGAGGTCACCGTGTTGACGGTGGGTCCGGAGGATGCCAAGGACGCGTTGCGCAAGGCGTTGTCGATGGGTGCGGACAAGGCTGTTCACGTCGAGGACGATGATCTGCACGGTACGGATGCGGTCGGTACGTCGTTGGTGCTGGCGAAGGCGGTCGAGAAGACGGGTTATGACCTGGTGATCTCGGGGATGGCGTCGACGGACGGCACGATGGGTGTGGTTCCGGCGTTGCTGGCGGAGCGGCTGGGTGTGCCGCAGGTGACGTTGCTGTCCGAGGTGAGGGTCGAGGGTGGTGTGGTGACGGGGCGTCGGGATGGTGACGCGGCGTCGGAGTGGCTGGAGGCGTCGTTGCCGGCGGTGGTGTCGGTGACCGATCAGTCGGGTGAGGCGCGTTACCCGTCGTTCAAGGGGATCATGGCGGCGAAAAAGAAGCCGGTGGTGTCGCTGGATCTGGATGATCTGGGGATCGGGGCGGACGAGGTGGGTCTGGCGGGTGCGTGGTCGGTGGTGGATTCGGCGGCGCAGCGTCCGGCGCGTACGGCGGGCACGATCGTGAAGGACGAGGGTGAGGGCGGTAGGGCGTTGGCTGAGTTCCTGGCCGGTCAGAAGTTCATCTGATCCCGTTCGTTTCCTGGTTCCTGGTTGTTCCGTTTCGATCTGTAGGAGATTGAAGTTCCATGGCTGAAGTTCTTGTTTTTGTCGATCATGTGGATGGTGCGGTCGGTAAGCCGACGTTGGAGTTGTTGACGTTGGCGCGTCGGATCGGTGAGCCGGTCGCGGTGGCGTTGGGTGTGGGTGCGGGTGGGACGGCTGGTGTGCTGGCCGGGCATGGTGCGGTGCGGGTGCTGACGTCGGAGGCGTCGGAGTACGCGGATTATCTGGTGGTGCCGAAGGTGGATGCGCTGGAGGCGGCGTGTGGGGTGGTGTCGCCGGTGGCGGTGCTGGTGGCGTCGTCGGCGGAGGGCAAGGAGATCGCTGCGCGGCTGGCGTTGCGGATCGGTTCGGGGATCATTACGGACGCGACTGATCTGGAGGCGGGTGAGGGGGGTCCGGTGGTGACGCAGTCGGCTTTCGCGGCGTCGTTCACGACGAGGTCGCGTGTTTCGAGGGGTACGCCGGTGATCACGGTGAAGCCGAACTCGGCGCCGGTGGAGCCGGTTTCGGGTGCGGGTGTGGTGGAGGTGCTGGAGGTGTCGTTCTCG
>NZ_JBFAJY010000036.1:0-84942 GCF_040655445.1 Streptomyces sp. NPDC050423
AAGGAGGCGGAGACGGCGGGCAGCAGGGCCTGGGTGGAGTAGAGGAGTGCGAAGGTCGCGACACCGGCGGCGAAGAGCGCGAAACTCATCCGGCGAGGAGGCCGCACGCCAACTGCGCAGGCGGCGCACAGCTCCCGCCTGTGCGAGACCTGCTCCGAGACCGCCTTCACCCCTTCGGGTGCGGGAGCCGTGCTCGTCTGCTCCTTGGATTCCGCAGTGGTCGCGGACTGCTCGTGGCCGCCGCTGCGGGCACCACGGTTGTGCCGGCTCTGCTTCTTGCCCATGATCGTGCCTCCTGTGCGGATGTAGGACGATGGGCCGCCTTTCAGACTCGCATACAAGTGTAAACGGTGCATTTGTTGCCATAAGGGTCTCTCTGTCTGACGTGCGGAGCACGGCTGGGCGGGAGCATGCTGTGTGAGTGACCTGGTACGGCGCGGCCCGGGGTACTCCGCTCGGCGAGGGCGGCAGTGTGCCCGAGAGGCTCAAGGGCGGCCGGGCGCCGGACGAACTGTCGCTGGTGCTCGCCCAGGCCGTCGTGAGCGGGGTCGAGGCCGCGGGCGGACAGGCGGGCGGCGTCTATCTGCGCTCCCTCACACCGGGGCTGCTGCGGCTGGCGGTACTGGCGGGGCTGCCCGGACCGCTCTTCCGTCCCTGGTGGCGGATGCATGTGAACCGCCCGTTCCCGGTGGCGGACGCCTTCCGTACGGGCCGGGCGGTGCATCTCTCCGACGCCGAGGAGGCCATGCGCCGCTACCCGCAGCTGATGGCGGGCCTGCCGTTCCCGTTCGGCTCCCTGTACATGCCGGTCGTCAGCGGCGGCGAACCGGTCGGGGTCCTGACGGTGCTCTGCGCGGCGACCCCGGGCAAGCCGGTGGGAATCGCCGAACGGCGCAGACTGCGGGGCGTCGCCGAACGGCTGGGCACCGCACTGACGGAGCTGGAGTCCGGTGGCGCGAAACCGTGCTGGGACGAGGAACCGCTCCCCGTGCAACTGCCCGCCGGCAGCTCGCCGCCCGTACGGATCGGCCGCTTCGACTGGGACCTGGCCACCGGCGTCGTCGGCGCCGACGACGAGCTGTGCGCGATCCTCGGCACCGGACCCGCCGAGTTCCCGGGCACGATCGACGCACTGGCCGCGCAACTGGCTCCGGAGGACGTCTACGGACTGTGGGCCCTGGCCCGCCAGGCGGCGGGGTCGGGCGGGCCCGTCGTACGCAGGATGCGACTGCGCGGCCCCGACGGCCGCTCACACCTGCTGGAGGTCTCGGGCCGCCGGGACAGCGGAGCCGGGCCCGAGGTCGGTGCGGCGAGCCATCTGACCGGCTTCCTGGTGGACCTCGGCATCGGCCCGGTCGTCCCCGAGGCGGCCGACCGGCTGCCGCGGGGGATCTTCTCGCTGGACCGCTTCGGCCGGATCACCTACCTCAACGACCTGGCCGAGCAGCTCCTCGGCCATGCCAGGACCGAGCTGGTCGGGCGGGTGCTCTGGGAAGTCCTCCCGTGGTTCGCGAACGCGGCCTACGAGGACCACTACCGGGCCGCGATGATCTCCGACGACCCGGTCCACTTCCTCGCCCGGCGCAACCCTCCCCCCTGGCTCGCGATCTCCCTGTACCCGGGCCACGAAGGGCTGACGGCCGTACTCACCCCCACCGAGGAGCCCTCCTACACGACGGGGTCCGTGGCCTCACCCGGGCTGGGCCTCGGTTCCCCCGCGGACCGTTCCGCCGCGCTCTACCGGCCGGTCGCACTGGCGATCGCGCTGACCGAGGCCGTCACGGCCCGGCAGGTGTCCGCCGTGGTCACCGAGGAACTGCTGCCCGCCTTCGGCGGCAGACAGCTCGCGATCTACCTGCTCAAGGAGGGCCGCCTCTACCTGGAGTGGGAGACGGGCTTCCCCAAGGGCTTCCTGGACGGGTTCGACGGCGTCGGCCTGGACGCCCGCATCCCCGGCGTGGAGACACTCACCTCCGGCCGCCCCATCTTCTTCGAGTCCATGCAGCATCTGGGCGCCGCCTACCCCGGCATCCCCATGGACACCGATGTCGGCGCCCGCGCCTTCCTGCCGCTGATCGCCTCCGGGCAGCACGTCGGCTCGTGCATCCTCGGCTTCGACCAGCCGCGCGGTTTCAGCCCCGAGGAGCGCACGATCCTGACCGCGCTGGCCGGCCTCATCGCCCAGGCACTGCAACGGGCCCAGCGGTACGACGTAGAGGCCGCCCTCGCCCGCGGACTCCAGGACGTCCTGCTGCCGCACCGGCTGCCCGTCATCGACGGCGTCGACACCGCAGGCCGCTACCTCGCGGGCACCCAGGGCATGGACGTCGGCGGCGACTGGTACGACGTCATCGAGACGGGCGAGCGGCTGGCCCTGGTCATCGGGGACGTCCAGGGACACGGTGTCGCGGCCGCCGCGACCATGGGCCAACTGCGCAGTGCCGTACGGGCCTTCGCGCTCAGCGGACACGACCCGCAGGAGGTGATGAGCGGTACCAACCGGCTCCTCATCGACCTCGACCCCGGCCAGTTCGCCAGCTGCTGCTACATCGTCCTGGACCCGGCCACCGGTATCGCGCACGCCGTGCGGGCCGGACACCCCCAGCCCGTACTGCGCCACCCGGACGGCACGGCCGAGGTCCTGGACCTGCCGGGCGGGGTCGTGCTCGGCGTCGACCCCGAAGCGTCCTACCCCGTCAGGGAACTGCACCTGGCCCCCGGCGCGATGCTCGCCCTGTACACCGACGGCATGGTCGAGCAGTCGGGCACGGACATCGACGTGGGCGTCGAGCGGCTGCGCCGCACGATCGCCGAATTCGGCCCGGCCCCGCTGGCCGATATGGCGGACCACGTGATCGGGCGGGCCAGACAGGCACCGGACCGGCCCGACGACATCGCCCTGCTGCTCGCCGCCCGCTGGAACGACACGGACGGCAAGGCTGCTCGCACCCCGTGAACGGCTCGGGCGCGGTCGGTGACCGGATGCGCCCCGGCCGGTTCGGGCTTGAGCCTGCCCGGCGGCCCTCTCAGCGCCGGCGTGGGTTCGGGGCCGGAACGAGGCGTACCGCGGTGTTGAGGACATGGTCGATCACATCGCGCGAGGGGTTGTCCGTCAGATTGCTGAGCAGCCGGGCCAGCGTGTTGAGCAGGAACGGCGAGCCCATCACGTACCGGTTCAGGACGGGCTGGAACCCCGACCGGCTGAAGACGAGATCGGCGGCCGTGTTGCCGAGCCGGTAGTAGCGCCCCCAGCGCCGGTTCATCTCGACCGGGTAGTGGTGCAGCGCCCGCTCCCGCCGCGGGCCCGGGGGCATGGCCAGCGCCAGCGCGGCGCTCTCGGCCGCGACCTCACCGGCCTCCAGCGCCTGGCCGATGCCCTCACCGTTCCACGGACTGATCATGCCGCCGGAGTCGCCGACCAGCAGGAGGCCCCGGGTGTACAGCGGATGACGGTTGAGGCCCAGCGGCAGCGCGGCGCTGCGGACGGGCCCCTCGGCGTTCTCCTCACGCAGCCCCCACTCGGGCGGTGTGCGGGCCAGCCACTGGTCCAGGGTGGCCCGCAGATCGGGCTTGCCGTGGCGCCGGTGGGGAATCGCTCCGAGTCCCACGTTGACGCGGCCGTCCCCCATCGGGAAGATCCAGCCGTACCCCGGCAGGAAGCGGTCGCTCCTGGGGAAGCGGAGGTCGGCCCAGAGCTCCAGGAACTCCTCCCGGGAACGCTCGGGGCTGCGGTAGTAGCGACGGGCCGCCGTCGCGATCTGGCGCTTCGTGTCCCGCTGCAGCCCCATCGCGAGAGCCAGCCGGGCGGAGGCGCCGTCGGCGGCGATGACGACCGGCGCCCGGTGCACCACCGGATCCGCCGTCCCCGACACCGCGTTCACGCCGGTGATCCGTCCGGCCCGGTCGGTCACCGGCTCCGTCACCTTCACACCGGTGCGCAGCCGGGCCCCGGCGGCGACGGCATGGCGGGCCAGGATGTCGTCGAAGTCGTGGCGGCTGCGGGTGAGCCCGAAGTCCGGGTAGCCGCCCAGCGCGGGCCAGTCGATCTGCACCTGCCGGTCGCCGGTCACCCAGCGCATCCCGCGCGACCGCGTCCAGCCCGGTGCGTCGATGTCGACGCCCATCCGGATGAGCTGGTGCACCGCACGCGGCGTCAGGCCGTCCCCGCACACCTTCTCCCGGGGGAAGCCCGACTTCTCCAGAAGCAGCACGTCAACGCCCGCTCGGGCGAGGTGGAAGGCCGCGGACGAGCCGGCCGGTCCCGCCCCCACCACGATCACCTGGGCCTCCTCGGACCGGCCGTGGGGCTCCTTGTCCGGCGGGGACTGTTCTGCGCGCGCTTCCCGCATCGGGAGCCCTTTCCTGGGACGGCCGGAGCCGCCCGGGGAAGGCGGCCGTGTACACCGACATCCTGCCGGTTCGCGCCGCTCGGCGGCAGGGCGATCATGAGTGCGAGGTGTGTGGGCTTCCGGTTCCTCCGGCCCAGCGGCCGCAACGCGGATCGGGGCCGCGGAGTGCGGCCCCGAAGGCGACGGAGGGCGAAGACGGAGTCAGTACGGCAGCGGACGCCCCGACGGAGTACGCAGATCGAGCGGTGGCGGCCGGGACGGGAGCTGGGGACGTCTGACAACCCTGATGCGGCCCACTGCCACCACCTCCTGTCGGTCACCCGACCTATGCCCGGAGCCACGCCGTTCACACCCCTGCGGGCCGGTGATCGTGTTCCGTGAAGCTCCCCGCCTACCGCGGCGGTCCGTGGCCCGCGTCGGCGAGCAGCCGCTCGATCCGGTCGAAGCGCTCGTGCAGGACCTGGGCGGTCTCCTCCCGGACATGGTGCGCGGTCTGCTCAGCCGCGGCGAGCCGGTGACGGCGTTGCTGCTCGTGCCCCACGAACCGGGTGGCGAGGGCCGCCGTGACCATTCCGTAGGTGGTGATGCCCACGCCCATCACCACGACCGCGACGATCCGGCCCCACAGGGTCAGCGGGTAGAAGTCGCCGTACCCGACGGTCGTCGCGGTCTCCACCGACCACCACAGCGCCCGGGGATACCTCCGGCGTGCCGTTCCGCCATGAGCACCGCCCAGGAGCCGACGAGCAGGGTCAGGGCGAGGATCACCGTCGCCCAGCCCACCGCCTTGAGATGGAGCGGACGGCCTTCCCGGCCGAGCAGCAGTTCGACCGCCTTGGTCAGGAGCGCAGGCACCATCACCGGATCATGCCCGGCCGCCGCCGCCGGCACCGGGGCACGGGCGCGCACCGGCGGGAGCCGCGTCGCCCGGTCGGAGCGCCTCCGCCCGGTCGGAGCGGGCAGTCCGCTCCCGCACAGGAGGCCCGCTCCGCATTCCGACCCCGGCAATCCGTGTTAAACCTAAAGATGTGTGTGGTACAGGTCGGTTCCGGGCGTGGTTTCACCGCTCCGCCCGGCGGCCGCATCGGCACGATGGCGGACGCCCGGGTGGTGACCGACCCGCGCCCTCGGGCCCGGACGCGAAACAGTCCTCACCGGGGAACCGGCTGCGCGCCCTCTTCAGCTTTCGCACCGTGGCCGGCCAGGTCTTCATCCTGATGCTGGGCATCGTCGTGCTGCTCATCGCCGCCGCGATCGTCTCGCTGGTGCTTCAGGGCAGGCGCGACAGCATGGACGAGGCCCGAGCCCGTTCGCTGAGCGTCGCGGAGGCGTTCGCCCACGCCCCGGGGATGGTCGCCGCACTGGACGGCCCGGAGCCCACCTCGGTGCTCCAGCCGTTCGCGGAACAGACCCGGATGGAGACCGGCGTCGAGTACATCGTCGTGACCGGGACCGACGGAGTCCGCTACACCGACCCTGACCTGCAGCGGATCGGGACACAGATCGATCCGCGGTACAAGGAGGCCCTGAACGGGCACGGGTTCACCCGGACCTACACGGGCAGCCGCGGCCGCGCCGTCGTCTCGGTGGTGCCCGTGCCACGGCCCGACGGCACGCCCGCCGGACTGGTGTCCGTGGCCATCAAGGTCGAGACCGTGAACAAGCTGGCCGACCCCAGCATCCCGTTCGCCATCGGCGCCGCGGTGGTGGCCCTCGCCCTCACGACGGGCGGTGCGGCCCTGGTGAGCCGACGGCTGGGACGCCAGACGCGCGGCCTGGGCCCGGCCGAGATGACACGAATGTACGAGCACCACGACGCGGTGTTGCACGCGGTCCGCGAAGGGGTCCTCATCATCGGCCCCGAACACCGGCTGCTGCTGGCCAACGACGAGGCCCGAAGACTCCTGGGGCTGCCCGCCGACGCCGAGGGGCGCTCCGTCACCGACCTGGGGCTGGAGCCGCGTACCGCCGAACTGCTGGCCTCCGGCCGGGTCGCCACGGACGAGGTGCGGCCGGCCGGGAACCGGCTGCTGGCCGTCAACCTCCGTCCCACGGGGGACCGCGGCGGGCCACCCGGCGTCGTGGCGACCCTGCGGGACACCACCGAGCTGCGCGCCGTCACCGGCCGGGCGGAGACCGTACGGGAGCGTCTGACGCTCCTGTACCGCGCCGGCGCCCGGATCGGCACCACCCTCGACGTCGCGACGACCGCACGGGAGCTCGCTGAGGTCGCCGCCCCCGGATTCGCGGACTGCGCGACGGTCGACCTCGCCGACGCGGTGCTGCGCGGAGCGGAACCGGAGCCACCCTCCGGCAACGTGATACGGGTACGCCGCACCGCCATCTCCGGCACCGGCACGGACCACCCCCTCTACCCGCTCGGCCGCGTCATCGGATTCGTGCCCACCGTCCCCGAGGCCATCGGCAGCAGCGGCGGCCACACCTGGATGGTGCCCGACCTGGCCACGTCCGAGCAGTGGCGGCAGGCCGACCCCGAGCAGGCCGCGAGAATCCTGGAACACGGATTCCACTCGCTGCTCTCCGTACCGCTGCACGCGCGCGGTGTCATCCTCGGCATGGCCAACTTCTGGCGCGCGGAGAACGAGGAGCCCTTCGGCGCCGATGACCTGTCCTTCGCGGAGGAACTGGTGGCCCGCGCGGCCGTCAGCGTCGACAACGCCCGCCGCTACACCCGCGAGCACGAGATGGCTGTGACCCTGCAGCGCAGCCTGCTCCCGCGCGGTGTGCCCGAGCAGAACGCCCTGGACGTCGCCTTCCGCTACCTGCCGGCGCAGGCCGGGGTGGGCGGGGACTGGTTCGATGTCATCCCGCTGTCCGGCGCACGCGTCGCCCTGGTCGTCGGCGATGTGGTCGGACACGGTCTGCACGCCGCGGCCACCATGGGCCGGCTGCGCACCACGGTGCACAACTTCTCCACGCTGGACCTGCCCCCCGACGAACTCCTCGGCCACCTCGACGAACTCGTCGTCCGGATCGACCAGGACGAGCAGACCGACGGCGGCGTGGCGGTCACCGGGGCCACCTGCCTGTACGCGATCTACGACGCGGTCACCGGGCGCTGCTCGGTGGCTCGGGCCGGCCACCCAGGGCCCGCCCTCGTGCTGCCCGACGGCACCGTCGAGTTCCCCGAGATTCCGCCCGGTCTGCCCCTCGGGATCGGCGGGATGCCCTTCGAGACGGTCGAGCTGGAGGTGCCGGAGGGGAGCCGTCTGGTCATGTACACGGACGGGCTGATCGAGCGCCGCGACCGGGACATCGACGACGGCCTGGAGCGGCTGCGCCGGGCCCTGGCCGATCGCGAACGGACGCCCGAGGAGACCTGCGACGACGTGCTGGAGGCCATGCTGCCCAACCGTCCGGGCGACGACGTCGCTCTGCTGGTGGCCCGTACCCGCACCCTGGACCCGGCCCGGCGCGTGCAGTGGGAGGTGGCCCCCGACGCCTCGGCCGTCTCGGGCGTCCGCAAGGAGGCCACCCGGTGGCTCGCCGACCACGGACTCGACGAGGAGGGGTTCGTCACCGAACTGATCCTCAGCGAGCTGGTCACCAACGCCATCCGCTACGGCACCGAGCCGATCACCGTGCGGCTGCTGTACGACCGGGCCCTGATCTGCGAGGTGTCGGACTGCAGCAGCACCTCGCCGCATCTGCGCTACGCGGCGACGACCGACGAGGGCGGGCGGGGGCTGTTCCTCGTCGCCCAGTTCGCCGAGCGCTGGGGCACCCGCTACACCGAACGCGGCAAGGTGATCTGGTCCGAGCAGACGCTGGACGAGCCGGAGCCGCCACCCGGATAGGGCCGTGACGGCGGCGACGCGGGGCCCGGCAGTGGCTGCCGGACCCCGCGCCGTTCGTTCATCTCATGAGGGGTGTCACGGGAAGGACACCACCTGTGACGGGACGGTGGATGTCCCCGACGTGGGTGATCCGGTGTTGTTGATGACGTGTTCGTACTGGCCCTGGCCGCCGAGGGAGACGACGAGCAGGTCGTGGAACTTCACTCCGGGCTTCACCGGTGCTTCGAAGCCGTGGTCCTGGCGGATCGTGGGGTCCACGTTGAAGTAGCAGTAGCTGCCGAGGCCCCAGCCTTCGTGGGTGGTCACGGAGTCGTCGACCTTGTAGGCCGCGTAGCCCTTGGTGCCGCCGTTCTGGATGGCGGCCTGGTTGGGAGCGTCGTACGCCTTCTCGTTCTGGAAGAAGATCGTCTTGCCCCTCTCGCCGGACCAGCGCACGTCGTACTTGTTGAAGTGCTCGACGAACAGTCCGGTCGCCAGGACGTCGTCGCCGTTGACCTGGAGGCCGTAGTCGGAGCGGTTGGTGTCCCAGCCGACGCCCTCGCCGTGGTCCGCGCGCCACAGCCAGGTGTGGTCGATGATCGTGTCGTTGCTGTTGATCACCATGCCGGTGGTGGCCTTGCCGGCTCCCGCGCCGCCGACCCGGACGAACACGTCCTGGACGGTGGTCGGGTTCGCCGAGTGGTCGGCCGAGGCGCCGTCGGGGCCGACCTGGACCAGGACCTGGGAGTTCTGCGGACCGGCGTCGACGAGCAGGCCGGCGAGCTTCACGCCGTCCACGTCACCGACCTTGATCGCCGTGACCCCGTTGTCCGGGATGATCGTGGCCAGGCCCAGGCCCAGCACGACCGTGTTGGCGCGGTCGATGTTGATGGTCTGGTTCACGTGGTAGATGCCGGGCGTGAACAGCAGGTGCAGACCCTGCTGCACCGCCGCGTTGATGGTCTCGGCCGAGGCACCGGGCTTGACCACGTAGAACTGGCTCAGCGGGATGGACTCGCCCTGCGGAGTGCCGTTCCACGAGACGCCGCGTGCGTTGGTGCGCTTGGCGGGGACGAACACCTTGTAGTCGTTGCCGTCGAGGTAGAGGAACGGCTTCTCGCGGGAGACCGGGGTGTTCTCCAGTGTGGTGTACGGCGGTTCCGGGAAGCTCTGGGCGGGGGCGCCCTCGACGCCGGAGAACGTCATGTTCCAGACGCCGTTGCCCCAGCCGCCGATCGAGCTGTCGCGGGTGTACCACTGCTGCTGCGAGTACGGGCCGACCTGGCCGTCGATCTTGCTGTCGGCGATGTACCCGCCGCTCGCCCAGCCGTAGCCGTTCGGTGCGAGGTTGAGTCCGCCCTTGACGTGCATCCGGCGGAACGGGGCGGCCTGCGAGACGGCCCAGCGGTCGGTGCCGTTCACCGGGTTGAGCGCCAGGTTCTCCGCCGAGCGCCAGAAGTTCTGCGTGGCGTTCCCGTCGAACCAGCCCGCGTCGACGGTCACATCACCGTTGAACGTGGTGTCGTCCGGCTTGAGGCCGAGCCCGGCGATCGAGGTGTAGAACCCGATCTGCGCGTTGAGGTTGTTGTACGTGCCCGGCTTGAACATCAGCGCGTAGCGGCCGGTGCCGAACTGCGCCGACTCCTGCTGCTTGAACACCTCGTCGACCTTGGCCTGGATGTTGGGCGTCGAGGGATCGAAGACCAGGACGTTGGGGCCGAGGTCGCCGCCGCCGGGGATCTGCGGGCCGCCCGGGTCGCTCCCGGTGGTGCCGAAGACCTGGAACTCCCAGAGCGAGTAGCCGTACTGGGTGGCTCGCGCGGTGCCGGTCAGCCGGACGTAGCGGGCGGTGCCGGAGATGTTCAGGGTCTCGTTTCCGCCGGGGCCGGTGGTGGTCGAGTAGGCGGTGCTCCAGGTGCTGTCGTCCGTGGAGAACTCGATCCTGTAGCTCTTGGCGTAGGCGGTTTCCCACCTGAGCGCGATCTGGCTGACCGAGGCGGCGGAGCCCAGGTCGACCTCGATCCACTGGGGGTCGGAGGCGGCGCTCGACCAGCGGGTGCCGTTGTCGCCGTCCACGGCGGAGGTGGCGGGGGTGCCGTAGTTCTCCTGGCTGGAGGCGGTGACCGTCTTGCCCTGGGAGAGCAGCGAGGGTGCGGCGCTCGCCGGGGTGGACGGGACGAAGGCCAGGAGCGAGACGACGAGACCGGCGACGGCGGCCAGCACGCCGGTTCGTCTTCTTCCGGTCGAGGCCACGGGTCTGTGGAACACGGGGGGTGCATACATGGGGAAGTCTCCTGAGTCGCGGTACGGGGACACGACACGAAGTCGGAGAGCGCTCTCTCCGACCGATGGGGATACTTCTCCCTTGGTTCCCCACGCGTCAATAGGTGTGCAACACCCGCTTGTTCGGACGTCGTTGAGAACAAGAGTTGATGCCGGACAACTCGCGATTGACCGAGTTCCGTACGCCTTCCAACCCCCGTGGCCACAGGCTTGACGCGGCGTCGATTCAGGTGATGATGGTGCGTACACACGGAGTGACGGACGCGAAACGTGCCGTTGCCTCCGCAACCCGACGCCGCCCGGAGGCGGCCGGTGGCGGGCCGGAGGATCTGGGCACCGGAGGCCACCGCGCCTGTTACCGGACATCTTGCCGCCGTCCCGGGGACAGCGGGTGCGAGTGCTCGCTATCCTCCGGGACATGAGCCGTGAGCGTGGCACGCGCGGCGCCCTTGACCAGGCGCGACGGTGGTTCCGGTGACCGGGGACGTGGGCCCCGCGCCGTCCGGCCCCGGTGGCGCGGAGGCATGGAGATCCTTCGGGGTCCGGCTGCGCCAGTGGCGCAGACGGGCGGGGCTGACGCAGGCCCAGGTGGGCGCCCGGGTCGGCTACGACCACACCGCCATCAGCAAACTCGAACACGGCAGCCGCCGGACGCCGCTGCCCCTGGCCCGCAGGCTGGACGACCTGCTGGCGGCGGGCGGCGACCTGCTGGCGGCCTGCGAGGCGGCCGAGGCGCGGGAGGCCGCGTTGACCACGGGCGGTGCGGACGGCGGCCCGCCTCCCGTGGACACCCCGGACCGCCGCGGCCCGCTGCCCGGCGAGCCCGCGGGTGGCGCCCTCCTCGCGATGCTGCCGCCCGGAACGGTACTGCCCGCCGCTCTTCCCGCGTACGGACTCACCTGCCCGGCGCACGGCCGGGACGGCTGCGCCGTACCCGCGCTGGCCGACGTCGTCGAACTGCACGCCGCCTTCTGCGCCCTGGGTCCGGACGCCTCGTCCCACCCCGCACTGGACACCGAGACCGTGCACGCGCTCACCGCCCTGCTCGCCGTCTGCCTGCGCGCCGACGAGGAACGCGCCTGGCCGGGAGCGACCGCGGTCGTCGAGCGCACCTTGCACGCCATGCTCCGGTGGATGGCGCTGCCCGCCGCCCCCTACCAGCGCCAACTGGCCCCGCTGGCAGCCGAGTACGCACAGTCGGCCGGCTGCCTGCGGCTGCTGTGGGGCCGCAACGGCACCGCGATGGCCTGGCTCGACCGGTCGCTGCTCTGGTCAGCCATGGCCGGTCGGGTGGGCACCGAGGTCGCGGCACTGAGCGACATGAGCACCCTGGCCCGGCTGGAGGGTGACGGGCCGTCCGCGCTGGCGTACGGCGGGGCCATCCGGCAGGCCGCCGCGGGCCGGCCCTGGGCGGGCGCCATGAGCGATCTGTACCAGGCGCGCGGCCACGCCGTCCGGGGGGACGCCCCGCAGACCCTGAGGCACATCGACCGCGCCTGGTCCCAGCTGGACCGGGTCGAGGAGCGGGACGAGACGGAGGCGCCCTGGCTCTCCGTGGCCTCGGTGCGCCTGCGGGTGGAGTCGGGCGCGGCGGGCGCGCTGCGCGATCTCGCGGCGGCCACGGGCGACCGCCGGCTCGCCCTGCGCGCGGTCGGGGCGGCCCGCACCGCGCTCGGACTGCTGCCTCCCGGGATGTACTCGGCCCGGATGCTGTTCCTGGCCCGGATGGCCGACGCCCATGCCTGCGCGGGCGACCTGTCGGCGGCGCAGGCCGTGGCCGCTCCGGTGCTCGACACCACCGAGGTGACCCCGTCGACCCTCCTCGGCCAGGAACTGCGCGGTCTGCACGGCAGACTGGCCGCCCGCGGCGGTGGCCGGCCCGAGACCGAGGACTTCGTCCGCAGACTGGCCGCGGTGGTCCGCTGAAACGCCAGGGGCGGGGCGTGTGGACCACGCCCCGCCCCTGCCCCCGTTACAGGCCCCCCTGATGCCGGATCAGCTCACGTCGAGCGCGACATCGTCCACGACGAAGCTGGTCTGGAGGTAGGCGTCCTCCTTACTGGTGAAGCCCAGCGTCACCGTCTGCCCCGCGGCGGACCCGACGTCGAAGCTCTGCTGGACGTAACCGCTGCTCGCGTCGAGATTCGAGTAGGTGGCCAGCGTCCGCGAGCCCAGCTTGACGGTGAACGTGTCGTAGGCGGTCGCGCCTCCCGCCGACTCGGCGGTGTCGGTGCGCAGGAAGAACGACAGCTTGTACGTCGAGCAGCCCGCGGGAACGGTCAGTGACTGCGAGGCGGTGTCGCTGTGGGTGCTGCCCCAGCCGCCGAACCAGGCCTGGTAGGCGCCGGTGTGCGCGGGCTTCTCCGAGGTCCGGTTGTTGATGACCCCGTCCGTCTGGGTCCACGGCGCCGTGCCGTTCTCGAAGCCGCCGTTGGCGACGACCTGCCGTGCCTGGCAGTTGCCGCCGCCACCGATGACCAGCGAGTAGGTGGTGGTGTGGGTGGGGGTGCCCGTTCCGGTCACCGTGAGCGTGTAGGTGCCCGCGGTGGCCTGTGCCCCCGCCGTGACGGTCATCGTCGAGGAGGACCCCGACTGCACGGTCGCAGGGGCGAAGGAGACGGTGACACCGCTCGGCGCACCGGAGGCCGTCAGCCGGACACTCTGTCCGGAACCGCTGGTGGTGGCCGTGGACACGGTCGCGGTGGCCGAGGCACCCGGCTGGACGTTGCCGGAGACCGGGTTCACCGAGACGGAGAAGTCATCGGCCGGCGCCGTGGTGCCGACGGCCGTCTTCCACAGCGTGTAGGCGACTCCGTCGGCGCTGCGGTCGAGGGCGGTCGCGTTGATGTTGCTGGTGGTGTCGCACGACTGGTGGTAGCACGGGTCGTACGAACGGCCGGCCGTACCACCCCACTTGGCGGCCTGGGCGGAGGTCTTGGTGTCGCTCGCGCCGGTCGCGTAACCCGAGGTGGCGATGCCGCCCTGCTGGAATGAGTAGTCGTCGGAGCGGCCCTGGCCCTCCACGTTCTCCTCCGGAGCGAGGCCGAGCGAGGCCCAGTACTCCTTCATCGGGGCCGAGGCCGCCGAGTTGAGGTTGTTGATGAAGTAGCCGCCGTTGGTGGAGGCGACCATGTCGAAGTTGTAGTACGCGGTGATGGCGGTGCGCTGGGCCGCGGTGAGCTGCCCGACGTAGTACGCGGAGCCCTGCAGGCCCTGCTCCTCGCCATTCCACCAGGCGAAGCGCACATGCTTGGTCATCGTCGGGTTCTGCTGGGCCAGCGCGAGGGCGTTCTCCAGCAGGGTGGCCGAGCCGGATCCGTTGTCGTTGATGCCGGGCCCGGCGCTGACGCTGTCCAGGTGGGCGCCGAACATCACGGTCCGGTCCGTCGGACCGCCCGGCCAGTCCGCGATCAGGTTCTTGCCCGTGTAGGTGCAGCTGCCGCAGGTCTGCTCGCTGACGGTGTAACCGGCAGCCTGGAGCTTGCCCTTCACATAGGCGAGCGAGGCGGTGTGACCGGCGCTGCCGGCCCGGCGGCTGCCGCCGTTCTGCGAGGCGATGGTGCTGAGCTGCGACAGATGGGACTGCACATTGGCGACGCTGATGTCCGGGGGCGTGCCGCCCGGAGTGCCGCCGCCCTCATTGACGGTCAGCGTGTACTGCGCGGTGTGGTCCTGGGTGCCGGCACCCTTCACGGTGAGCGTGTAGGTCCCGGGCACGGCGGCCGACGTCGTCGAGACGGTCATGGCCGAGGTCGCGCCGGACTGCACGGCGGACGGGCTGAAGGAGACGCTCACACCGCTCGGCTGACCGGTCGAGGACAGGTTCACCGTCTGCGCGCTGCCGGAGCTGACGGTCGTCCTGACCGTGGCCGTCACCGAGTCGCCCGGCTTCACCGAGCCGGCGGACGGGTCAAGGGACATCGAGAAGTCGTTGTTGCCGCTCGGGGTACAGCTCGGGTCACCGCTCTGGGCGGGGACGCTGACGGCGTCCCAGGCCGCCTTCGTCCGGTTGAACAGCACGCAGGTGGCGTCGAGCGTCTTGGCCGAGGTGAGTGTGGCCGTGCGGTAGCGCTTGTACGTCATGCCGCTGGTCTTGAGCAGCATGCCGCCGTAGAAGACCTTGCCGGCGCTCTGGATGCCCACGCCGGTGACCGAGGAACTGTTGCACGTCGGGCTGGACGGCTTGCCGCCGCCGGGGCTCGAGCCCTCGGCCAGCAGGTAGAACCAGTGGTTGAGCGGACCGGCCGCCGCGTGCTCCTCGGTGCTGGGTATGGAGGAGCTGTAGCAGTTCGGGTCGCCGATCTGTCCCGGGTTGTACATGATCCGGATCGGCCCGCTGCCCACGAGGTTGATCTTCTCGCCGACGGTGTAGTCGGGGTCGTCGTACGGGGCCGGCTCGTTGGTGTACGCCTCGGTGAGCGCCCCCATGATGTCGCCGGTGGCCTCGCCGAGACCGGACTCGTTGTTGGCGCCGCCGGGCGTGTACTGGTCGATGCCGTGGCCGAACTCGTGGCCCACGACGTCCATGGCCCCGATCCACTGGTTGGCATTGTTGTGGCCTATGGAGACGGTGGAACCGTCCCAGTAGGCGTTCACGTCGTTCAGCCCGACCTTGACCGGCCAGCTGCGGCCGTTGCCGTCGTGACCGTTGCGCCCCAGCCAGTCACGCAGCATGTCCCACTCGTGCTGGGCCGCCCACATGACGTCGACGCAGCCGGTCTCCTTGCTGGAGGCGTTGCCGGTGCCCCAGGAGTCGGAGGACTTGGTGAAGACCCCGCCCGTGCTGTAGTCGGCGCAGCTCAGCCCCGGCCTGCCGGGGTCGCGGAGGGAGTAACTGCCGCCCGAGGAAGTGGTGTTGATGGACAGCGGGGAGGGCCCGTTCCACTGGCTGTTGCCGGTGCCGGCCTTGACGTCGTCATAGCTGTCGAGCACCTTGCCGGTGCCCGCGTCGACGAAGACATGCAGATGGCTGGGCGCCTTCGCGGTACGGCCGGTCAGTACGGTCTCCCAGGCCAGCCGGGACTTCTTGCCGGTGGCCCGGACGACCAGCCGGTGACTGTCCACCTGCTTCACCGAGGTGAGCTCCTTGCGCGCGGCAGCTTCGGCCTTTGTGGCCGAGACGGTCGCGGTGGTCGGCACGTTGATGCGCCGGGAGACCGCCGACTGTGCGCCGCGGACCCGTCCCTTGGAGTCCGCCACCACGACGGCGTCGCCGCCGACCACCGGCAGCCCGCGGTAGGTGCGCTGGTACGCGATCGAGTAGAGCCCGTTGACCCAGGGGGTCACGTTCTGCCGTTCGTAGCGCTCCTCGGGTCCCTTGGCCAGGGCGTCGAGGCCGCTGGCCGCCGCCCGGTCGGCGGCCGACACGGCAGCCGCGAGAGGAGTGGGAGCGGGGGGAGACGGTTCCGCGGAAGCTGACTGGCCGCTCGTGGCAACCAGCATTCCGGCGAGGACGGCCAGGGTTGTCCCGGCCGTCATCGGTCTGCGTTTCATCGAGGCTCCTCGGTTCGTGGGGACCTCGATCACGGGCAGCGGCGTGGGGAGACGCACCCGCCCGTGCGGCTGCCGTCGGCCGTCCGCCCAGATGGTGTCCGTGATCGAGCGACCGAACACTCACACGCCGCCATGACCTCGTCAACGAACTGGGGGTGCTCCGAAGGGAGTTGGCAAGTCTGGTCAAGTCGCCCTGGTGCGATCGCACAGCGGGCACACAGGCAGGAACGGCATGGGATCGCGGCGGGGCGGCGCGCCGGCCGGGCGGTTCGCGAGCGGTCGACGGCGCGGAGGCACCGGGCGCCGGAGGGTCGCGAAAGGGGTGGACGGATCCGCGGGGCGGGGCTTAATATGCACCCGCATTATAGGATCACGCAACGAAAATATCCAGCATAACTATATCACCTGTCGGTCAATTACGCAAGCCCCTCTGATGCTCCATCACATGGCCGACTCCGGTCCGCCACCAACGAGGAAGACGACAGCCATGACTTCGGCAACAACCACCGCAGCGGCCGCCGGTACCTGGCAGCTGGGAGACCTGACCGTCAACCGCATGGGCTTCGGCGCCATGCGGCTGACCCAGAACGGCGCGGCGCTCACCACCGAGCGCACCCCGCACGACCGGGACCGGGCCATAGCCGTGCTGCGCCGCGCCGTTGACCTCGGCGTGAACCACATCGACACGGCGGCCTTCTACTTCTCACCGATGCGCTCGGCCAACGAGCTGATCAACCGGGCGCTCGGCCCCTACCCGGACGACCTGGTCATCACCACCAAGGTCGGCCCCGGCCGGGGGCCGTCGGGCGACTGGCTGAACTGGGCCCGGCCCGAGGATCTGCGCGGCCAGGTCGAGGAGAACCTCCGCCAGCTCGGCCGCGACCATCTCGACGTGGTGAACCTGCGCGTGAACGGGCCCGCCCCGATCGCCGACAGGTTCGGCGCGCTGGCCGAGCTGCGGAAGGAGGGGCTCATCCGCCACCTCGGGCTCTCCAACGTCGGGGCCGACCAGATCGCCGAGGCCCTGCCCATCGCGCCGGTCGTCTGTGTGCAGAACCGTTACGGCATAGCCACCCGCCGTGCGGACTCCGGCGAAGTGCTCCGGATCTGCGGGGAGCGGGGCATCGCGTTCGTGCCGTTCTACGCCATCGCCGGTGAGGGCCGCGAGTCCGGGGCGGCAGCGGCCGCCGAGAGCGAGGCGGTGTCGGCCGTCGCCCGCGCCCATGACGCCTCGCCGGCCCAGGTCCGGCTGGCCTGGACACTCCAGCGCGGCCCGCACGTACTGGCCATCCCGGGCACCGGCGACCCCGCTCACCTCGCCGAGAACGTGGCGGCGGCCGCCCTGCGACTCACCGGCGACGAGCTGCGGCTGCTCACGGAACTCGGCCAGGACGCCGGCTGATCCACGCCGTCGGCCGCCGTGGCGGGCGGGAGCCACCGGATGGTGACCGGCTCCCCGACCCGGAGGCCGTCCACGTCCCCGCGGCCGCACCGGCGGAGGTGATTCCTCTGCCGGTGCGGCCGCAGGGATCCCGCCGGCCCCCGTACCGACGTAGCATGATCCTCATGGAGCAGCGCGAACTGGGCAGGACCGGACGGGATGTATCGGTCGTCGGACAGGGCACATGGCAGCTCGGCGGGGACTGGGGTGAGGTGCGGGAGGCGGATGCCTTCGGCGTGCTCGACGCGGCCGTCGAGTCCGGCGTCACCTTCTTCGACACCGCGGACGTGTACGGGGACGGCCGCAGCGAACAGCTCATCGGCCGCTATCTGAAGGAGCGCCCGGACGCACGGGTCCTCGTCGCGACGAAGATGGGCCGGCGCGTCGAACAGGTGCCGGAGAACTACGTCCTGGACAACTTCCGTACCTGGAACGACCGCTCGCGGTCCAACCTCGGTGTCGACACCCTCGACCTCGTACAACTGCACTGCCCGCCCACCGCCGTCTACTCCTCGGACGCGGTCTTCGACGCCCTCGACACCCTGGTCGCCGAGGAGCGGATCGCCGCCTACGGGGTGAGTGTCGAGACGTGCGCCGAGGCCCTGACGGCCATCGCCCGCCCCGGCGTCGCGAGCGTCCAGATCATTCTCAACCCCTTCCGCCTCAAGCCGCTGGACGAGGTGCTTCCGGCGGCGCTCGCCGCCGGGGTCGGCATCGTCGCGCGTGTGCCGCTCGCCTCCGGGCTGCTCTCCGGCAAGTACACCGAGGACACCGTCTTCGCCCCGGATGACCACCGCACGTACAACCGGCACGGGGAGTCGTTCGACCAGGGCGAGACCTTCTCCGGAGTCGAGTACGCGACCGGGGTCGCCGCGGCGGCCGAATTCGCCGCACTCGCTCCCCAGGGGGCGACTGCGGCGCAGACCGCTCTGCGCTGGATCATTCAGCAGCCGGGCGTCACCAGTGTGATCCCCGGCGCGCGTTCGGTGGAGCAGGCCCGCTCCAACGCCTCCGCGGCTGCGTTGGAGCCGCTGCCGCAGAGGACGCTCGACGCGGTACGCGACCTCTACGACCGCAGGATCCGCGCGGCGGTTCACGGCCGCTGGTGACGGACGCGGCTACCGGCCCCCGTCGGGGGCCGGTGATTCCGCACCGCTCGTCGAGGTGAGGTCGTCCGGGGTGGTGGCCGAACTGGAGTCGGGGGAGAACAGACTCATCCCCAGGTACACGGCGGCGAGGAAGGCGACCGTGCCCGCGATGGCGCTGGCCACTCTCGGGCGGCGTCTTATCGCCTCGCGCGTGGTGCGCCGCCGGGCGTTCCTGGACCGGCCCGCCGCGCGCCGCCCGTGGCCGCCGGCCGCCTGGGGCAGCCGGTAGGTCGTCGGAGCACCGGAGTCCTCACCGGACCCGGCCCCCGACCGGTGCTGGGCGGGGGAGGGCGGTGCGGACACCGGCGCGTAGGGCGCGGCCGGTGCGCGCGGGGGAGCGGGCCGGTACATCGGCAGCGGCTCCGCCTGCCCCCGCCAGGCCTCGCTGTTGAACCAGTCGGCGACCTGCTGGGCCGTCGGCCGGTCCTCGGGCTGCTTCGCGAGCAGTCCCAGCAGATACGAGTCGAAGGCGGCGGACATCTCGACCCCGCGCTGCCGCAGCGGCACGGGAGGCGTGTCCACGTGCTGGTAGAGGGTGGCGGTCGGGGTGTCCGAGCGGAACGGCGGCTGGCCCAGCAGCAGTTGGTAGATCACGCAGCCGAGGGAGTACATGTCGGACGCGGCGTCGGCCGTGCGGCCCAGGGCCCGCTCCGGTGCGAGGTAGAGGCTGGTGCCGACGATATGGCCCGTGGTGGTGAGCGCGGCGGAGGGATCGTCGACGAACTGGGCGATGCCGAAGTCGCCGATCTTGACGGCACCTTCCGCGTCCAGCATCAGGTTTCCGGGCTTGATGTCCCGGTGGACTATGCCCTGGCGGTGGGCCGCGGCCAGTCCGGCGGCGGCCTGGCCCGCGATGCGGGCGACCTGTTCCGGGTCCAGCCGCTCCTGGGCCAGCAGCAGATCGGCGAGGCTCCTGCCCTCGACGAGCTCCATCACGAGGAAGAGCCGGTCCTCCCAGGACCCGAAGTCGAACACGGCCACCAGATGCGGATGGCTCAGCCGGGCAGCGGTCTGGGCCTCCAGCCGGAAGCGCGCGGTGGCCGACTCGTCTGCGTGCTCCCCCAGCAGCAGCTTCACGGCGACGGACCTGCCGAGGACCTCGTCCGCGGCCCGCCAGACCTCACCCATCCCGCCACGACCGATGGCGGATATCAATCGGTACCGACCAGCAACCAGCACCTGCGCACACCTATCCAATGTCTCGGGCCGAGGACCGCTTCGACTGCCGCGGCTGCGACCTCATCGGGAACTGACGGGGTGGGGGACACGCAGCAAGATCAGGATATCCGGCGCGCGGCCTCCGCATGACCGTCGGGCGGCGCCGGCACGGATCAGGGGAACAGCCACGCGCAGGCGGCCCGCGCGCTGAACTCGCCCTGACCGCCGGGGAAGAGCAGATCCGCCGCCGCGAACGCCGGATCGCCGGCCGTCGCCGGGACGTAGGGCACCGCGATGCAGCGCATGCCCGCCGCCCGAGCCGCCGAGGCGCCCGGCGCGGCATCCTCCACCACCACGCAGCCGGCGGGCGGGACGCCGAGGCGCCGGGCGGCCTCCAGGAAGACGTCAGGTGCCGGCTTCCCGTGCGCCACCTCCTCGGCGGACACGTACTCGGTGAGATACGCGTCGAGGCCGGTGGTCTTCAGCACGGCCCCTATCGCGGCCAGTGACGAACCCGACGCCACCGCCATGGCGACGCCGCGCGCGTGCAGCATCTCCACGAACTTCCGCATCTCGGGGAAGGCCTCGGTCGAGGAGCGCGCCAGTTCCAGGTAGATGGCGTCCTGACCCGCCACCAGCTCGTCGACGGAGGCCCCGATGCCGTACTCGGTGCGCAGCACGGCCAGCGCCTCGGGGTTGCTGATTCCGACGAACCGGGCGTTCTGCTCCCAGGTGAAGTCCGGTACTCCGTACCGCTCCAGCAGCAGCCGTACCGACTCGTAGGCGTTCGGCTCGCTGTCCACGAGTGTGCCGTCCAGGTCGAAGACGACCGAAGGGGCCTGTGCACGTGATGAGTCCATGGCGAGCATGTTCTCAGCCGCTGATCACCCCGGGCCACCCGCCGCGCGGCCCACCGATTCGACCAGGGGCAGCAGCCGGTGCGGCACCCGCTCGCGCAGGGCCACCTCGGTCCGGGTCCTGACCACGCCGGGCAGCTGGATCAGCCGCTGGATCACATCCTCCAGATGCCCGTTGTCCCGGGCCACCACCCGGGTCAGCAGGTCGCCGGCGCCCGTGGTCGAGAAGGCCTCGACGATCTCCGGCACGGCGGCGAGCGCCTCGCCCACATCGTCGAGATGCCCCTGTGTGACCTCCAGGTGCACAAAGGCGAGTACCGGGTGGCCGAGCGCGGCGGGTGAGAGGAACGGTCCGCTGCCGGTGATCACACCGTCCCGTTCCAGCCGGTCGATGCGGGCCTGGAGGGTGCCCCGCGCGATCGAGAGGATCCGTGCGTACTCGCGCACGCTGGTGTGCGGCTGTTCGATGAGCAGCCGCAGAATGCGGGTGTCGAGCGCGTCCACGGCCATGGGTCCGCCGGCCTCTTCCTGGTACGTCGGTCGGGGCAGCGACTGTACCAACGGTGCACCGGCGAACCTCCGGAGCGGGCCGCCGCCCCGTACCGGCCCAGGGCGGGGCGGGCCGGTCGGGGGCGGCGGCAGGACGTCAGAACTGCACGTCGGAGCAGGCGTAGAACGCGTTCTCGGTGTCGGAGATCGTCCAGACGCCGAGGATCAGGTGCTTGCCGGACTTCTGCGGCAGCACGCCCGAGTGGCTCACGGTCGAGCCGGGCAGCCGGCCGCCGAACGGGACGGTGAGGAACGGCTGCGGTTCCAGGTCGGCCCGGGTGAGCGGCTGCGTCGGGTCGTAGCCGTCCTTGGTGATGTAGTACCGGAAGTCGGTCGTGGCGTGCCGGGCCTCGATCCGCCAGTTGAACGTGTAGTTCTGACCGGCGGTGACCTGGGTGGCGGGCCAGGCGCCGCCGCGCGGGTCGTCGAGTTCGGAGAACCGGCCGATGCCGCCCGAGCAGATGTGGCCGTCGGCCGGTCCGCGGGTGGGGAAGCCCTTGGGGCCCTCGACGCTCGGGGGCTCCCACTGGATCTGCCCGCAGTGCTTGACGGTGCCGATCCCGCAGAGCTGCTGGCGGCTGATGGGGGAGTCGGTGTAGCCGTGGCTCCGGGCGCTGCCGGAGGTGGCGAACAGCGCCGCACCGGCCAGACCGAGCCCGGCCAGTAAGGAGGTGATCCTTCTGCGCATACGTAGCTCCTGGAGATGGGGGGTGATGTCCGGAGAGTTCTGCGGTCTAGACCAAAGGTGAGCGTAGTCATGTCAACCAGCCGTGTCCATACCGTCCCGAGCGGGTCGACTCGCCGGTCGTCGCGGGTCGGGACCAGGGCCGGGGGCCCCGGTGCCGGGTGCCCTCCGGGATAGACTCGTCCGCATGGTCCGACCTTCCCGTGGGGAGGCGAGCCCCGGGATGTGGCGGCGCGAGGCGGGCACAGTGGTGCGCCGGGCCGTGGCCGTTCCGGAGCAGGCGGCAGCCCCCTTCGCCATCAGTGCGGGGTTGCGGGTTCCCCGCGTTCCCACGGAGTGGGCGCCGCACTCGCATCCCCTGCACGAACTCGTCTGGGTGCGTGGGGGAACGCTGACGTCCCGGGTGGAGGACCGGGTCTTCACCGTGTTCGAGGGGCACGGGCTGTGGATGCCCGCGGGCGTGGTCCACGGCGGCCGGGCGACGGCGGGTGCGCGGTTCCACAACGCCTTCTTCGCCCCCGACCGCACGCCGTTGGCGTTCGGGGAACCGGAAGCGATCACGATGACGCCGCTGCTCGAGTCGCTACTGACCCATCTGTCCCGCACCGATCTCGACGCGCCGGCCAGGGTGCGGGCGGAGTCCGTCGTGTTCGACGTGATCCAGCCGTCGGGACACCGGTTCGCGTTGCGGTTGCCCGGTGACCCGCGGATCGACGGCATCGCCGAGGCGCTGCTGGACGATCCCGCCGACTCCGCCTCGCTGGAGGAGTGGGCGCGGCGGCTGGAGGTCAGTGACCGCACCATCACCCGCGCGTTCCGTCGGACAACAGGTCTCTCCTTCGCGCAGTGGCGGCAGATGCTGCGGGTGCACCGGGCGCTGATGCTCCTCTCCGAGGGGTTCGACGTGATGACGGTCTCCGAGACGCTCGGCTACGCGCAGCCCAGTTCCTTCATCGCCGCCTTCCGGCGGGTCATGGGAACCACGCCGGGCGCATTCTTCGATGCGGCCCGCGACACCTCGGGAAATGTCCGGAATCCCGTATCGCGTGTCCAGACCTCCTGATTGTCGGCACCGCAAGCGGAATATAACCTTCACGGAGTTAGGTAACCCTTAGTTGTCTCTTGCCGTGGGCAGTGCTGTCCGTGTGCGGGTGAGCTCGCGGCCCGGCCGGTGAACGGCCGGACGGAGGGTGCCGAAGTCCCTTCCCCTTCGAACGTCCGGACTCATCGATGTTCACAAGCCCCTTCCGGCACTCCGGAAGCCCCGCGGTCGGCCCCGGCACCCCGGTGGCCGCGCTCAACGGGCACGACCTGGTGCTGCGGTACGGCGGGAAGCCGGTCGTCCACGGCGTCTCGCTCGCCCTGGAGCCCGGCCGCGCGACCGCCCTGGTGGGGCCGAACGGCAGCGGGAAGTCCACGCTGCTGCGGGCACTCTCACGACTGCACCGGGTGGACGGCGGCCGGGTGACGCTCGGCGCCCCCGACGGACCCGCCGAGCGCGACGCGTCCCTGCTCAGCGCCCGCGAGTTCGCCCGTGAGGTCACGCTGTTCTCCCAGTCGAGGCCCGCGCCCCAAGGGCTGACGGTCACGGAGGTCGTGTCGTTCGGACGCCATCCGTACCGGCGCGGCTTCGCCGCACCGACCGCGCAGGACCGGAGCGCGGTCGACCACGCCATGGGCGTCACCGGCGTGCGGGAGATGGCCGGCCGGCCGGTCGGGGAACTCTCCGGCGGGGAGATGCAGCGGGTCTGGCTCGCGGCCTGCCTCGCCCAGGACACCGGCGTCGTGCTGCTGGACGAACCGACCAACCACCTGGACCTGCGCTACCAGGTCGAGACGCTCGACCTCGTACGCGACCTCGTCGAGGAGCACGGCATCGCGGTCGGGGTCGTACTGCACGACCTCGACCAGGCGTCCCGCGTCGCGGACACGCTGGTCCTGATGTGCTCCGGCCACGTGCACGCGGCGGGCGCACCCGCCGACGTCCTCACCGCGCGGAACATCGGCGAGGTCTACGACATCCGTGTCGAGGTCGGCATCGACCCCCGCACGGGCCGCCTGCGCATCGACCCGATCGGACGCCACCCCGCCTGAGGCGCCGGACGGCAACCCGACCGAAGCGGCACATCATCCACTGCCGCGGCTCATCGCAAGAAGACTGCCGCGACTCATCGCAAGAAAGAGGATCGTTCATGAACCGTGCCCATCGCCTGGCGGCGTCAGCCTCCGCGGGGCTCATAGTCCTCGCCGCAACGGCTTGCGGCACGACCGCCGTCGACAAGGCCGGGCCCACCGCCGGTGCCGACGCGTCGCCCGCGTCCAAGAGCTGCGCCGACGACACCACGACCACCTCTACGGAGCCGGTCTCCTTCAAGGACGGCGTCGGCCGGCAGGTGAAGCTGGACAAGCCCGCCAAACGGATCGCGGTCCTGGAATGGCAGCAGGTCGAGGACGCGCTGACCCTGTGCGTCACCCCCACCGCCGTCTCGGACGCGAAGGGATACAGCACCTGGGTCAGCGCGGAGAAGCTGCCGAGCGGGGTGACCGACATCGGCACCCGTGAGGAGCCCGACCTCGACACCCTCTACGCGGCGAAGCCCGACCTCATCGTCGTGGAGGCGTTCAAGGCCGACGACGAGACCATCGCGAAGCTGGAGAAGCGCGGCGTCCCCGTGATGGCCACGCTGGGGGCGAACCCGAAGGACCCGATCGGGAACATGCGGAGCGTGTTCAGCATGATCGGCAAGGCGACGGGACGCACCGAGCGGGCCGACCAGGTGATCAAGGAGTTCGACGACCACCTCGCGACGGCGAAGAAGCAGGTCGCCGACGCCGGTCTGCCGACGAAGAACTTCCTGTTCTTCGACGGATGGCTGGAGGGCGGCAACCTCACCATCCGCCCCTACGGAAAGGGCGCCCTGTTCACCCAGATCGGTGAAGAGCTCGGCATGAAGCCCGCGTGGACCAACGACGTCAACAAAGCCCACGGTGACGGAGGCGTCGACCCCTCGTACGGCCTCGCGCAGACCGATGTCGAGGGACTCACCGCCGTGGGGGACGCCAACTTCTTCTACGCCAATGACGACGGGGCCGGCGGGTACGTCGCCGCGTTGCAGAAGAACCCGCTCTGGAAGACCATCCCGGCCGTGAAGGAAGGCCGCGCGCACGCGTTCCCCTCAGGCGTGTGGGGCGCCGGCGGCCCGCGCTCCTGCGAGCAGGCGATCGACGCCTTCGTCGACGTACTCGACAAGAAGTGAACACCTCGCAGACATCGGTACCCCGGAGGGAAGCGCTGCCGCGCACCGAGCGCGGGGGCGGTCCCACCGGGGCGGCCGTCCTGGCATTCCTCCTCGTCCTGACCGTCCTGGTGGGCCTGTGGCACCTGACGCAGGGGACGTCGGGCGTCGGAGTCGGCGACCTGTTGCGGTACTTCGGCGGGAACCGCGACGACACCGGCGAAGCGCCGGTCGGTGAGATCCTCATCGGCTCGCGCCTGCCGCGGCTGCTCGCGGGCGTGGCCGTGGGCTTCGCCCTCGGATCGGCCGGCGCGCTGCTGCAGTCCGTCACGCACAACACGCTCGCCTCCCCCGACACCCTCGCGGTCACGGCCGGGTCCTATTTCACGCTCTCGCTCGTGGCCGCCTTCGGGCTCACCGTCCCGCTCTGGGCGTCGGGCGCCGTCGCCTTCGCCGGCGGCCTGGCAGCGGCGGCGCTCGTGCTGGTCCTCGCCGGCCGGGCCGCGGGCACCGCCGGCACCCGCCTCATCCTCGCCGGTTCGGCGACGGCGATGGCCCTGGACTCGGCGACCGCGATGGTCCTCATCCTCTTCAAGCAGAACACGACCGGTCTCTTCGCCTGGGGGAGCGGCTCGCTCGCTCAGATGAACATCGACGCCTCGGTACGCGCCCTCCCGGTCGTGGCCGTGGTGCTGTGCGTCGCCCTGGCGCTGTCCCGGCGGCTGGACGTGATGAACCTCGGCGACGACGCCGCGTCCACCCTCGGCGTGCCGATCCGGGCGACCCGCGTGATCGCGGTCATCAGCGCGGTGGTCCTGACCAGCACGGCAGTGACACTCGCGGGCCCGATCGCGTTCGTCGGCCTCGGCGCCCCGGTGCTCGCCCGGCTGATCGCCGGACGGGTCCGGGCGCTCCGCCGCCACCTCTTCCTGGTGCCCGCGGCCGGGCTGCTCGGCGCGCTGCTCATCCTCCTCGCGGACGCGACACTGCGCGCGGTGCAGGGCGCGGACGGGGCCGCCTCCATTCCCACCGGCGTGCCGACCGCGCTGCTCGGTTCCGTCGTGATCGTGGTCCTCGCGCTCCGGCTCCGCGACACGGGCCGGCTCCGTCAGCCACCGAACGCGCGGGTCGCCGCAAGGTCGCGCCGCGCGTTCCTCCTCGTCGTGGCCGGCACGGCGGCGCTCCTGGCCGTGGCGGTCGTCGTGGCGGTCCTGGCGGGAAGCCTCTGGCTGCGGACGGGGGACATCGTGCTCTGGGTCCAGGGCACCGCCCCCGACCTGATCGGGCAGGCGCTCGACGACCGGGTCCCACGCGTGATCGCCGCGACCCTCGCCGGTGCGGCACTCGGACTGGCCGGTTGCGTCGTACAGGGCGCGGTGCGCAACCCGTTGGCGGAGCCGGGTGTGCTCGGCATCACGGCGGGCGCCGGGCTGGGCGCCGTGGCCATCGTCACGTCGGGGCTGTCCGGCGGACGGCCACTGCTCATCGTGGCCGCGGTCGTGACGGGGCTGGCCACGTTCGGGCTGATCGCCCTGCTGTCCTGGCGCGGCGGCTTCCTGCCCGACCGCTTCGTGCTGATCGGCATCGGCTGCGGGTACGGCCTCAGCTCCATCACCACCTTCCTGCTGCTGCGCGCCGACCCGTGGAACACGCCCCGGATCTTCACCTGGCTCTCCGGTACGACCTACGGGCGCACGTTCACCGACGTCGTACCGGTCGCGGTGGCCCTGGCGCTCGCGCTCCCCGTTCTGCTCGCCATGCGCGACCGGCTCGACCTGCTCGCCGTCGACGAGGACACCCCGCGCATCGTCGGCGTCAGGCCGGTACGCGTACGCTTCGCGGCCCTGGCGATCGCCGCGGTACTGGCGGCACTCAGCGTCATCGCCGTCGGCGTCGTCGGCTTCGTGGGGCTCGTCGCCCCGCACCTCGCCCGGTCACTGGTGGGCGCCCGGCACGGGCGGTCGATCCCGGTCGCGATGCTGCTCGGCGGACTACTGGTCTGCGTGGCCGACGCCCTCGGCCGCACCGTCGTCGCCCCGTCCCAGGTCCCGGCGGGACTCATGATCGCCCTGGTCGGTGCCCCGTACTTCGTCTGGGTGCTCCGGCAGTCCCGCGCATGACACCGGTGGCGGTCCGAGTCCGCGCCGCCGCGTGCCGGCCGGTGAACGCCCCCTTCCCTTTCTCTCTCCGTCCAGCCAGGAGCACCGGAATGCCGTCCTGCCAGGAAATGCCCGTCAAGAGCATCGTCGTGCCGTTCGGGCCCGGGGCTTCGCCGACCCTGCCGAGGCGGCTCGGAGCCCACGAGGTGCCGGAGCGCTGGCAGGCGGTCGACCGCTCCGCTCACGCCCCTCACATCGTGGCCGTTCCCGGCGCCGACGGTGAGGACTGGACCGCTGCCGCACTCGTGACGGCACGTCCGAACACGGCCTACCTGAAGATCGTCGACGCCGTCGGTGATGTGCCGGCAGCCGTCGCGGCCGTCGTCGCCCACGCACGCCGCCAAGGGCTCGCGCAGGTCAAGTGGGAAGGCTGGACGGCAAGCCCTGGGGACGCGGCTGCCGCCGGTTTCGCTCCCCTGGGTTCTCCGCTCACGCGGTCGGAGGGTGCGGACGGGCCGGCCGCGGGTTACGTCCGGTGGCTCGGCGACGGTGGGGTGAGCGAACCGCCGTACTACGGGCAGACCACGCACTTCACGTGCGGCGCCGTCACCGCCCTGGTCGCGCAGGCGCACGCCGGGACGCTGCCGCGGGAGGCGCTCGACCGCCAGGCGGAGCTGACACTGTGGCGCGACGCGACCAACTTCCCCGCGTGCGAGCCCGTCCGGCTGGGTGTCGCCCTGCGCCGCGGCTGGCCGTCGTCCCCCGTCGTGGTCCACCTCGACACGGACCGGCCGGTCCTCCTCGGCCATTACCCGGAGAAGGAACAGGAGTGGCGTGCCCTGCTCCAGCGCGCCTCACGTACGGACGCCGGACGGGCCGGTGTCCCCGTCGACCCGGGCCGTCTCTCCATGACCGCGATCCGGGACGCGATCGGCCGGGGGGAGCATGTGCTGCTCCTGCTCTCGCTCGCCGGGATGCAAGGGTTCGACGTGCCGCACTGGGTGCTCTGCCACGGCGTGGTACCCGGTGCTGTCGTGATCGAGGACCCCTGGGCCAACGCGGCGACGGGGGACACCTGGGTCGACGCCCATCTCCTGCCGGTCCCCGACCGGTCGCTCGACACGATGTCGGTCATCGCGCCGGATCGCTTCCGGGGCGCCGTGATCATCGGCCGCCCGCAGCGGCACGACGCGTCCTCCCCAGCTGAAGTGCGGGTCCCCAGCGACGGTTCCTCGCGCCAGGTGCCGCTCTTCCTCACACAGGATGTCCTGTCCAAGTGACCTGGCCTGACCGATAGGGGAGGCAACACCTGCACGTCACTGTCCGAGTGACGGAAAGGCCACCCACCCGCCGACCGAATCGATTCGGTGCCGGCGTGCGGGCGGGCCGGTGTCGCGTGGGGTTGGTCCGTTGGCTCTGCTGTGGCCGGTCCACACGGAGCGATCCCGAGCCATTGGCTCATAGGATTTGGCTTCATTTGAACCATCAGCCCATCAAGTGTTGAGATAGGTCCATCAATGGCGCTGCGGGTCCTCCGGGGATCTCTGCGGCGCCTTTCTCGTGTCTGGGCTGGTCTATGTGCGAAACGGGGCGGGGCAACTTGCTGAAGAGGGCGTTCGTCGCACCCGATCCGGGACGGATCCGGCTGCGGTTCGCGTCCCGGGCTGTACTCGGCATCGGGCTCGCCGTCGCGCTGTGCGGAGCTGCCGGGCACTCGCTGACGGCGGCCGTCACCGGTGGCCTGGCCGCGCTGCTCGCACTGTTCACGGTGACCGACCCGACGGTGCGCGGGCAGGCGATCACGACCGCCCTGCTCCCCGCCGTCGGTCTCCCGGTGCTCACGCTCGCCGCCCTGCTGCACGATGTGCCCGTCGCGCGCGACCTGGCGTTTCTCGCCGTTGTGGGGGTGGGGGTGTACGCGCGGCGGTGGGGGCCTCGCGGGCACTCGCTGGGCGTGTTCGGCTTCATGTCCTATTTCTCGGCCCAGTTCCTGCACACCGTGCCCGGCCGGCTGCCCGAGCTGTACGAGGCCGTGCTGCTGTCGCTCATCGCGTCGTCGCTGGTGCGGTTCGGGGCGTGGTGCTACGAGCGGCGGCTCGCGGTACCCGTGGCGGTCACCCTCCCCGCCGCGGCATCGGGGCTCGGGCGGATCACGACGCGGCAGGCCGTGCAGGCGACGTCGGGGGCGGGTCTCGCGCTCGCGGTGGGGCAGGTGCTGTCCGATCAGCGTTGGTACTGGGCGGTCGGCGCCACCTGGTGGGTGTTCGTGGCCACGACCTCGCGGGGCGAGACCGTCGTGCGCGGGTTCCGGCGACTCCTGGGAACGGTCCTCGGGATCGGCCTGGGCTTCGCCGTGGCCGTACCGCTGCACCACGAGCCGGTCGTGGCCGCGGTGGTCGTGGCGCTGAGCGTCTTCGGGATCTTCTATACCGCTGCCGTCTCCTACACCTGGATGATGCTGGCCGTCACCGTGATGGCGAGCATGCTGTACGGGCTGCTCGGCGTGCTCGACGCGGGTCTGCTCGTGCTGCGGGTGACCGAGACGATGGTCGGGGCGCTCGGTGCCGTACTGGCGGTGCTGTTCGTGCTGCCGGTGACCACGCACTCGGTGACCGAGGCGTGGGTGGAGCGGGCGCTGCGGTGCGTGCACACGTGCACGGCTGAGGCCGCCGCACGGCTCGCAGGGAACGAGGACGCCGACCCACCCCGGCGCGTTGCCGAACTGGAGGCGATTCTCGGCCGAGTGCGCTTGTCGCTGGCGCCGCTGGTGCATCCGCTCAGCCCGATGAAGGACCGCAAGCGACGGGCGCGGCATGTACTCGCCCTGCTCGACGACTGCGCACGCGAGGTGCGCGGACTGGCCTCCGTGGCGGCCGACCCGGAAGCCTCCCACGACGCCCGGCTCGCCGCGGCCTGCTGGCGCGTCGAGAGCGCGGTGGAGGCGCTGACGGCTCCCGGGCGGCAGGCCCGCGCCCCGCTCGCCGCCGGACTCCCGGCGCACGCCACCGGGGCGGAACCCGCCCTCGCCCATCTGCACGGCCTGGAGCGCGCGCTCGCAGAACTGGCCACGCCGCTGCACGGCCCGCCCGGGGCCCCGCTCGCCGCGGTCTGACCCCGCACCCTTTAGTCCAGACCAACGGGTGCACTGCTACGGTCGCCGCGGAAGATCGCGACGGTCCCCACTGTCGTGGTCACTCGGCGGAGAAAGGCAGTGCGGTGGTCAGCAGCAACGGTGCCGGACGGGCATTCATCGGGTCGTTCACCTCGGCGGGCGGGCGGGGAGTCATCGCTGCCGCCGTGGACCAGGACACCGGGGCCCTCACCGTCCTCGGCGCGACGGATGCCGTGCCTGACCCCTCGTACCTGGTGCTGGGCCGGGGGACGGGCCCCGGCGGCGCGGTCCTGTACGCGGTCAGCGAGACCGAGCGGGGCGCGGCCGCGGCCCTCGACATCACCCACGACGTTCCCCGGCCGCTCGGCGAGGTTCGGCCGGTGGACGGCGACAGCCCCACGCACCTCGCGCTCGCGGGCGGCCGGCTGCTCACCGCCAACTACGGCTCCGGCAGTGTCACCGTGCTGCCCGTGCTCGCGGGCGGCTCGCTCGGCCCCGTCGTCAGCGTGCTCAAGCACGAGGGAAGCGGGCCGGACGCCGGCCGCCAGGAGGGCCCGCACGCCCACCAGGTCCTCCCCGACCCCTCGGGGAACTGGGTGCTGAGCGTCGACCTCGGAACCGACTCGGTACGGATCTGCACACTCGACCCGGACACCGGGGAGCTGCGTCCGCACGGTGAGACGGTGCTGCAGCCCGGCACCGGTCCGCGCCATCTCGCCTTCCACCCCGACGGCGCGCACGCCTATGTGCTGAACGAGCTCGAACCCACGGTCACGGTGTGCCGGTGGGACGCTGTGGCGGGGGTCATCGAAGCGGTCGACGCGACGCCGGTCCTGCCCGCGGAGGCGACCGGGGACACCGCCGCGGCGAGCTACCCGTCCGAGGTCGTCGTCTCGCACGACGGCCGGTTCCTCTGGGTGGCCAACCGGGGCCACGACAGCATCTCGGTGATCGGCCTCGACGCCACGGGCGAGAAGGCGTCCCTGGTCACCACGGTGGGCTGCGGCGGGCACTGGCCGCGTGACCTCGCCCTCGACCCCGCCGGGCGACGGCTGTACGCGGCCAATGAGAGGTCCGGGAACGTCGCCTGGTTCGCCGTGGACCCGGAGACCGGGATCCCGGCCCAGGAAGGCTCCCTGGAGGCTCCTGCGGCCTCCTGCGTGATCTTCGCCTGAGGTCCGTACGCGCAGGTGGCGAACCGAACGGGGCCAGGGTCCGGCTGCATCAGCCGGCTCCTGGCCCCGCCCCATGACGTGGAACGCACCCTGCCGCCGGGCCACCGGCGGAACGGATCAGAGGGCCTGTGCCCCCTGCGCCACCGGGGGAGCGATGCCGAGCGCCGTGGTGTACATCGACATCACCAGCTTGCCGATCGCCGGGTAGGCGCCGAGCGGCTCGGCCGCCGCGCAGCCCGCCTCCTTGACGGCGGAGTCCAGCAGCCCATCGGCCACCTCGGGACCCACCAGGTACGGCGCGACCGCCAGCTGGAGCGAGCCGGAGTCCTTGAGCTGGCCGGCGATCGACGCGACCGAACCCTCGACGTCGAGTGCGGCGGCCATCACCGGTACCGCGAGCCGCGCCGCCAGCAGCATGCCGGTGATCCCGGCGGCCTGCACGGCCTCCTCGCCGCCCACCGTGGCCAGCACGATCCCGTCGGCGGCCGTGGCCACCGTGAACAGCCTCGCCCGGTCCGCGCGGGCGAGACCGGCCTCGGAGAGGCGGACGTGCAGCGCCTCGGCGAGGAGCGGGTGCGGGCCGAGGACATCGGTCAGCTCGGCCGGTGCCTGGCTCTCCGTGATCGATTGGCGTATCCGCTGCACAAGGGCGTTGTCCGGTCCCGCGAGCAGCGGCACCACGACGGCGGCCGGACCCTCGGGCGGAGCGACCTCACGGCCGGCGGCCGTCGCCTGTTCGAAGCGCGCGATGCGCTCGGCGGCGGAGTGCGCGAGCGCGGAGGCAAGAGTCGGGTACTCGGCATCGTCGCCGTCGACGTAACCGATCAGGGCGTTCAGACCGGGCAGCTCGGAGCGGGCAATGCTGATCACCTCTTCGGCCAGACTGCGGCTGGCCGATGAGGGGGTACCGGGAACGGCGAGAACGAGCGCGGCAGCGCCCTCAGGTGCGACCACGGGCTCCGGGCGGCGGTGCCGTCCGGACTGGCGAGGTCGCGGCATTCGTACAGGCAGGCCGGAAGCGGGCCCAGTGGGGGTGCTCATGGCGCCGCATGCTACTGGTTTTGGGTACCCCGCTGCGCGGGGAGGGTCCGGTCGAGCGTTGTCTGTCCGCATTTATCCGTCTGGTCGCTTACCGGTCAACTGCCCTGCTCTGTCACCCCTGCGCCGGGCCGTCGATCCGGTCCGGGCAACGGAATGCAGAGCAGTGTCGGATGGTGCGGCAGGAGCAGACCGCCGGTGGCCAGCGCCTGTGCGATGCGCAGGGAGCCGATCAGGGGATCACCCGAACCGGGGACCGCCCGTGCCCGCGGCAGCTGCCGGGCCAGCTCCTCGCGCAGCGGTACGAGCAGCGGGTCGCCCATCCGGAACAAGCCACCCGTCAGCGCCACTTCGCATTCCTCGCCGTCCGCTGCGGCCTTCGGGCACACGGCGGCGGCCGCCTGCGCGATATGTCCGGCGGCATCGCGGAGAATGCCTTCGGCGACGGGGTCGTGTGCCGCGCAGGCGGCCACCTCGGGAGCGAACGAGGCCAGGACCGCGGGCCGGTCGGTACGCGGATAGAGCAGGCCGGGCAGTTCGGGCGCCGGGCCGAACACCGCCTCCAGCCGGGCGAGCAGTGCCGGGGATCCGCCGCGCCGCCCGTCGTGGGCGCGCATCGCCGCATCGAGACCGGCCCGGCCGATCCAGGCACCGCCACCGCTGTCGCCCAGCAGATGGCCCCAGCCGTCGGCCCGCCGCCACCGCGTCAGATCCGTGCCGAGGGCGATCAGTCCGGTGCCGCCCGCGACCACCGCGCCGGGCCGCTGCCCGACCGCTCCGGCGTACGCGGTCACGGCGTCGGCGGCGAGCGCCAGCCGTCGCACGCCGAGCGCGTCCGCCAGGGCGGCGGGCAGTTCGGACCGCAGCCGGCCGCCGAGGGTGGCCATACCGGCGGCACCGATCGCCGCAGCGGCGATCCGGCCTCCGCCGCCGTGCCGCGCGAGCAGTTCCCCGGCGGTGGGCAGCAGTTGTTCCAGCAGGTGGGCGGCGTCGATACCGGAGGGCCCGGTCCGCACAGGTCCGGCACAGGCCGCCGTGGCCAGGGGGGCGTCCGAGCCCACGGCGCCCAGGGCCACCCGCAGCCCGGAACCACCCGAGTCCACCCCGAGGACGTACTCGCCGCGGACGTACTCCCCGACCTGGTCCGGCCGTCCGTGGGCGTCGGCCGCCGCCGGGCCGTGCCCGTCGGGCCCAGCCGTCACGGCAGTCGCCAGTCGACCGGCTGGACGCCCTGGCGCTCCAGCAGCTCATTGGTCCGGCTGAACGGCCGGGAACCGAAGAAGCCGCGGTCCGCCGACATGGGGGAGGGGTGCGAGGACTCGATCGCCGGGAAATCCCCCAGCGACGGACGCAGATTGCGGGCGTCGCGGCCCCACAGGACCGACACCAGCGGGGTGCCCCGTGCGACCAGCGCCGAGATCGCCTGCTGGGTCACCTCCTCCCAGCCCTTGCCGCGATGCGCGGCGGGCCGGCGGGGCGCGGTGGTCAGGGCCCTGTTGAGCAGCAGCACACCCTGCTCGGCCCACGGCGTCAGATCACCGTTGGAGGGGCGCGGAAGCCCCAGGTCCGAGTGGAGTTCCCGGAAGATGTTCTCCAGGCTGCCGGGCACCGGTTGGACGTCGGGCGCGACGGAGAAGCTCAGCCCGACCGCGTGCCCCGGTGTCGGGTAGGGGTCCTGACCGACGATCAGGACCCGTACCTGGTCGAAGGGTTGCTGGAACGCCCGCAGGACGTTCGCGCCCGAGGGCAGATAGGTGCGTCCCGCGGCGATCTCGTCGCGCAGGAAGCCGCCCATCGCCGCGATGCGTTCGGCCACGGGCTCAAGCGCCTGCGCCCAGCCGGGCTCGATGATTTCTTTCAGAGGTCGTGCTGCCACGGGCGGCACTCTACTGCTGATACGAGGGTATGGATCAACCGCCGGTGGCCGCCGCCCGGACGCACAGGACATCCGGCAGGTGCGAGATGAGCTGCTGCCAGCTGTCGCCGTCGTCCGCGCTCGCGTAGACCTCGCCGTTGCGGTTGCCGAAATAGACCCCCGCCGGATCGGCGTCGTCCGTACAGAGCGCGTCGCGCAGCACCGTGCCGTAATGAGCCCCCTCCGGGAGCCCGGTGGACAGGGGCTCCCAGCTGTCGCCCGCGTCGCGGGTCCGGAAGACCCGGCAGCGGTGCTCGGCCGGTACCCGGTCGGCGTCGGCGTTGATCGGGAAGACGTACGCGGTGTCCGCCCGGTGCGGATGCGCGGCCACGGCGAAGCCGAAGTCGGAGGGCAGCCCCGCGCCGATGTCCGTCCAGTTGCTCCCGGCGTCGTCGCTGCGGAACACGCCCCAGTGGTTCTGGAGGTAGAGCCGGTCCGGATCGACCGCGTCCCGGCTGACCTTGTGCACGCACTGGCCGAACTCCGGGTTCGGGTCCGGCAGGAAGACGGCCGAGACGCCCTTGTTGGCCGGGGTCCAGCTCTCGCCGCCGTCCGCGGTCCTGAACACCCCGGCGGTGGAGACCGCGACCGTCACCGCCTGCGCGTCCCGTTCGTCGGTCAGGACCGTGTGCAGCCCCTCGCCGCCCCCGCCCGGCACCCATTTCGAACGCGTCGGATGTTCCCAGAGCGGGCGGACCAGCTCGAACGACTCGCCGTTGTCCCGTGACCGGAACAGCGCGGCCGGCTCGGTGCCCGCGTACACCACGCCGGGGGCCTCCGGGCCCGCCGGGTGCAGCTGCCAGACCCGCTCCAGCGATGTCCCGGTGAACTCCGGGAACTTCACGGCCGGCCGCGTGGGCTCGACCCAGGTGGCGCCCAGGTCGTCGGAGTGGAAGACGGAAGGGCCCCAGTGCGCGCTGTCGCCGCCGACCAGCAGCCGGGGGACCTCCGCGCGGGTGTCGATGGCGATCGAGTAGATCGCCTGCGCATTGAAATGCGGACCGTCGAACTTCCACGCGCCATCGTGCCTGCGGCCGATGAAGAGTCCTTTGCGGGTACCCACGGTGAGCAGAACATCGGTCATGACCGAACCTCCCGAAACGCCGTTGTGCCGGATACCGGCCAGTCTGCACCCGGCCACTGACAGTGGCGCGCAGGCAGCGCGGGACACCGCCGCTTCCGCAGCCGTGCCCGGTGCGGCCGGTGTGCGAGCGGAAGTGTGTGCCGACGCGTCGTTGCCGTCGGTGACGGTGACGGTGGCGTGCGCCCCGGCCGGGCCGGGGCGACGGCCCCCGCCCTGGCCTCGCCTCAGCGGCAGGGCGCGGCCGTGCTGCTGCGCACCACCAGATTGGTGGCCAGGTCGACCCGGGTCGTCGCCGGCTGCCGGCCCCGGCCCAGGTCGACCACCAGGCGGGCCGCGGTCTCGGCCATCTCTATGAGCGGCTGGCGCACCGTGGTCAGCGGCGGTCCGATCCACCGGGTGAGCGGCAGGTCGTCGAAGCCGACGACGCTGAGGTCCTCGGGGATGCGCAGCCCCAGCTCCCGCGCCGCCTCGTACACGCCGAGCGCCTGCAGGTCGTTGCCGGCGAAGACCGCGGTCGGCCGGTCGGCCTGCCGCAGCAGATCGAGGCCCGCGGTGTATCCCGCCTCGTGCTGGAACTCGCCCTCGCGGACCAGCGAGGGATCGATCGGCAGGCCCGCGGTCTCCAGGGCGGCGCGGTAGCCGTCCACCCGGGCCCGGCTGCACATCATCCGGGACGGGCCGCTGATGACCCCGATCCGCCGGTGCCCGAGCGCGGTGAGGTGGCGGGTGGCGGCCAGACCGCCCTGCCAGTTCGTCGTCCCGACCGAGGGGACGTCGTCGCCGGGATCGCCCGCCGGGTCGACGACCGCGTAGGGGATGCTGCGGCTGGTCAGCTGGGCGCGCTGGGCGGCGGTGAGGTCGGAGAGCACCAGGATCACCCCGACCGGCCGGCGGGCCAGCACCCCGTCCACCCAGGTCTGCCCCGGGGTGAGCCGGCCCGCGCTCTCCGAGAGGACCAGGCTCAGCCCTTCCTCCCTGGCGACGTTCTCCACCCCGCGGACGACCTCCATGGCCCAGGCGCTGTCCAGCTCGTGGAAGACCAGGTCGATCAGCTGGGACTGGGTGGTGGAGCCGCGTCTGCGGCGGTAGCCGTGCAACAGCAGCAGCTCCTCCACCTTGGTGCGGGTACCCGGGGCGACATCGGCGCGCCCGTTCAGCACCTTCGAAACTGTCGGAGCCGAGACTCCGGCCGCTCGGGCGATTTCCGCCAGGGTGGCGGTGCCTTCCGACGATTCGCCGGCAGGCGCCTTCTCCTGATGTGACTGGACGTTTGCGGGGCTCATAAAGGGATCGTAGCTTCCCGCGGCTCAGACGGGCGGCTGGGTCAGGAGGGAGTAAATACCGCTCCCCGGCCCCTTGACGCACCCGAAACCCGACCGTACCGTTCCGGCAACATTCGGAAGTTACGCCGAAACATTCGACAGAGGTGCGTCATGCGGTCGGGTATTTTCACTCAGGGCACACGTACGGCGAGATGGACCGCGGCCGGTGCCGCCATGGTCATGGCCGGCCTGCTGGCCGGATGCGGTTCGGGCGGCGACAGCGGGGGCGGCGGCGGAACCCTCACCGCCTACGTCTACGGGGACGACGCCGTGAAGATCCAGGAGGCGGCGGTCAAGGAGTTCAACAAGACCTCCGACGTCAAGGTCAAGCTCGTCTCCGTCCCCGGCACCGACTACGTCAACAAGCTCCGCAGCGCCATGGGATCCCCGAGCGCCCCCGACATCTTCTACAACTGGGGCGGCGGCTCCATCAAGCCGTACGTCGACGCCGGCCAGGTGGTCGACCTCACGGCGACGATCAAGAACGACCCCACGCTCAAGGACGGCTTCCTTCCGTCGATCCTCGCCGCGGGCAGCCTCGACGGGAAGATGTACGGCGTCCCGATGCGCGGCATGCAGCCCGTGATGCTCTTCTACAACAAGACCCTCTTCGCGCAGAACAAGCTCCAGCCCCCCAGGACCTGGGAGGACATGCAGAAGGCCATCACCGTCTTCAAGGGCAAGGGCATCACGCCGTTCGCCCTCGGCGGCTCCGACAAGTGGCCCGAGCTGATGTGGATGGAGTACCTCCTCGACCGGATCGGCGGCCCCGAGGTCTTCCGCGGGATCCAGGGAGGCGACAGCTCCGGCTGGGGCGACCCCGCCGTCCTCAAGTCGGCGAAGACGGTCAAGGAACTCGTCGACGGCGGCGCGTTCGGCAAGAACTTCAACTCCGTCGACTACGGCTACGGGGGCGCCCCCACCCTGCTCAACAAGGGCAAGGCCGCCATGCACCTGATGGGTTCGTGGGAGTACTCGACCCAGCTCGGCAAGGCACCCGCGTTCGCGAAGAAGGACCTCGGCTGGACCGCCTTCCCGACCGTGGCCGGCGGCGTCGGTGACGCCGCGGACGTGGTCGGCAACCCCACCAACTACTGGTCCGTCAACACCCGGACCAAGCACAGGGACGCGGCCATAGCGTTCCTGAAGACCATGGCCGCCAAGTCCTACAGCAAGGCCCTGGTCGACAACGGGGACATCCCGACCACGTCGAACGCCGCCTCGATGCTGGACTCCTCACCCAACCCGCAGTTCGCGCACGACCAGTACACGATGGTCCAGAAGGCACCGAGCTTCACGCTCTCCTGGGACCAGGCACTGGTGTCGCGGATCGCCAACCCGCTGCTCACCGAGATCAGCAAGCTGTTCGCCGGCAAGTCGACCCCCGAGCAGTTCGTCGCCGCGATGAAGGCCGTCAAGTAACGATGTCCCACGTCTCTCCGTACACCAAGGTGCGTGGAGGAAGGAAGGCGGTCGTCGGCAACGTCGGCCGCCCGCCGGTCGGCTGGGCCCTGCCCGGCATCCTCTTCTTCGCCGTCTTCGCGATCGTCCCGCTGGCGATCGCCGTCTATCTGTCCTTCTGCCGCTGGGACGGGCTGAACTCCCCGGCCCCGGTCGGCATGGACAACTGGACCCGGCTGTTCAAGGACCACGAGTTCCGTCAGGCCGCCTGGCTGAGCCTGGTGCTCACCTCCGTCAGCTGGGCCTTCCAGACCCCGGTGGCGCTGCTGCTGGGCGTCTGGGCGGCCGGCAGGCAGCGCAGCCGGACCTTCCTCTCCGCGGTCTTCTTCATCCCGCTGCTGCTCTCCACCACCGCCATCGCCATGCTCTTCCACGCGCTGCTCGACCCCAACTTCGGTGTGATCAAGCAGATCGGCCCCTGGTTCGGCATCGACCCAAACATCATGGGCTCGTCCACCGGCGCCCTGCTCACCGTGGCCTTCGTCGGCGGCTGGCAGTTCATGCCGTTCCACACCCTGATCTACCAGGGCGGCGCCCGGCAGATCCCGGAGGTGCTCTACCAGGCGGCCGCCATCGACGGCGCAGGGATGCTGCGGCAGTTCTTCCACATCACCCTGCCGCAGCTGCGCAACACCATCACGACCTCGTCGGTCCTGATGATCGTCGGCTCGCTGACGTACTTCGACACCGTGCTGATCATGACCAAGGGCGGTCCGGGCACGGACACCACGATCCTGCCCTACCTGATGTACCGCACCGGCTTCCAGACCTACGACCTCGGCTACGCCGCGGCCATCGCCACGGCCCTGGTGGTCGTCGCCACGGGTCTGTCACTGATTCTGGTGCGCTTCAGCGGCTTCGGCACCATGCGGTCGACCCGGGAAGGTATGTGACGTCATGTCAGTCGACACTCGTCGTGCGGCGCCGCCCACGGCGCCCGCGTTCCGGGCCGGGGGCAAGGCCGCCCGCCGGCGCAGGAAGCGGGGGAACCCGCTGGCCGGCCTCGGCTCGCTGGTCTGGCTCGTCATCGTCGTCGTACCGCTGTACACGCTGGTCTCCTCGTCTCTGATGCACCAGGACGAGGCGCTGAGCGGCGATCCGCTGGCGTTCCCGGCCGACCCGACGCTGGACAACTACAACACCGTGCTGCACAGCGGCTTCTTCACACTGCTGGGCAACACCGCGATCGTCGCCGCCTCCACCGTGGCGATCGTGGTGGTCCTCTCGGTGCCCGTCGCCTATGTCGCGGTGCGCACGCGCAGCCGGCTCTCCTCGCTCGCCTTCCGGACCTTCCTGCTCGGCGTGGCCATCCCGGCGCAGGCCGTGATCGTGCCGCTGTACCTGCTGATCGGCAAGATGGGCCTCTACGACACCCTGCCCGCGATCATCCTGCCGACCGCGGCCTTCGCGATGCCGGTGGCCGTGCTGGTCCTGAGCGGCACCATGCGGGACGTCTCCGAGGAGATGTACGAGGCGATGGCGCTCGACGGAGCCACACCCCTGCGCATGCTGTGGCAGCTCGCCATCCCGATGTCCAAGGCCGGCATCAGCACCGTGGCGATCTTCTCGGCGCTGCAGGCCTGGAACGGATTCCTCTTCCCCCTGATCCTCACGCAGTCGGAGGAGCAGCGCGTCCTGACGCTCGGTCTCTTCAACTTCATGTCCCAGTTCGGAGTGAACATCCCCGCCGTACTGGCGGCGATCGTGCTCTCCGTCGTGCCCATCTTCGCCGTGTACCTCGTGGCGCGCAGGGCGCTGGTCAACGGACTGATGGGGGTGGGCGGCAAATAGCGCACCCATGCCGCCCCGCACCACCGCACTCATGAGAGGAACCCCTGCCCCCATGGCAATCCCCGCTGTCCCGTACGCCCGCCGGACCGAGGCGGCCCCGGCCGCCGACGGTCCCTGGCGCGACCCCTCGCTCACCCCGCAGGCACGGGTGGCCGACCTGGTCCCCCGGATGACCCTGGAGGAGAAGGCCGCCCAGCTGTACGGAATCTGGGTGGGCGCCGACGCCGACGGCGACGGGGTCGCACCGCACCAGAACGACATGGTCGACCCCGTCGACTGGGACGAGCTCACCACCCGCGGCCTCGGCCAGCTCACCCGGCCGTTCGGCACCGCCCCCGTCGACGCCGGGGTCGGGGCGCTTGCCCTGGCCCGCGCCCAGCGCCGGATCGCCGGGGCCGGACGGTTCGGCATCCCGGCCATCGCGCACGAGGAGTGTCTGGCCGGCTTCACCGCCTGGGGCGCCACCGCCTACCCCGTGCCGCTGTCGTGGGGCGCGTCATGGAACCCGGAACTGGTCACCGAGATGGCCCACCGGATCGGCCGCGACATGCGCTCGGTCGGTGTCCACCAGGGGCTGGCGCCGGTCCTGGACGTGGCGCGCGACCTGCGCTGGGGCCGTGTCGAGGAGACCATCGGCGAGGACCCCTACCTCGTCGGGACCATCGGCACGGCGTACGTCCGCGGACTGGAGTCCGCCGGCATCGTCGCCACCCTCAAGCACTTCGCCGGGTACGCGGCGTCCGCCGGAGCCCGCAATCTCGCGCCGGTCAGGGCCGGGGCCCGAGAAATGGCCGATGTGACCCTCCCGCCCTTCGAGATGGCGCTGCGCGAGGGCGGTGCCCGCTCGGTGATGTCCTCCTACGCGGAGGTCGACGGAGTGCCCTCGGCGGCCGACCCCGTCCTGCTCACCGAACTGCTCCGGGACACCTGGGGGTTCACCGGGACCGTCGTCGCCGACTACTTCGGCATCGGCTTCCTGGAGACCCTCCACAAGGTCGCCGCCGACCGCGCGGACGCCGCCCGGCTCGCCCTGGGCGCCGGGGTCGACGTGGAACTGCCCACCGTCCGCAGCTACGGCGACGCCCTCGTCGACGCCGTACGGGACGGAACCGTGGCCGAGGAACTCGTCGACCGGGCCCTGCACCGCGTACTGCTGCAGAAGTGCGAACTCGGCCTGCTCGACCCCGACTGGTCGCCGCTGCCCACCGCCCTGTGCGGCACGGACCCCGAGCGGGCCCGGGACACCGTCGACCTCGACCCGCCGGAGAACCGGGCACTGGCCCGGGAACTCGCCGAGCAGGCCTGTGTGCTGCTCGCCAACCCCGGTGGCGCGCTGCCGCTGCGCGGCACCGGCCGGATCGCGGTGGTCGGACCCCGCGCCGACGACGCGCTGGCCATGCTCGGCTGCTACTCCTTCCCCAGCCATGTCGGCGTCTCGCACCCCGAGACCGCGATGGGGATCGACGTGCCGACCGTGCTGGAGTCGCTGCGCGGCGAATTCCCCGGCGCGGGCGTCGAGTTCACCGCGGGCTGCGAGGTGGACGGCACGGACGCGTCCGGGATTCCGGATGCCGTCCGGCTGGCCGGGGACGCCGATGTGTGTGTCGCCGTCCTCGGTGACCGGGCCGGTCTCTTCGGCCGCGGCACCTCCGGTGAGGGCTGCGACGCGTCCGACCTCTCGCTGCCCGGCGTCCAGGGCGAGCTGCTGGACGCCCTGCTGGCCGGTGGCACCCCGGTGATCCTGGTGCTGCTGACCGGCCGCCCGTACGCGCTGGGGCGATGGGCGGACCGGGCGGCCGCCGTCGTGCAGGCCTTCTTCCCCGGCGAGGAGGGCGGTCCGGCGCTGGCCGGGGTGCTCTCCGGCCGGGTCAACCCCTCCGGCCGGCTGCCGGTCGGCGTACCGAAGGGTCCGGGCGGTCAGCCGTGGACGTATCTGCAGCCGCCGCTGGGGCTGGCGAGCGGGGTCAGTAATCTGGACCCGACGCCGCTCTACCCCTTCGGCCACGGCATGTCGTATACCTCCTTCGACTGGGAGCCGGGCGGTCCGGCCCCGGCCGAGATCCCCACCGACGGCTCGGCCGACATCGAACTCACGGTCCGTAACACCGGTGACCGCGAGGGCGCCGAGGTGGTGCAGCTGTACGTCCACGACCCGGTCGCCCAGACGACCCGCCCCCAGGCCCGGCTGATCGGCTACGCACGGGTGCCGCTCGCCGCCGGTGCGGCAGCCAGGGTCCGGTTCCGCTTCCACGCGGACCTGGCGTCCTTCACCGGCATCGGCGGCCGTCGCGTCGTCGAGCCCGGCGAGCTCGAACTGCGGCTCGCCACGTCCAGTGCAGCCACCGGCGTGCGCCGGACGGTGCGGCTGCGGCTCACCGGGCCCGAGCGGACCGTCGACCACCGGCGGCGGCTCGTCTGCGGCGCTTCGGTCGAGCCCGCCGCGTACTGACCGGCCTCGCCCGCGGACCCGCACGTCCTGCCCGCTGGACCTCCCCGCCGGATGTGCGGGGAGGTGCACGAAACTTTCGGCATGTGTCCGGCAGCGGGCCCCTCGCGCCTCCGCAACGTCAACATCACCAGTACGGTGCACCACATCGCCGCCGCCGGTGTGCGTGTGCTCAAATTCTGGATGGCCGATCCGACGGTGGTGCTCCAGAACCCGGTGATCGACACCGGCGGCACCGAGCCCGGCTGCCTGGGCCCGACGGATAGCCTCCGGCCGTACTGAGGATCCGGGAAGTCCGGGCAAGGGGAGAACAGAGCGAATGAACAACGCGAACGAGGAGAGCGGTGCGCCGGCCGGACACCTGGAGGTGACCCCGGTCGGCGCGGGGGTCGAGATCAGGCTCGGCACACCGTCGGGAGAGCTCTCGCTGATCTGCACCCCGGACCGGGCCCGCGAACTGGCCGCCGCTCTCGGCCTCGCGGCGGACGAGGTCGAGAGCGTGCGCTCGGCGGACCCCGTCACGGTCAGGGCGGACGAGCTGCGCCGCGGGGACGTACGAGACGGCGACCGTGCGATGACGGTGGACGGGGTCAGGACCGACGGGGCCACCGTCCACGTCACCTGGAAGTCGGGCGCCGGACGCGGCTGGAACCAGCTGTACGACGCGGACGCCCGCATCGACCTGCGCCGCCGCGGGCGCCGGGCGCACTGATTCCGCCGCGCATCACCGGCGGAAGGGGCGCACCCTGGAGGCAGAGGCTCCGGAGGTGAGCACCATGACGCAGACCGTTGTCGGATGGCACATCGAGCTGGAATTCGAGGAGGACACCCACCGCACCCGCGCCGCCGCTCTGGTGCGGCTCTCCGACGGGAGTGAGGTACGCGCCCACGGCTATGCCAGCCGGCACCCCGCGGACTCCGAACAGCCCCGGGTGGGTGAGGAGATCGCAGGCGCCCGCGCGCTCAACGAGCTGGCGATGAAGCTGCTGACGAAGGCCCACGACGAGATCGACGAGGAGTCCGGCCGGACGTCCTACCCGCTGACCTGAGCGGCGGGGCTCGGAGCTCTTGTACGGGAGGCGTCGTAATTTGACGGACGTCGTAGTACGAGGAGTATCGTACTAGCGATCCTTCCGTACCCGGCGAAACGGAGTCCGTCGTGAGTGCCCTTTTCGAGCCCTTCACCCTGAGGTCGCTTGTCGTGCCCAACCGGGTGTGGATGGCGCCGATGTGCCAGTACAGCGCCCAACCGGTGGGGCCCGAAGCGGGCGTGCCCACCGACTGGCACTTCGCCCATCTCGCGGCCCGCGCCACCGGTGGCACCGGGCTCATCCTCACCGAGGCGACCGCAGTCAGCCCCGAGGGCCGGATCAGTCCGGCCGACCTCGGCATCTGGAACGACGCCCAGGTAGCGGCGTTCCGCCGGATCACCGACTTCGTCAAGGCGCAGGGCTCGGCCGTCGGAATCCAGCTGGCGCACGCCGGGCGCAAAGGCTCGACCGCCGCCCCCTGGGCCGGCGGCGGCCCGGTCGGCCCCGACGCGCACGGCTGGACGCCCGTCGCGCCCAGCCCGCTGCCGTTCGACACCGGTCACCCCGTGCCGCACGAGCTGACCGCCGACGAGATCCAGGGCGTCGTCGCCGACTTCCGCGAGGCCGCGCGCCGCGCGCTGGACGCGGGCTTCGAGGTGGTGGAGGTGCACGGTGCGCACGGCTACCTCATCGGGCAGTTCCTCTCCCCGCACAGCAACAAGCGCACCGACGAGTACGGCGGCAGCCACGAGAACCGCGTCCGGTTCGCACTCCAGGTCGTCGACGCCGTGCGGGAGGTGTGGCCCGAGGACCTGCCCGTCCTCTTCCGCGTCTCCGCGACGGACTGGCTCACCGAGAACGCCGAGGACGAGCGCGAGGGCTGGACCGCCGACGAGACCGTGCGGCTGGCCGGCGAACTCCGGGACCACGGAGTGGACCTGCTGGACGTCTCCACCGGCGGGAACGCCCCCCGTGCCCGCATCGCGACCGGGCCCGGCTACCAGGTCCCCTTCGCCGAGCGCGTGAAGCGGGAGACCGGTCTGCCCGTCGCGGCCGTGGGCCTGATCACCGATCCCCAGCAGGCCGAGAAGATCCTCACCGAGGGCCGCGCGGACGCCGTCCTCCTCGGACGCGAACTGCTGCGCAGCCCGTCGTGGGCGCGGTACGCGGCGCGCGAGCTGAGCGGCACGGTGCGCGCCCCCGAGCAGTACGGCTACGCGATCTGACGGCACCCGCGGCCATCCGCCCTCTGCGCGCGTCCGGGCCCGCCGTCTCCCGACGGCGCGTACAGGGTGGGGTGGCCGCGGCATCCGTTCACCGCACATTCATCAGGGATGACGGCTGAGGCATTCCCTCCCGCGCCAGGGGGATCTACGCTCGGCCGCGAATCGATCACCGTTGTCGCCGGCCGTACCTCGGACGAAGACAACGTTGTCCGAACTCCCTGGAAGGTACCGCTGCATGCCCACCAGACCGTTGCCCGCGGCCCGGCGTCTCGCCGCGCGAACAGCCGCCGTACTCGTCACCGGCGCACTCGCCGCCGCAGTCCTGCCCCCGGCCGCCGAGGCCGCGACCCCCACCGCCCGCCCCACCGCCTATGTGGACCCGCTGATCGGCAGCGCCAACGGCGGCAACACCTTTCCCGGCGCCACCCTCCCGAACGGCATGATCGCCTGGTCGCCCACGAGCACCAAGGGCGACCAGACGGGCACCGGCGCCGCGAACGGGTACCAGTACGACACCACGCGGCTGCGCGGGCTGAGCCTCACCCACGTCAACGGCGCCGGGTGCGACCCGGGCGCGGCCGGTGACATCCCGATCATGCCGTTCGTCGGGGAGGTCACCTCCTCTCCGTCGGCCGACACCAAGGACGCCGTCTACGCCGCGGACTTCTCGCACGACGAGGAGCGCGCCGTCCCGGGCCGCTACACGGTCGGCCTCGACTCCGGAGCCACCGCGGACCTCGCCGTGAGCCGCCGCGCGGGCGTGGCCGACTTCGGCTTCCCGGCCGGCAAACCCGCCAATCTCCTCTTCCGGGTCTCGAACTCGCTCAACGGCAGCGAGGACGCCCAGGTCGAGATCGACCCCGCGCACCGCAAGGTCACCGGCTCGGTCCTCACCGGCGCGTTCTGCGGACGGCGGGCCAACGGCGGTACCAACAACCGCAAGAGCTACTACCGGCTCTACTTCACCGCCTCCTTCGACCGTGCCTTCTCCACCACCGGCACCTGGAAGGACGGCACACTCGCCCCGGGCTCGACCACCGGCAGCGGCGGCGAGGGCTACGCCACCGGAGCGGACCGGGCCGGCCGCGGATCGGGTGGCTGGGTCGGCTTCGACACCGCCTCCGACAACGATGTCCACATGCGGATCGGCATCTCCTACGTCAGCCAGGCCGGCGCCGAGGCCAACCTGCGCACCGAGATCGCCCCGCACGCCGGGGTGGACGACGTGGCGGCCGCCGCGAGCCGGACCTGGGACCGGGAGCTGAACTCCGTACGCACGGGCGGCGGCACCGAGGCGCAGCGCACCACCTTCTACACCGCGCTGTACCACTCCCTGATGCAGCCCAACGTCATCAGCGACACCGACGGCCGTTACCCGGGCATGGACGGCGCACCGCACCGGGTGGAGCGTGGACAGGGTGCGCAGTACAGCAACTTCTCCGGCTGGGACCAGTACCGGGCGCAGATACAGCTGCTGGCCCTGCTCAAACCGGAGATTGCCGGGGACTTCGCCCAGTCGCTCCACAACTTCGCCCGGCAGAACGGCGGCGTGTGGGACCGCTGGGTGCACATCAACGGCGCCACCCATGTCATGACCGGTGACCCCACCGCGGCCACCCTCGCCACGTTCTACGCCATGGGGGTACGGAACTTCGACTACGTGGGCGCCTACGAGTCGCTGGCGCGCCAGGCGACCGTCCCCGTCGACGACGGTCTCTCGGACGCCGGCTGTCCGGGCCAGTGCACCGGCCAGCGGCCCAATCTGGCCCAGTACCTGGAGTCCCACTACGCGCCGCAGGACGTCTGCCACTGCTGGGGCGGCGCCGCCGAGACCCTGGAGGACGCGGTCGCCGACGACGCGCTCGGCCGCTGGGCCGCACTGCTCGGCCGCGACGAGGAGGCCAAGGCGTTCAAGGAGCGCGGCGGCTGGTGGCGCAACGTGTTCAACGCCGCGGCCACCGACGGGGCCGGCACCAACGGCTACATCCAGGCGCGCGACCTCGACGGCTCCTGGGTCTCCCCGTTCGCTCCGGGCAGCGAACTCGGTTTCGCGCAGGGCACCAGCGCCACGTACACCTGGATGGTTCCGCAGGACGTCCAGGGGCTGGCCGAGGCGATGGGCGGCCGGGACGTCGCGGCGCAGCGCCTCGACGGCTTCTTCCACAAGGCGGACGGCTCCTGGTCGGTGAAGGGCGGCGACTCGGTGCGCTACGACCCCACCAACGAGCCCGGAATCCACGCCCCTTGGCTGTACAACGCGCTCGGGCAGCCGTGGAAGACGCAGGCGACCGTCCGCGAGATCCTGAACACGGTCTACGGCACGGGCCCGAGGGGTCTGCCCGGCAACGACGACCTGGGCACCATGTCCGCCTGGTACGTCTTCTCCGCGCTGGGACTGTACCCGCAGTCCCCGGGCGGCGGTGCCATGCTGCTGGGTGCCCCGCTGTTCCCGAGGGCCGTCATCGACCGCCCGCACGGCAGGGACATCACGATCACCGCCCCGGCCGCCGACGCCACGCACGCGTACATCGACGCGGTGACGGTCAACGGCAGGCGGAGCGACCGCTCGTGGACGGACGCGAGCCTGCTCGCGAGGGGCGGCACGCTGGCCTACCGCCTCTCCGCCAAGGCGAACACTTCCTGGGCCACGAGCCCTTCGGGGCTGCCGCGGTAGCGCGCGGTAACCGGGCGGCGGGCCCCCGCGACCGATCGCGGGGGCCCGCCGCCATGCGGGGACGGCCCGTGGCCACCCAATCTTTCTATCGTTGAAAATTCTCCGTGCACGACTGTTGTTTTGCGTTTGGTGCTGTGGCTCAATGTTCGATTATGTGCTGTGCCTCACAGGTTTGAGGCACTTCAGCTCTCTCGACAGGACGACGCCTTGAGACGACAAACGCCCCGACCCCGCGCTCTGTTCAGAACGGTGGCCTGCGCCGCCGCGCTGCTGATACCCGTCGGGGCCACCCTGGTCCCCGCCGCCGCTGCCGCCCCGGCCCCTGCCTCCGCTGCCGCCTCCGTGACGGGGGCCGACAACCCGGCCACCGCCGTGCACGGGCTGAAGGGCGAGTACTTCAGCATGTCCGCGCCCGGCGCGAGGGACTTCGACAAGCTCGGCGGAGTCGCCCTCGACCCGGAGATCAACTTCCCGGGCCTCACGGGCACGTTCGAGTCGACGACCGGCCGGACCGAGAACACCACCGCGCGCTGGACCGGCAGCATCCAGGCGCCCGAGACCGGCGACTACACCTTCTCCGCGAGCGGTGACAACGGCTTCCGGCTCTTCATCGACGGCAAGGCGGTCATCGACCACTGGGAGCCCGACTGGGACAACGAGCAGACCAGCGAGCCGGTCGCGCTGAAGGCCGGCGAGCCGCACGAGTTCAAGCTGGAGATGTTCCAGGACACCGGCGGCGCCAACATGTTCCTGCGCTGGTCCAGCGCGAAGCTCCCGAAGCAGATCGTGCCCGAGTCGGCCTTCACCCCGCCGGCCGACTTCGAGGTCTACCCGGTCGGGCTGAGCGTCGAGGGCGACGGACAGCGGCTCCAGGCGGCGTTCGACGACAAGGTCGGCACGTTCTCCCAGGTGAAGGACCACCTCAGGATCGAGGCGGACACCTCGCCGATCCCGGTGAAGTCCGTGGCCCGTGCGTCCGGCAACGCCAAGGCGCTGACCATCACCCTGGCCGCGCCCGTCCAGAAGGGCCAGCAGGTCCGCGTCGCGTACGACGGCAAGGGCGGCCTGACCGCAGGCGGCAAGGCCGTCCCCGAGATCAGCCGCACGGCCAGGAACCTGTCCACGCACCGGCTGACCACGACCTGGGGCGACAAGCTCGACCGCAACCACCCGCTGCCCGAGTATCCGCGGCCGCAGCAGGTCCGCGACCAGTGGCAGAACCTCAACGGCCCGTGGGAGTTCGCCGGAGCCGCGGCGGGCGAGCAGCCCGTGTTCGGGAAGAAGCTCGGCGAGCGGATCACCGTGCCGTTCCCCGTCGAGTCGCAGCTCTCCGGTCTCGAACGCCACGAAGACCACATGTTCTACCGCAAGCTCGTCACCGTGCCGAAGAAGTGGTCCGTGGACCAGGGCGGGAGCAAGGGCAAGCAGGGCAAGGACGGCAACCGGCTGAAGCTCAACTTCGGCGCCGTCGACTACCGGGCCCGCGTCTGGGTCAACGGCAAGCAGGTCGCCGAGCACACCGGCGGCTACACCTCCTTCAGCGCCGACATCACCGACGCGGTCAAGGGCAGCGGCCCGCAGGAGATCGTCGTCGCGGTCACCGACACCACCGGTGACGACCAGCCGAAGGGCAAGCAGTCCCGCAACCCCGGCGGCATCGTCTACACACCGTCCTCCGGTATCTGGCAGACCGTCTGGATGGAGCCGGTCGCCCCCGCCTCGGTGGACACCCTGACGACCACCCCCGACATCGACAAGGGCCGTCTCGCCCTGACGGTCAACTCCGCCGACGCCTCGGCCGGTGCGCGGATCAAGGCCGTCGCCCGGGACAAGAAGGGCAAGGTCGTCGGCACGGTCACCGGCCCGGCGAACCAGGCACTGAGCCTGCCCGTCAAGAAGCAGCACCTCTGGACCCCGGACGACCCCTACCTGTACGACCTGGAGGTCACCCTCACCGACGGCCGTTCCAAGGACACCGTCGACAGCTACTTCGGCATGCGCTCCCTCGGCGTCCAGAAGGTCGGCGGCTACCAGAAGCTGGTGCTCAACGGGAAGCCGTTCTTCTCCCTCGCCATGCTGGACCAGGGCTTCTGGCCCGACGGCCTCTACACCCAGCCGAGCGACGCCGCGCTGACCTTCGACCTGAAGGCGCAGAAGAAGCTCGGCTTCAACGCGGTGCGCAAGCACATCAAGGTGGAGTCGGCGCGCTGGTACTACCACGCGGACCAGCTCGGCCTGCTGGTCTGGCAGGACTTCGTCTCCTCCGACATCACCGGCGAGAAGGGGCAGCAGGCCTTCCTCTCGCAGGGCAAGCAGATGATGGAGCAGCTCCACAACTCGCCCTCGATCGGCGGCTGGATCGTCTTCAACGAGGGCTGGGGCGAGTGGGACCGCACCGAGACCGGCAAGATCACCGAGGCGGTCAAGGCCGCCGACCCCTCCCGCGTCGTCAACGCGCACAGCGGTGTCAACTGCTGCTCGTCCAAGGGTGACTCGGGCAAGGGCGACATCATCGACCACCACGACTACGTCAACAACGACGCACCGTTCCCGGACGACCGGGCGGCGATGGACGGTGAGCACGGCGGCTTCACGCTCCGTACCGCCGGCCACATGTGGCCCGGTGCCCCCGCGGCGATCTACAGCGGGGTCGCGGACAAGGACGCCCTCACGGCCAAGTACGTCGACAACACGCGTACGTACTACCTGGCGGCCGCCGGCGCCGAACTGTCCGGCTCGGTGTACACCCAGGTCAGCGACCTGGAGAACGAGCTGAACGGCCTCTACACCTACGACCGGCGAGAGATCAAGGTCGATGCCAAGAAGGTCCGGCAGATCAACGAGCAGGTCATCGCGGCCGGCGCGGCCGCCGGCCACCGCGACGAGGTGAAGGGCGGCGCCGCCTGGAACCTCGACGAGGGCAAGGGCACCAAGGCGAGCGACCAGGGCCCCAACCGCCTCCCGCTCACCCTCTCCGCCGGCACCACCTGGACGCCCGGCGTCCAGGGCTCCGCGCTGAAGTTCAACGGCGAGGGACAGTACGCCCAGACGGCGGGCCCGGTCCTCGACACCACCGGCGACTACACCGTCTCGGCCTGGGCCTCGCTCGACGCGCTGCCCGGAAACTACGCGACGGTGGTCAGCCAGGACGGCCGCCGCACGGAGAACCCGTTCTATCTCCAGTACGGACAGGGCGCGTTCGCGTTCAGCACGCCGGGCGGGAAGCGGGCGCGGGCGGAGATGACGCCCGAGACCGGCACGTGGTACCACCTGGTGGGCGTGCGCGACGGCGACGAGCTGAAGCTGTACGTCGACGGCAGCCTCGCGGCCACGGCTCCGGCCGGCTCCGCGGACGTCAGCACCGGCCCGCTCTCCGTGGGCCGTGCGCAGTACGCGGGCGAGAAGGGCGACTTCTGGAACGGCTCCATCGACCAGGTCAGGGTGTACGACAAGGCCCTCACCGCGGACGAGGTGAGCAAGCTGCACGGCGCCGAACAGCCGTAGACCGTCCGGCACGGTGACCCGCTGCCTGCCGTCGCACAGCTGTGGCGGCAGGCAGCGCCATGCCCCGGCAGCCCGTCCGGTCCGGGCGCCGTGTGAGGATCGGGGGATGGAAGAGCCCGAGATCCGTCGCCGCCGCGACGACGACATGAAGGCGTGCGTCGAGGCGCTGGCCACGGTGCACGAGGCGGACCGCTACCCGGCCCGGTGGCCGGCCGACCCGGGAGGCTGGCTGACACCCGCGGGCCTGCTCGACGTCTGGGTGGCCGTGGACGGCGCCGACGTCCTGGGGCATGTCGCACTCACCGGGGCCGGCCATGCCATGGCGGCCGAGGCCGGGCTCCCGCCGGACGGACTGGCCTCGGTGTCACGGCTGTTCGCCACGGCATCGGCCCGGCGGCGCGGAGTGGCCGGTGCGCTGCTCGCGACCGCGACGACAGCTGCGGCAGCCGGCGGTCTGCGGCTGGTCCTGGAGGTGGAGGACGGTTGCGGCGGCGCCGTGGCGCTCTACGAGCGTGCCGGATGGCGCCTCGTCTCCAGCCGCTCCGGCGACTGGACGACGGCCGACGGGCGCACCGCGCTGCTGCACACGTACGTCGCACCGGCCGGTGCGACGCGGTAGCGCGCCGGCCGTGACGGACCGACGGCCCGGACGTGACGCCTTCGCGTCGCGTCCGGGCCGTCGGGCGCAGTGCGCGGGGAGCGGTACGGGGAGTGCGTGGAACGCCGAGGGTCAGACGAGCTGCCAGAGGTGGTCGTCGGTGCCGTTGTCGTCGAACTGGACGACGTGGGCGCTGTCGGCGGTCGACATGTTGTCGACGCCCAGGACCTTGCCCGAGTTGCGGTTGCGGATGCGGTACCAGCCGTCGCCGTCCGGGACGAGCTGCCAGAGGTGGTCGTCGGTGCCGTTGTCGTCGAACTGGACGACGTGGGCGCTGTCGGCGGTCGACATGTTGTCCACGCCCAGCACCTTGCCCGAGTGCCGGTTGCGGATGCGGTACCAGCCGTCGCCCTCGGGGACGAGCCGCCAGTCGTGGTCGTCGGTGCCGTTGTCGTCGAACTGGACGACGTGGGCGCTGTCGGCGGTCGACATGTTGTCCACGCCCAGCACCTTGCCGGAATGCCGGTTGCGGACGCGGTACCAGCCGTCGGTCAGCCAGGGCGAGCCGCCGGGACCGGCCGTCGGGAACGAGGTGATGCGCAGCCGCGCCGCCCCCATGGGGACGAGCGTGACCTCCTCCACCGGCTCCGTGCTGCGGGCCGGACTGTCCTGGAGCGGGCTGACGACGTGTTCGTCGTCCGCGGTCCACTCCGGGATCCGGCGGGCCCGCGCGGTCATGGTCAGCGGGGTGCCGTCGAGGGTGAACGGGTTGGCGTCCCTGAGGTGGCGGACCGGGTGGGGGCGCAGCGAGGCGGCCGGCTTCCTCCCGTCCAGGACGAGCCCGTAGTTCCACGGACCGGTGGCATGCACCTCGTACTCCGGGAACCGGTCGGTGCCGCCGATGCGCCGGTACTCCTCACCGATCCGCAGGGAGTACGTGAGCGGGCCGCGGTCCACGCTGACGGAGCCGTGGTTCCGCCCCCAGGTGCGGACGGTGGTCGTCTGCGGGAAGCGCAGGGTCACCTTGTCGCCGTCGGACCAGGTGCGCTCGACGCGGGTGAAGGCGGGACCGGCGGGGGCGTCCACGCGGCGCCCGTTCACCTCGATCTCCGGGGCGTCGCACCAGGCGGGCACCCGCAGCACCAGCGGGAAGCGCAGCCGCGCGGGCGCCTTCAGGCGCAGCGTGACCGTGTCCGTGAACGGATAGCCGGTCTCCTCGGTGAAGGTGACCTCGGTGCCGTCGGCGACCTTCGCGGTGACCTCGCAGGCGGCGTACATCGCGGCGACGAGCCCCCCGTCGGGAGTGGCGAGCCAGAGCTCCTCGGTGAAGTAGGGCCAGCCCATGCCGTAGTTGTGCGGGCAGCAGCGGTACTGGTCGACGCCGGGCAGGAACGCCTGCATGGCGAAGCCGTTCTGGAACTGCCGGTCCTTCTTCGCGACGTTGTCCAGATCGACGCTGTTGGCGCTGGTGATGTAGTGGACCGCTCTGCCCGAGGGGTCCAGCGAGGCCGGCAGCGAGTTGAACGCCAGCTCCTCACAGCGGTCGGCCCACAGCGGATCGCCGGTGATCCGGGTGAGCAGCTGGTGACTGGCCATGAACTCGACGATCCCGCAGGTCTCGAAGCCCTGCCGGGGGTCGCCGTGCCCGGGGCGCGCGTTCTCGTCCCCGGCGAAGCCGCCGCCCGGGAACTGGCCGTACTGGTCCATGGCCTTGCCGTACGTCCCGTAGGTGTTGCGGGTGTCCTGGGCCGAACCGCTGCGCAGCGCGTACTGGGCGGGCTCGCGGAAGCCCTGCGCGATGTTGACGTTGTGCGGGTTGACCAGGTTGTCACCCCAGTCGGCGCCGTTCGCGTGGATCTTGTCGGCGAGGTCCAGCAGGAAGGTGTCACCGGTGCGGTTGAAGAGCCAGAACACGCTGTCCAGGCCGTCGCCCCAGCGCAGCGCGATCCAGCTGGTGTTGAAGGCACCCGGCCCCTGGGCGTTCATGTAGCGGAAGAACCTGCTGAGGAACGGGATGACGCGCGTGTCGCCGGAGTACTCCTGCCAGGAGCGCAGCGCCTGGACCAGCGGCAGGAAGGGCCAGAAGTCCGGGCCGCCGTTCAGTGACGTCCGCAGCGACTTCGGTCCGAAGAAGCCGTCGGACTGCTGGGTGGCGAGAATCGCGTCGAACCAGCGGCGGACGGCCGCCAGCGCCTCGGCGTCACCGGTGACGATCGCCAGGTCGGTGTACCCGCGCAGCCAGTACGGGACCTCCTCCCAGCCGCCCAGTTCGGGGCGGACCCAGCCGGTGGCGCCGAAGTCGAGGAAGTGCGAGAACTCCTCGTACCGCCCGCAGAGGCCGTCCAGCTGGAGTTTCAGCTGTCCGGCCAGCCAGCCGCGTGCGGTGACCCGGCCCGGCGGCAGTTTCAGGAACGCCGTCGGGTGCAGGGGAGCGGCGTTGGGCGAGTAGTGACCGCCATGAGCCGGTTTCGCCCGGTGCTCGGCCGCGGTCGCGGTGGTGGCCCAGCGGCCGGTCGCCGCCGTGGTGGCGGCAGCCGTGGCCACCGCGCCTGCCATGAGTTGTCTGCGGTTCAGGGGCATGGAGGGGTCTCCTGCTCTCTGCCGGCCGTGCGGGGCTCCGGCTCGGGGAAGGCGCATGACACGTGCGGGCTGCCATGACGCACGGTCCGGGGCATGCCGGGGGCGCGCACGGCAAGGAGTGCCGTCGCGGCCGGAGGGGCTGCACGGCAAGGTTCTTGCAACGTTGGAAAAATTACTGCCGGCGGTATGACAGCACGGCGCCAAGCGGCTGTCCAGGGGTGCGGCGGTATCCGGCGGGCCGGGGCCGCCGTTCGGTCACGGCTGACTCCGACACATTTTGGAAACGCATCGACAACGCTCTTGCCGCCCGTGCCGCGCCGCCTATATAACGTTGTAAACCGAGCCGCCGAGAGGCCGTGCAGACTCTCACGACCACAGTTCGTGCAGCTGGGGCCCACCCCCGTGAAGCACTGGCGGGGTTCGTGAGGAATGCAGTGGCATCAGCCGCCGAGCGGCCGATGCATCGTCCAGCCATGCCCGACCGCACGCCCGCCGGTGTGCCGTCAACCCGCCAAGGAGCTCCCGCGCATGATGATCCAGCGCCGAACCCGTACCCTCGCCGTGGCCTGCCTCCTCGCCGCCACCGCCACGCTGGCCGCCTCCGGCTGCTCCAAGTCGGAGGGCTCGGACAACGCGAGCGCTGACAGCAGCCAGGGCGCCCAGGCGGCCAAGTCCCCCGAGACCTCCTCCGGTTCCGGCTGCTCGCTGCAGACCTATGGGTCTCCGAAGCTGGACCTGAAGGACGCGGTGGTCGGCTTCTCCCAGTCGGAGAAGGAGGCCAACCCGTTCCGGATCGCCGAGACCCAGTCCATCAAGGACGAGGCCAAGAAGGTCGGCGTCAAGAAGCTGCTCACCACCAACGCCCAGTCGCAGCTGTCCAAGCAGATCAGCGACATCCAGGACATGCTGTCCCAGGGTGCCCAGTTCCTCATCGTCGCCCCGCTGAACTCCGACGGCCTGGAGCCGGCGCTGAAGGCCGCCGCCGCCAAGAAGGTCCCGGTCCTCACCGTCGACCGCAAGCTCAACTCCACCGCGTGCAAGGACTACGTGGCCTTCCTCGGCTCCGACTTCGTCGAGCAGGGCAAGCGCGCGGCGGACGCGATGATCAAGACGACCGGCGGCAAGGGCAAGGTCGCCATCCTCCTCGGCGCCTCGGGCAACAATGTCACCACCGACCGCACCAAGGGCTTCGTCGACCAGCTCAAGGCCAAGGCGCCCGGCCTGAAGATCGTCGCGCAGCAGACCGGCGAGTTCGCCCGCGACAAGGGCCAGCAGGTCATGGAGCAGCTCATCCAGTCCAAGCCCGACATCACCGCCGTCTACGCGGAGAACGACGAGATGGGTCTCGGCGCCGTCACCGCGCTGAAGGCGGCCGGCAAGAAGCCCGGCAAGGACGTCAAGATCGTCTCCGTCGACGGCACCCGCAACGCCGTCCAGGCCCTGGTCAACGGCGAGTACAACGCCGTCATCGAGTCGAACCCGCGCTTCGGCCCGCTGGCCTTCGCGACCGCCCAGAAGTTCTACGGCGGCGAGGAGATCCCGGAGAACGTCATCATCTCCGACCGTGCCTACGACGAGTCCAACGCCAAGGCCTCGCTCGGCGGCGCGTTCTGACCGCGACCGGCCCCACCTGCCCGTAACGCCCGCGCGGGAACCGCCGGGCCGGGACCCGGGCGCGTACCGATCCGTACGCGCCCCGCCCGGCCCGCACCGGCCCCCGGCGGCGCACCGCCGCCGTGACGTTCCCACCCGTCACGGCGGCCACCGGGCCCACACCCTTGGAAGAGCGGAAGGCCAAGACCAGCCATGGCACCACCCGAAGCAGTACCGCAGCCGCCGGAGCCGGCCGCCGACGCGAAGGAGGCAACCACACCGGCCGCCGACGCCGGGCAATCCACCGCGCCGGCCACCTCCGGGAAGGAGACCGCCGACGGGAAGAAGGCCCCCGCGCAGGCCGGGGCCGTCCTCGAAGCGCGCTCGGTGAGCAAGCGGTTCCCGGGCGTCGTAGCCCTCGACGACGTCTCCTTCTCCCTGCGCGCCGGCGAGACCCACGCGCTGGTGGGGGAGAACGGAGCCGGCAAGTCCACGCTGATCAAGGTGCTGACCGGGGTGTACCAGCCCGACGAGGGCGAGCTGCGGCTGACCGGACAACCGATCGCCTTCGCCCGGCCGTTCGAGGCGCAGCAGGCCGGTATCTCCACGATCTACCAGGAGGTGAACCTCGTCCCGCTGATGAGCGTGGCACGCAACATCTTCCTCGGGCGGGAGCCGAAGAACCGTTTCGGCCTGATCGACTTCGGCCGTATGCACCGCGAGACCACCGAACTGCTCGACGGCTTCGGCGTACGCGTCGACCCGAAGCGGCCCCTGCACACCCTGGGCATCGGCACCCAGCAGATGGTCGCCCTCGCCCGCGCCGTCTCGGTCAACGCCCAGGTCGTCATCATGGACGAGCCCACTTCCTCGCTGGAGCCGCGCGAGGTCGAGACCCTCTTCCGGGTCATCGAGGACCTGCGCGCACGCGGGATCGCGGTGCTCTACGTCAGCCACCGCATGGACGAGCTCTACCGGATCTGCGACCGCGTCACGGTGCTGCGCGACGGCCGCCACATCCACACCGGCGACCTCGCCGACCTCGACCGGATGCAGCTCGTCTCGATGATGCTCGGCCGCGACATGGCCGAGGTCCGCCGCTCCGGCCTCACCAGCTTCGGCTCCGAGGGCCACGACGCCTCGCGCACCCCGATGCTCACCGCGACCGGCCTCTCCCGCAACCATCAACTCCACGACATATCGCTGTCCTTGTACGCCGGTGAGGTGCTCGGCCTCGGCGGACTCCTCGGCTCCGGCCGCAGCGAGACGGCGAAGGCGCTGGCCGGTGCGCTGAACCTGGACTCCGGTGAGATCGGGATCGGCGGACGCACCCTGCGCAGGCTCACCTCCGCCGGCGCCATCCGGGCCGGCATCAGCCTGCTGCCCGAGGACCGCAAGGCCGAGGGCATCGTCCCCGGTCTCTCGGTCCGCGAGAACATCGTGCTGGCCGCGATGCCACGCCTCTCCCGCGCCGGTGTCGTCTCACGTGCCAAGCAGGACCGCATCGTAGACATCTTCATGAAGCGGCTGCGGATCAAGGCGGCGAGCCCCGAGCAGAAGGTCGGCGAGCTCTCGGGCGGCAACCAGCAGAAGGTCCTGCTGGCCCGCTGGCTCTGCCTGGAGCCCAAGGTCCTGCTGCTCGACGAGCCCACCCGCGGCATCGACGTCGGTGCCAAGGCCGAGGTCCAGAGCCTCATCGACGACCTCGCCCGCGAAGGCCTCGCCGTCCTGCTCATCTCCTCCGACATCGAGGAACTCATCGAGGGCGCCGACCGCATCGTCGTCCTGCGCGGCGGCGCGGTCGCGGGCGAACTGGCGGGCGACGAGGTGGCCGAGAGCCATCTGCTCGAAGTGCTCGCCGACCACTCACCGGCGCCCGCAGGGAAGGCCCCGGCCGCTCAGGAGGACCCCCGATGACCCAGGCCACGCTCTCCACACCCGCCGCCCGCCCGCTGGCGCGGCTGCGCGACCCCGCCTGGTACCAGGAGTACGGCGTGTACCTCGCCGTCGCGGTGGTGCTCCTCTTCAACGGCCTGTTCACCGAGCACTTCATGACCGCGGACAACCTCCGCACCCAGCTCGTCCAGGTCGCACCCATCGTCATCGTCGCCCTGGGCATGGCCCTGGTCATCGGCACCGAGGGCGTCGACCTCTCCGTCGGGTCGACCATGGCGGTGGCCGCCGCGCTCCTGCCGCTCTACCTCGGCTACGGGCTGGTGCCCGCGCTCGTCATGGCGCTGCTGGCCGGTGCGCTCGTCGGAGCGGTCAACGGCACACTGGTCTCCCTCGTCGGGCTCCAGCCGATCGTCGCCACACTCGCCCTGTTCGTCGGCGGCCGCGGCCTGGCCCTCGTCATGGCGGACGGTCAGCTCAAGCAGATCGTCAACCCCGACCTGCTCTCGCTCGGCACCGGATCCTTCCTCGGCATCCCCCTGGTCGTCCTCATCGCCGCCGTCCTCGCGGTCGCCGTCGCCTTCCTGGTCCAGCGCACCACCTTCGGCCGCCAGGTCGTCGCCATCGGCGGCAACCGGTCCGCGGCCTCCCTCGCCGGACTGCCCGTGCGCCGCGTACTGATCGGCGTGTACGTGCTCTGCGGGGTGTTCGCCGCACTGGCCGGCATCCTCGCCACCGCCAGGCTCACCGCCAGCGACCCCTCCTCGCTCGGCACCCTCATGGAACTCTCCGCCATCACGGCGGTCGTGGTCGGCGGCACCCCGCTCAACGGCGGTTCCATCCGGGTGCTCGGCACGGTCGCCGGCGCCCTGCTGATGCAGCTGCTGCGGGCCACCCTCGTCAAGCACGACCTGCCCGACTCCACCGCACAGATCGCCCAGGCGGCCATCATCATCGCCGCCGTCTACGTCGCCCGGGAGCGTCGGTCCCGATGAACGAAACCTCACCCGCACCGGTGGCCCAGGCCCCGGCACCGCGCAAGACCCCCGCAGCGGCAGGCGGCGGCGCGCCCCGCCCCGTAACCGGCGCACCACCCCCGCTCGGCCAACGGCTCGCCGGGCTCCTCCAGCGCCAGGGCGTGCTCGCGGTCCTGCTCACGGTCGTGATCGTCGCGTCGTTCATCTACCCGACGTTCGCCACCCTGGACAACGCCCGCGGCGTGACCGTACAGGCGTCGTTCCTCGCCGTGGTGGCCCTCGGCATGACCATGGTCATCATCACCGGCGGCATCGACCTGTCCGTCGGATCCGTCTTCGCGCTGGGCGGCGTGCTCGCCGCCTGGGCCTCCCAATGGGGCTTCCTGGCCGCACTGTTCGTGCCACTCGTGGTGTGCGGCGCGATCGGACTGCTCAACGGCTTCCTCGTCGCCCGCGCCGGGATGGCACCGTTCATCGTCACGCTCGCCACCCTGCTGGGGGCCCGCGGCATACTCCTCGCCTTCACCGACGAGGGCGCCACCACCTACCTGGTCCCCAAGGGATCGGCCTTCGCCGAGCTCGGGCAGGGGAGTGTGTGGGGCTTCGGCTACCCGATCCTGATCGCCCTCGCCCTGTTCGGCATCGGCGGACTGCTGCTGCAGCGCACCTCGTTCGGACAGACCCTGTTCGCCGTCGGCGGCAGCAGCGACGCGGCCACCCTGATGGGCCTGCCCGTGGCCCGTACCAAGATGCTGGTCTACACGCTCAGCGGACTGCTGGCCGGACTCGCCGGCGCGCTCAACGCGGCCAGGCTGTCGTCCGGCGTCACCATCGTCGGCGTGGGCATGGAGCTCGACGCGATCTCCGCCGTCGTCATCGGCGGCACGCTCCTGATCGGCGGCGCCGGGTCGATCAGCGGAACGCTCTGGGGCGTACTGCTGCTCGCCGTCATCCAGAATCTGATCAATCAGATCGGCTCGCTGAACTCCTCGTACCAGTCGGTGGTCAGCGGAGGGTTCCTTATCGTTGTCGTCGTGGCCCAGCGCTATCTGGCGCGCAGCCGCAGAACCACCTGAACCCGTGCCGGGGCCGCGGCCCCGGCGCAGGTCGAGCCGAACCGGCGGAGCCGGGCCACTGCGCTTCAACGCGCGTCAAGTCGATTCAGGGAGTGCCGTGGGCGTCAGCCTCAAGGACGTTGCGCAACGGGCGGGCGTATCCATCAAGACCGTGTCGAACGTGGTGAACAACTACCAGCACGTCACACCGAAGATGCGCGCCAAGGTGCAGCAGGCCATCGACGAGCTCGGCTACCGGCCGAACCTCACCGCACGGCATCTGCGCAAGGGCCGCACGGGCATCATCGCCCTCGCCGTCCCCGAGTTCGGCAACCCGTACTTCGCGGAGCTGGCCGGCGAGGTCGTCGACGCGGCCGCCCGGCACGACTACACCGTGCTGGTCGACCACACCGGCGGGCTGCGGGAGAAGGAACTCCTGGTCAGCCAGGGGTTCCGGTCCCACGTGATCGACGGCCTCATCCTCAGCCCCATCCATCTGGAGACCGAGGACCTGATGGCGCGCACCGAGACAGCACCGCTGGTGCTGCTGGGCGAGCGCGAGTACGAGGCACCGTACGACCACATCGCCATCGACAACGTGGCGGCCTCCCGTGAGGCCGTGCGCCACCTCATCGACCAGGGGAACCGGCGGATCGCCTTCCTCGGCTCGCGCACCGGCCGTGAGCGGCAGCCGGCCCATCTCCGGCTGCGCGGCTGGCGGGAGGAGCTCGCCGCCGAGGGCATCGCCCCCGACGAGTCGCTGGTCGTGGTCACCGACGGCTACGGCCGCGAGGACGGGGCCACCGCGATGGCGGCCCTCCTGGACCGCGGGGAGCAGCCCGACGCCGTGTTCGCGTACAACGACCTCATCGCCATCGGGGCGATGCGCACCCTCTCCGAACGGGGGCTGCGTATCCCCGAGGACGTCGCCGTCGTCGGGTTCGACGACATCGAGGAGAGCCTTTACGGAGCCACCACGCTGACCACGGTCGCCCCGGACAAGGAGGCCATCGCCCGGCTCGCCGTCGACAGCCTCGTCGAGCGCCTCTCCGGCGACGCGGTGCCCGCACCCCGGCGGCCCCGGCCCGGCTACCGGCTGATCGTCCGGGAATCCACCGTCCGGCCCCTTGCCGAGCAGGCCGCACCGTAGGCCGTGTTCCGAGAGTCCCGCCTGCCCGGCGCTTCTTTCGGAACACGCCCTGGCACCCCGCCCGGCAGCACCGCCCGGCCGTCCGCTCGTCGCAAGGACCTCTGATGCCTCGCCCCACCGTGAACCGCAATCCGTTCGGCGCCCATGGGCGCACGGACGTCGATGTCTGGACGCTCGACTCCGGCACCGGAGTCCGGGCCGAGATCCTCACCTACGGCGGAATCCTGCACCGCCTCACCGTGCCGGACACCGGGGGAGCCCCCGCGTCGGTCGTCCGGTCGCTGGCGGGCCTGGACGACTACACGGGCGGCAACCCGTTCTTCGGCGCCCTCATCGGCCGCTTCGCCAACCGCATCGCGCACGGCCGCTTCACCCTCGACGAGGCGGAGCACCAGGTCCCCGCCACCGACCGGGGACACGCCCTGCACGGCGGACCCGGCGGCTTCCACACCCGGGTCTGGCAGGCCGCCGGGGAGGCCACCGACACGGCCGCGACACTCCGCCTCACCCTGCGCAGCCCCGACGGCGACATGGGGTTCCCCGGAGCACTGGACGTCACCGTCACCTACGCCCTCGACGCGGCGGGCACACTCGCCCTCGACTACACCGCGACCACGGACCGCCCCACGGTCCTCAACCTCACCAACCACGCCTACTTCGACCTCACTGCCCAGGGCGACATCCTCGGCCACACGCTCCAGGTGGACGCCGACAGCTATCTCCCCGTCGACGAGGACGGCATTCCCGAGGGCCGGCCCGCGCCGGTGCACGCCACCCCGTTCGACCTCACCACCCCGTGCACCGTCGGGGAACGGATCGCGCTCCCCGACGAACAGCTGCGCAGGGCGGGCGGCTTCGACCACTGCTGGATCCTCCGGGGGCCCGGCACGGGCCTGCGCCGGGCCGCCCGGCTCACCGCCCCCGGAGCCGGACGGACCATGGAGGTGTGGACCACCGAACCCGGCATCCAGGTCTACACCGCCAACCAGCTCGACGGCACCCTGGCCTCGCCCGACGGCGGCCGCCACGACCGCCACAGCGCCGTCTGCCTGGAGACCCAGCACCTGCCCGACTCACCCAACCGTCCGGACCACCCGGCCACCGTGCTGCGCCCGGACGAAGTCTTCCGCAGCCGGACCGAGTTCAGGTTCCCGCACCTCACCCACGTCACGGCCTGAACCCCCGGCCGCCCCCATGAAACGGCCCGGCCCGCGGAGGTCTCACACTCCGCGGGCCGGGCCTCCTGGCGTGCCGCGCCACTTGCCGCGCTACTTCAGATACGGACCCGCCGACCCGACCTTGCCCGGGGCCGCGTTGCTGCCGCCGAGGTCCAGGACGTAGATCCGCATGTTGCCCTTGCCCGGGGCCGCCACACTCAGCTTGCCGTCCGCCACCACCTGGGTGTCACCGGTGACGGCGTCCTTGTAGGTGCCGTTGGGAACCCCGGAGTAGGTGGCCGCGCCGGTGACCGTCACCAGGGCGAAGCTGTCCACCCCGCTCGCGGCGTCGGTGTAGCGCCGCTTGTACGCCATCCGGCCGGTGATGCCCTCGGTGGAGTACTGGCCCATCTGCAGGGCAGGGACCGCGCGGCGGATCTCGTTGAGCCGCTGCACGTGCTTGACCAGCGGCTTGCTCAGCGTGTCGGCGACCTCTCCGGTGGCGGAGGAGACCTTGCCGAAGTCGGACGCCTCGACCGTGCCCGCGAGATGGTCGCCGTAGTAGGCGCGCCCGGTGGTCGCCAGCGGGCAGCTGGGCCCGCAGTCGATCTGCTTGCCGGCCTGGAACTCGATCTCCGATCCGTAGTAGAGCGTCGGGATGCCGCGGAAGGTCCACATCAGGGCCATGTTCTCGGCCCAGGCGTCGGTGCCGCCCGCATAGCGTTCGCTGCTCTTGTTGGGGCCGTAGTCGTGACTGTCCACGTAGACGACGTTGTACGTGGCGTCGTTGTAACTGTCGTCCGAGTCCTTACCGTTGTTGTACGCGTTGTCGGCGTCACCGAAGTTCATGTGCATCCGCATGTCGATGACGTTCATGCCGGAGAACTCGCTGTGGTCCGGCGTGTGGTAGGCGTTCCCGTCCAGGAAGGCGTTGCTGGACGTCGGCTGCTCCCCGGTGCCCAGCTTCTCCTCGTAGTCGTACATCTCCAGTGCGGCCTTGGTGTCGTCGGCGTCGTACTCCTTGCGTTCCTTCCAGGTGAAGAACTGCGCCGAGTGGTTGACCGATCCGCGGTTCCACTTGTCATTGACGAACGCGCCCACCTCACCGAAGACGAAGAAGTTCTCCGCGGCCTCGGCGCCGAACTGCTGGGTGACGCGCTCCTGGATCGCGGGCAGGAAGCGGCGGTTCCAGGTGGTGCGCGGAATGTGGACGGCGGTGTCGATGCGGAAGCCGTCGACGCCCATGTCGATGTACTTGTCGTAGGCGCCGATCAGGTAGTTCTGGACCGGCGCCGACTCGGTGTTGAAGTCGGCCAGGTCCTCGTGCAGCCAGCAGGAGCGAGAGTCCTCGCCCTCCCAGTTCCCCAGCCAGCAGTTGTGGTAGTACTCCTTCGGGAACATTCCCGAAGTCGGGTTGGGCCACTGACAGTTGTAGATCCTGTAGCCCTCGGCCGAGGTGGATCCGGTGGGCTTGCCCCAGTCGAGGCAGGTGTTGCCCGAGGGCTCCGCGGTGGACCACAGGTCGCCGTTGTAGTACGACTTCCCGGACTTCGTCTCGACGCTCACGCCGTCGTACTCGAAGCCCTCGTTCCTCTCGTCGTAGTACCAGCTCCACTGGTCGTCCCGGACGCCGTAGACGGTCGGGGTGTACAGGCCCTTGGCGCCCCAGCGCGAGGAGTGGTTGTAGACGACGTCCTGGTAGATCTTCATGCCCTTGGCGTGCGCGGCGTTGATCAGGTCCTGGTACGAGGCGCCCGCTGATTCGAGGCGGCCGTCGACCTTGTAGAAGTCGTAGCCGTGATACCCGTGGTAGTCGTAGTCGGACCGGTTCAGCACCACCGGAGTGATCCAGACGGCCGAGAACCCGAGTCCCTTGATGTAGTCGAGCTTGTTGACCAGGCCCTTGAAGTCCCCCCGGAACATGGGGTCGTCATTGGCCGCGTTGCCGGACTTCACGTCCTGGCTGCCGCCCCTGTTGTTACTGGAGTCCCCGTCGTCGAAGCGGGCGGTCAGGACGAAGTAGATCGGGTCCTTGCGCGGGTCGGTGCCCAGTGGTGTGCCCTGGGTGGCCGCCGGCGGTCTGGTGCCCGTGGTCGCCTTCGCGGCGGCCGAGGCCGCCGAGGTGTTGCCGGCCGCGTCGACCGCCTTGACGGTGTAGCTGTAGGCCGTCCTCTCCTCCAGACCGGAGTCGGCGAAGACGGTCGAGCCCACGTCGCTGACCATCACGCCCTTGCTGCCGCCGGTACGCGTGACCTGATACTTCGTCACGCCGCGGTTGTCGGTGGACGGTTCCCAGGTGAGGACGACCGACACCCCGTCCGCGTCGGCCTTCACCGCCTTCGGGACGGTGGGTGCCTCGGTGTCCGCCGGTTCGGCTGCGCACGGATCCGCGTCGTCCTTGGTCACGGTCCTGTCCTTGACCGTGGAAACACCGGCGGAGAGGGTGTAGTTGCCGCCGTTGTTGTTGTCCCAGACCCCGTTCCCGTTGTTGAACGCGGCCTGCATGTCCGTCGCGGTTCCGAGATCGACCGAACGCTTCACCCAGCCGGTGCAGGCCGCTTCCATGCCGACACCCGGCACGGCGGTCCAGGAGCCTCCCGCCGGCTGGTAGTGCAGGTTGGTGGTGCTCCAGCCGACGGTCGCGGTCGAGTAGTACACCGATGCGGTGTTCCCCGAGGGCGAGGGGTCCGGATCGGTCCCGGTGCCGGCGCACGGATCGCTGTGCGCCACCACCCCGTCCCTGACGGTGATGGTGCCGGTCCCCAGTGCGTAGTTCTTCCCCGAGTTGTTGTCCCAGACCCCCGATCCGTCAGTGAAGGTGGCGGCCAGTCCCTGCGAACTGCCCAGCGAGACGGTCTTCTTGACCCAGTCCGTGCACGCGGCCTCCATCCGCACGCCGGGCACGGCGGTCCAGGCGCCGCCGTCGGGCGCGTAGTGAAGGTTGTACGCGGACCAGTCACGGGTCTTGGTGTAGTAGAAGACCGTCGCCGTGTTCTCGGCGGCCGCCACGGGTACGGCGGAGGAGGAGCCCGCCGGGTCCGGTGCGGCGGTGAGCAGGCTCAGCAGCCCGGCCGCGGCCGCCGCCGCTGCCAGGGGCCGTCTGAGCCGCAGGTGGGGGGAGCGTTTCATGTGTCTCTCCAGGGGAGTGCGACGGCCTCCCGGGCCGCCGCAGCCAACAGCGGGGTGCCCATCGGGGCACCCGCGGGTCCCGCCGGAGAACCCGGACGCGCCTCGGGGTTCGGGCGAGCAGTGCATCCGACAGCAAGAGCTGTCTGAATTTTGCTGCAATCTTTTGCGGTCAGGAAGTTACCTGGGCATGACAGGTACGTAAAGGGCCCGGACGCCGACGGTTGTCCCGTGCTCCTCGGCGATCGCCGGCACCTGTCCGGGAATGCCGGACCGAGCCCGGCTGTTTCGGCGTTCATGACCTTCTTTGTGGACGTGACCGTGCGGGGCTACGAACTCGATACGCAGGGCCATCTGAACCAGGCCGTCTATCTCCAGTACGCGGAGCACGCACGCTGGGAGTTGCTGCGGGCCGCCGGACTGCCCCAGGAGAAGCTGCTGGCCGACGGGGTGGGGCCCGTCGCACTTGAGGTCACGGTGAAGTTCCTGAAGGAGCTGCGGGGCGGTGAGCGGGTGCGGGTGTCCTGCCGGTTCGACTACGGGAGGGGCAAGACCTTCACGGTCGCGCAGCGGATCCTCAAGGAGGACGGCACGGTGGCGGCGGACATCACCGGTGTCGCGGGCATCCTCGACCTGTCGACCCGCAGGCTGATCCATGATCCGGGCGGCCGTCTCGCCTCGCTGGCCAAGGACCCGGAGCTGCTGAGCGGCTGACGGGGGTTCGGGGCCCTGCCCGGAGCCTTACTTCCTCAACTCCATTTCTTGGCCCGGAACTTGCCTGGATCTCTTCACTGGGTGTGGTCCGGGTGCGTAAAGCGCGAGCGGCTTCGGCGCCGTGCGCGCGTGGCAGGCCCGGCCGCGCGGATGGCGCGACCGAGGGGCCGAACACCGGGGGGTGGCGGGGAATGGCGGATGCGGGGCGTGCGGACGGGACCGGGACACTCGGGACCGAGGGTGTCGGGACCGGGGCGGACGCCGGGGGGATCGCACGGCTGGACCGGCGGGTGTTCGCCGTCGCGGGCATCGTCTTCGCCGTCCTGATGGCGCTGTCCACGCGCTACGGCTTCCACCGCGACGAGCTGTACTTCCTCGACTCCGCCCGGCACCTCCAGGCGAGCTATGTGGATCAGCCGGTGCTGGCGCCGCTGCTGGCCCGGCTCTCGCTGTCGTTGTTCGGCGTCTCGGAGGCCGGTCTGCGGCTGTGGCCCGCGCTGGCGGCCGCCGGCACGGTCGTCGTGGGCGGGCTGACCGCACGGGAGTTCGGCGGCGCGCGGCGGGCGCAGCTGCTCGCGGCGATCGCGACGGGCACCATGCCCGTGCTGCTGAGCAGCGGGCACGTCGCCAACACGACGTCGTACGAAGTGCTGGCGTGGGCGGCGATCGCGCTCACGGTCACGCGGATCGGGCGTACCGGCGACACGCGGTGGTGGCTCGCCGCGGGAGCGCTGGTCGGCGTCGGCGCGGAGTTCAATCACCTCGCGGCGATCTTCGGGGCCGTCCTGCTGGCCGTGGCGCGGCTCGGTCCGGCCCGCCGGACCGTGGCCGACCGCCGGCTGCTCGCGGGCGCGGCGATCGCCGTGCTGCTCGTGCTGCCCGATCTGTGGTGGCAGGCGCGGCACGACTGGGCCATGTTCGGGATGACGCGGGCACTGAACGCGGAGCACGGCGGCCCGGGAAACATCATCACCTGGATCGTGGGGCAGCTCAGCATGTCCTGTCTGGTGATGACGTTGGTGTGGGTGGCAGGCCTGAGGTTCCTGTGGCGGTCCGGCCGACCGCTGTGGCGGTGCCTGGCGACCACGTACGCCGTGCTGTTCGTGCTGTTCGCCGTGACGACCGGAGCCCAGGTGTACTACCTGGGCGGGCTGTACGTGTGCCTGCTGGCGGCCGGGGCGGTGGGACTCGACGACTGGCTGCACTCCCGCCCCGAACGGCTGCGCGCCCTGCTGGCCGGAACGGCCGTCTCGGCCACGCTCTCCGCCGTGATCGTGCTGCCGGTGCTGCCGTCCTCCGCCGTGGCCTGGACGTACGGCATCAGCGCGACGTCCGGGGAGACCCTGGGCTGGCCCCAACTGGTCGACACCGTGGGGCAGGTATGGACCGGGCTCCCGGCCGGGCAGCGTGCGAACGCGGTGATCTTCGCGGCGGACTACAGCGAGGCCGGCGCCATCAACGAACTGGGCCGGAGCGCCGGACTGCCCACCGCCGCGGGTGCCCAGAACACCGACTGGTGGTGGGGTGCCGGCAACCCGGACGCCACGACAGTGGTGGCCGTCGCCCCCGGCCCCGAATACGCCCCCGGGTACACCGCCCACCTGCGCCGGTACTTCCGGCACGTCCGCGTGGCCGCCACCCTCCCCAGCCCCGGTGGCGTGCACAACATCGAATCGGGAGGGCACGTCTACATCTGCACCGGACCCCGCCGCCCCTGGGGTGCGATGTGGCCCGAGCTGCGCAATTACGCGTGAGGCCTCACGGTCGGGGCCCGGGAACCTCGCCGCCTCCTCGCATCCCCGGTCACCTCGTGTGACGGGCGCCAAGCTACGACGGATCTCGTATTATGGGAACCCGGACGAAGCGACGATGCGGAGCGACCGTGACCCCTGCCAGTGCCACCGCCCCGGTCGTCGGCGCCCGCACGCTGGCCCACCCGGCACGTGACGAGATCAGGATCGAGTCGGTGCTGCACGCGCTCTCCGACCCGGTGCGGCTGTGCGTGGTGCGTGAACTGGCCGCCGCCGACGAGGAACTCACCTGCTCCCGGTTCGATCTGCCGGTGACCAAGTCGACCAGCACGCACCACTTCCGGGTGCTGCGCGAGAGCGGCGTCGTCCAGCAGATCTACCGGGGCACCGCCAAGATGAACGTCCTGCGCCGCGAGGACCTGGAGGCGCTGTTCCCGGGACTGCTGGACCGCGTGCTCGATGCCGCGAACGGGCAGGCGAACCGGCTCGGCGAGCGCTGACGGGCTGAGCCGGGGCTGACCGGCTGGGCGAGCGCGGACCGGTTCGTATGGGCCGGCTGACCGCCCGCGCCACCGCCGGGTGCCCCTACGCGAGGCCGTCGCCCCGTGCCGCGTTCATCAGGCCGGGCCAGTCCGGGATCTTCACCGGCCCGCGGCCGAGCGACCGCCCCAGGGCCGCCTCCGCCCGTTCGATCGACAGCCAGCCGTCCCACTCCACCGGTCGCAGCCCGTACGCCCGCAACGCGGCCACCGGATCCGGCGCGCAGGGGCGTCCGGCGAGCAGCGGGGCGTCCTCGGCCAAGGAGGCGACCGTCTCCTTGGCGCACGACCGGTTCGATCCGATGACCCCGGTCGGGCCGCGCTTGATCCACCCCGCGACGTACTCTCCGGGCGACGGGACCGCGTCCCGCAGCACCCGTCCGGCCAGGTGGGGCACCGTCCCGCGCACCGGGTCGAAGGGCAGGCCGGGCAGCGGCATCCCCCGGTAGCCGACCGCCCGCAGGACGAGCTGGGCCTCGATCTCCTCGAACGTTCCGGTGTCCCGCACGCCGCCGCTGCCGTCCGGAGCCGTACGGGCGAACCGCACACCGGCCACCCGCCCTCGGCGCTCCAGGAGTTCGACCGGGCGCAGGTAGAACCGCAGCCCGAGGGTCCGGGCCGGTGTCCGTCCGCCGGCGGAGGCGTCCGTGGCCCACTCGCGCAGCACGTCGAGGTTCCGCCGCACCATCGCCGGGAGCGCCGGGGAACCCGGTGCCGTACCGGCGTACGCGGGATCCAGGACGAGCTCCGCCGGGTCCACGACGATCCGTGCCCCGGGAAGCCCGCCGAGCTCGCGGAGCTCCTTGGTGGTGAACCTGGCCTGCGAGGGTCCCCGCCTGCCCGTCATGTGGATCTCACGCACCCGGCTGCCGGCCAGGGCGCCGAGCGCGGGCTCCGGCACATCGGTCGGCCGCAGCTCCTCGGCACCCCGCGCGAGGATCCGCGCCACGTCGACGGCGACATTGCCGACCCCGATCACCACCGCCGAACGCGCCCGGAGCGCGAAGCCGCCGCCTGCGGCATCGGGGTGAGCGCTGTACCAGGAGACGAAGTCGGTCGCCGAGTGGCTGCCGGGCAGATTCTCCCCGGGGATGCCCAGCGGGCGGTCCGTGGCCGCCCCGACGCAGTAGATCACCGCCTGGTACAGCCCGCCGAGCTGGTGCGGCGACACCCCGTCCCCGCCCACCGGGACATTGCCGACGAAGGTGACCCGGTCGTGCTCCAGGACGGCCCGCAGGCTCCGCTGGAGCGATTTGATCTTCTCGTGGTCCGGGGCGACGCCGTACCGCACCAGGCCGTACGGACAGGGCAGCCGGTCCAGGACGTGCACCCGCACATCGGGCAGCAGGGGGTGGCTCACCAGGGCCTGGGCGGCGTAGATCCCGCTGGGGCCGGAACCGACGACGGCGACGCGTTGCACGGCGCACCTCTTCCCGGAGGGTGCCTCCAGCATCGCACCGGCGGGCCCGGCGGTGGGAGAGGTGCGCCGGGTGTTTCGTCAGGACGGCAGAGCGCGCATCCGGCTGATCTCGGTGGTCTGCTGGGCGACGACGTCGTCCGCCATCTCCTCGACCTGGACGTTGTTCCCCTCCGAGAGCACCTCGGTCGCCATGGTGACCGCACCCTGGTGGTGGGTGATCATGCGCTTGAGGAAGAGCTGGTCGAATGCCTTGCCCTTCGCGGCCCGAAGCTCTTTCAGCTGGCCGGTGGTGGCCATGCCGGGCATCGCGCCGTGGTCGTGGCCCTCGGCCTGCTCCGGCTGCCCGTTGCGGCTGAGCCAGCCCTTCATCGCGCCGATCTCGGGCTGCTGGGCCGCGGTGATGCGCTCGGCGAGCCGCTTGACCGCGGCCGAGCCGGAGCGGGAGGGGACCAGACGGGTCAGTACCAGCGCCTGGGAATGGTGCTGGATCATCATCCGGACGTAGCGGACGTCAGCCGAGTTGGGGGTGTCCGCCCCGGCGGCGGCCTTCGCGGCCTCCGAGGCCGAGAGCGTACGTGCCGGCTCGCCCGGCTTTCCGGGAGCCACGACCGAACCGCCCCCGCCCGACCGGTCCTTCGAACCGTTGTCACCGCCGCTCCCGTCGCAGCCGGCCGAGGTGAGCACGGCCGCGGTGACGGCGGCAGCGAGGGCGAATCCGCGGAACCGCTGGACCTGACGACGAATCAACAAAGCGACCTCCGTTGAGACATGGGTGGTTTCGCTCTGTCCTAGCACGTCAACGCACAACTGCGATCAGAAACTTTCATTACGTCTCTGTTGCCGTCTGTTGAGATGCCCATGGCATGGACGATACTGCCGGAGTCCGTGAACCGGTCAACCACATTCGGATCCATGGGAGGACGCAGTGACCTCGTTGCACACCACCCCGGTGCGGCGCAGACGTCTGGGCGTGGCGGCGGCCGCCGCCGGGCTCTTCGCCACTCTGCTGACGGCCGGACCCGCGGCCGCGACACCCGACCCAGATGACTCGGCCGCGACCCGAACCGAAGTCTCCGCGAGCCAGGAGGCGGAGGCGACCGCCGCGATCAGGAGCGGTGAGGTACCCGGTGTGGACGAGATCGTCCACAGCCGCAACATCACCCATCTCGCCAACGTCCCGAAGGACGCGCTCCAGGGACTGAACACGGACCTGGCCTTCCAGGGGAAGTACGCCTTCGCCGGGAACTACGACGGCTTCAGGATCTTCGACATCAGCAACCCGAAGTCGCCGAAGACCGTCGCCCAGGTCCTGTGCCCCGGATCGCAGAACGACATCTCCGTGTCCGGGAACCTGCTCTTCCTGTCGACCGACTCCTCGCGCAGCGACAACTCGTGCGCGAGCACCACCCAGCCCGCCACGGAGAAGTCCTCCTGGGAGGGCATGAAGGTCTTCGACATCAGCGACAAGCGCAATCCGAAGTACGTCGCCGCCGTCGAGACCGCGTGCGGATCGCACACCCACACGCTCGTCCCCGAGCGCAAGAACGTGTACGTGTACGTCTCCTCGTACTCGCCGAGCGAGACGTTCCCGGACTGCCGGCCGCCGCATGACGGGATCTCCGTCATCAAGGTGCCGCGCCAGGCACCCGAGAAGTCCCGCGTCGTGAACTTCCCGGTGCTCTTCCCGGACGGCGGGAACCCTGGCGCGCCCACGAACCCGGGCGTGTCCAAGACCACCGGCTGCCACGACATCACCGTGCTGCCCTCCAAGGATCTGGCCGCCGGCGCGTGCATGGGCGACGGCCTGCTGTTCTCCATCAAGGACCCGGAGAACCCGAAGATCATCGACCGGGTGCAGGACAACGTGAACTTCGCCTTCTGGCACTCGGCGACGTTCAACCAGCGTGCGGACAAGGTCGTCTTCACCGATGAGCTCGGCGGCGGTGGCGCGGCCACCTGCAACGAGGAGATCGGTCCGAAGCGCGGCGCCGACGGCATCTACGACATCGTCGGCAGGGGCGACCACCGCAAGCTGGTCTTCCGCAGCTACTTCAAGATCGACCGCCCGCAGGCAGACACCGAGGTCTGCGTCGCCCACAACGGTTCGATCATCCCGGTCAAGGGCCGTGACCTGATGGTCCAGGCCTGGTACCAGGGCGGAGTCTCGGTGTGGGACTTCACCGACTCGTCCAAGCCGAAGGAGATCGGCTTCTTCGAGCGCGGTCCCGTCACCATGGACGAGGTCACCACGGCCGGCCCGTGGTCGGCGTACTACTACAACGGCTACATCTACTCCAACGACATCGAGAAGGGCTTCGACGTCCTGAGGATCGACGACCGGCGCACGGACCCGGCGAAGCGGGTGCGGACGGACGAGCTGAACGTCCAGACGCAGCCGGACTACTTCGAACGCTGAGCCGCCCGGCCGGCCCGCCGGCCCTGACTGGCATATGGTCCCGCCGGGGGTTCCTCACCCGGCGGGACCGTGTGCACGGCGGTTCCTCACCCCGGCGGAGCCAGGCCCCCGCCGGGGTGTTCAGGCCGCCTCGTACCGGTGCGCCCGGCCGCCCCGCCACTCGACCCACTCGGCGCTGTCCAGAATCCGCTCGGGGTCGTCGAGCCCCGCGCCCTCCAGGAACACGATCACATCGTGATCGGAGTGCGCGAGGCCGAGTATCTGGACCCGCCCGTCGCGCTGAACGGTGACGCGTCGCCCGCCTGAGGGGGACGGACGGAAGATCACGATCGGGGGAGAAGTCATGCCTCCAGGGTGCGACGCGCCGAAGGCCACCGCACAGCGAACCGGAAACCCCGCCCCGGGCAGATCAGGGAGGCGCGCGGAGGTTTGAACCGGGGCGGCCTCACCGGACAGTGCTCAGGCCGCCGACCGGGTGCCGCCGCCGGTGGCCGCGGCCCACTCGACCAGCAGCAGCTGGTACTGCTCCTCGTCCTCCGGGGACAGGCATCCGCCCGAGCGCTGCCACAGTTCGCGAATGTCTTCATTCACCACTGCGGCGGAACGCACGGAACCGGACGGGCACGGGGTCGGGGACATACCTACCAGGCTAAGGCCCCCATGTGACAATCAGACCCATTGGGCGCAAGGGACATCTCTCACATGTTCCTCAGGCAACCTCGGGCACAAGTCCGAGCTCCCGCAGTCCGTAAGGCCGCTCGGCCAGCGGTGCGTGGTCCACGAACCGCACCTCGCAGCCCAGCGCGGCGGCTCCGGCATCGGCGTGCCGGTCGTCGCCGACCATCACCACATCCGTCGGATGTTGTCCGAGAAGTGTGCAGGCCGTGTGGAAGAGCTGTGCGTCCGGCTTCTGCGTGCTGTGCTCGAAGGACAGCACATACGCGTCCACGAAGGTGTCCAGGCCGTGCGCCCGGAAGACCGGCCGCAGATCCCATCCGATGTTACTGACCACGCCGATCCGGACACCGCTGCCGGCCAGTGCGCCCAGCACCTCGGCCGCGTCCGGATACGGACACCAGGCCTCCGGGGCCCGGTGCCGTTCGTACAGCGTGTCGTACAGCCCGGGATCCGGCAGCGCGACCTGGCGGGCCAGACCGGTGTACGCGGCCCGGTGCCGCCGCGGGCTCACGTCACGGGAGGCCCAGTCCTGCGCCAGGGCTTCCGGGACCCGCTGCGGGGCGGGCCCGCCCGGCAGCGCGCGGGCGGCCTCCAGCTCCCGTGCGTACCGGTCGAAGTCGGCCTCCTCCACACTCACCCCTCGCTCTGCGAGGGCCGCGGCGAGCCAGGACCGGACGGACTCGATCCGGAACAGTGTCCCGGAGAAGTCGAAGAGCACACCCTTGATCGGCATGGCCCCGATCCTTGCCGATGCGCCGACAACGCCGCAAGGACGCCTGTTCAGACGCCCCGCGAAGGCCGTTCACGCGACTCGTACCGTTCGAATCCCGCCACCGCGAACGCGACCAGCGCGGCCCCCAGCAGCCACCCGCCCAGCACATCGGACGGCCAGTGCACACCCAGGTACAGCCGGGTGACGCCGACCCCGAGCACCGAGACCCACGCCGCCACCAGGGCCGCCCGCCACATCCGGGTACCGGCGCCCCGCCGGCGCAGCAGCCACAACAGCAGTCCGCAGCTCACCGCGGCCGTCATCGCGTGTCCGGAGGGGAACGCCGCGTAGTGGGCGGAGTCCACCGGGTCCGGCCACCGGGGACGCTCCCGGCCGACGGCGGCCTTGATCCCCTGCTGCAACAGGCTGGAGAGCACACTCGTGGCCGCCACCCAGCCCGCGAGCAGCCGGGCGCCGTGCCACCACAGGGCCACCACGGCGACGGCGGTCAGCGCGCGCATCGTCCAGGGATCCCACAGCCAGTCCGTCAGCACCCGGTTGACGTGGACGAGGCCGGGCTCGGTCACCGCCCGTCGGTGCAGCGCGTCGGCGACCGTACGGTCCAGGCTCATCAGCGGGGACCACCGCGCGGCGACCAGGGCCAGCACCACCAGGAAGAGGGCCGCGCAGACGGTCCCGGTACGCAGGGCCTGCCGAGAGGTGCGGATACGGTCCGGGCGGGGGAGGAGCGGGGAGTGGCGCATGGAGGGATCCTCGCCGACGCGGGCCAGGTGGGGCCACCCCCGTACTCCGGTCCCGGAGAGTGTGTCCGGCCGGGCCGGGGCGCTGCCCCGCTAGCCCAGGGCGCTGATCGCCGGCACGAGCGCGACCAGCAGTGGAATCGCCGGCACGAGCGCGGCCGCCGCGGTGAGCCGGAGCCGGCGGCCCGCGGTGAGCCGCCCCGCAGGCGCCAGCAGCCGGTTGACCCGGAGCGGCACCTGCGCGTCCGGTGTCGGGGACGGACCGAACACGCCCCGGTCCTCGTTGAGTTCGACCAGCGCCAGGGCGATCGTCAGCCGGCCGAAGCGGCGTGACGCCACATCGTCGGCGGCCAGCTCGACGAGCCGGTGCATCTCACCGCGGAACGCCGCGAACACCGGCACCTGCGGAAACCCGGACGCCAGCGCGGCGGAGCAGTTCAGCAGCCAGTCGTGGCGCGCCTTCGCGTGACCCTGCTCATGTGCGAGCACGGCATCCAGCTGACGGCCCTTCAGTCTTCCCAGCGCCGCGGTGGTGATGACCAGTTGGGGTGCCGCACCCGGCAGCCACCAGGCGTCGGGGCGTTCCCCCTCCAGCACCACCAGCCGTTCGCCGCCGGGCTCCTCGCCGGGCATCAGCGGGGAACGCACCAGGAGTTCGGCACGCCGTTGCCTGCGCCGCAGCTGCGCCCGGCGGATCTCCCGGGTCAGCATCGCGGCCGTCCACACACCGCCCAGTGCCAGCACTACCGCCATCACGGCCGACCAGGGCCCGTACGCCGCAAGGGCGTAGGCATCGACCACGGCGTGCGGCGCCGGCGCGAAGACCTGGCCGCGCACCGCCTGCCAGGCCGCCGCCGCGCTGAACGTCATGGACAGGGCGAAGGAGAGCAGCACGCCGGCCACCACGCACTGCCACACCCAGAGCGCCACGACGGGCTCGCGCTCCGGCCACTCGGCCCGGGCCATCAGCCGCGGGGTCACGACGGCGGCCAGTGCACCGAGCAGCAGCAGCGCGAGGGAGACCAACATGGCGTCACCTTATGAGGGGCACGGCACGCACGGGTATGGCTGCGCTCGCCAAGTGATGTACGCCACGGTTTGACGGGTCCGCTGTCTCACAGAGTGAGCAGCATCGCGAACATCGATATCCCCATGGTCAGACGGCAGGCCAGCGCCAGCTCCGGCCGGTTCGCCCAGCCCGCCGACGGCGGTCCGCCCGCCACGATCCCGCCGACGGTCGTCGTCGCGGCCACCGGGATCAGCCGGGCGCCCGAGTGCAGTACATAGGCGGCGTAATAGGCGAGGAGCAGCCCGGTCAGCAGCGGTGCGCCCCCGGCCGCGGCCATGGTGTGTGATCCGTGACCGCCGTGCGCCGATCCGCCAGGACCCATCACGACGGCCATGTAGACCATCGCCGACGAGCCGACCAGATGGTGCAGATGGTGACCGTTGCGGCGGGAGAACCAGAGGGCGCGCAACGCGGCGACGCCGAACAGCGCCGCGTACACGGCCCATCCCCACGCGGGCGGGGCGACGACGGCCGCGGGCACCGCCATGGCGGCCATGCCGAAGCCCATCAGCGCCTCCGCACGCGCCGTCCTGCGCTCCTCCCCGGTGCCGCCGCGGGTACGCAGCAGGCAGTACGCGCCCGTCAGCGCGCACAACGCCATCAGCAGCCAGCCGGACACCGCCGGTCCATGCACAGCAGACCTCCCCCGGGCGAACGACATCGCCGTCGTCTAGTCGATGCCCGGGGCCGGACGCTTGTACGCGGCGCACTGGAGTACTGGGGGAGCGCGCGGTGGGGGTGTATTGCGACAGGCCTGGTGCGAGCGGCCCGGACGTCAGGGCCGGAAGCGCAGCGGATGGTCCGCGGGCACCTCGACGACGGCGATGCGGACCCCGTCCGGATCGGAGATCCACATCTCGTCGAGCCCCCAGGGCTCACGCCTCGGCGCCCGCAGCACCTCCACACCGCGGGCCGACACCTCCTCGTACGCCGCCCGCACATCGGCCACCTGGAGCCACAGCAGCAGTCCGGGAGACGGCGGCGCGTCACCGCGGCCGGACACTTCCAGGAAGCCGCCGCCCAGGAAGTAGACCGTCCCCCGCTCGGGGCCGGTGCCGAACTCCCGGTGGACGGGCAGCCCGAGCGACTCCCCGTAGAAGGCACGTGACCGTTCGGGATCCGTGGGGCGCAACAGGATCCGGCTGCTCAGCACATGAACCATGGTCCGGAGCGTAGGCCTTGTCCGGAGAGCTACTCTGCTGCGGCACGGCCACAGCAGAGAACGGAGAGCCCCTCATGGACACCGCCCCGCCCCGGGATTCGGAAGAGCTGACCTTCCGCGACGCGACCGACGCGGATGTGCCCGCGCTCGTGGAGCTCATCCAGTCCGCGTACCGCGGTGATTCCAGCCGCGCCGGATGGACCACCGAGGCGGACATCCTGCAGGGCCGGCGGACCGACCCGCAGGGCGTCCGCGCGGTGGTGGAGGACCCCGGCAGCAGGATGCTCGTGGTGGAGCGCGACGGCGGGCCGGTCGCCTGCTGCCAGCTTGAGCACCGGGGTGAGGCCGCCTACTTCGGAATGTTCGCGGTCCGCCCCTCGCTCCAGGGCGGGGGCCTCGGCAAGGTGATCATCGCCGAGGCCGAGCGTACCGTCCGGGAGAGCTGGGGGGTGCGTGAGATGCACATGACCGTGATCTCGGTCCGGGACGATCTGATCGCCTGGTACGAGCGCCGCGGCTACCGCCGTACGGGAAAGATGAGCCCGTTCCCGTACGGCGATGAGCGCTTCGGTATCCCGCAGCGCGACGACCTCGCCTTCGAACTGCTGGTCAAGGACCTGCCGACGGGCTGAGGAGCGGCTATGCGGTGAACCGGCCCGCGCGGCGGATCTCCGGGAAGTCGGTGGTCGCGCCGTCGAGCCCGAGCCCGCGGGCGAGCCGCAGGTGGTCCTGCGTGTTGACCACCCAGCCGACCACCGTCAGCCGCTCGGCGTGCGCCTTCTCCACCAGCTCCAGGGTGATGCGCCGGATGTTGAGCACCAGCCGGGTGGCGCCCACCGCCTTCGCGCGGTCCACCAGGTCCTCGCCCCAGCGGCTGGCGACGAGTGCGGTGCGCACCCCGGGCACCAGGTGCGCGATCTCGGCGATCGCCTCGTCGTGGAACGAGATCACCTCGACCCGGTCGACGAGATCGCGCCGCCGCATCACCTCCGCCAGCGTGCGGGCGGCGGCCACGTCCTTGATCTCCGCCTGCAACGGGGATGCCACGGCGTCGAGGACCTCTTCGAAGACCGGCACCCGCTCGCCCAGGCCGGCGTCGAGTCCGCGCAGCTCGGTCAGGGTCTTCTCCGCGATCGGGCCCTTGCCGTCGGTCGTACGGTCCACTTCGGCGTCGTGCATGACGGCGAGGGCGCCGTCCTTGCTCAGGTGAAGGTCCAGTTCGATGAGGTCCATCCCGGCCCGCTCGGCGTGGACGAACGAACGCAGGGTGTTCTCCGGTTCGACACCCATCACCCCGCGGTGACCGATGGTGAGAAAAGACAAGGCACTCTCGCTTCCGTCGACGGCGTCTCCCCGTGTGCTGCTCCTACCCACGCGGCACCACGGCATGACCGCGATCCGGCATCCTGGTGTCCTTTCGCGGCGAGCCGGGCGGCCGGGCGGGTGAGCGGGGCGCCGTGCCCCTGGACATCGGCCGCACCGAGCAGGAACCCGGTGATGACGGCTGCGACCAGGACGGCACGGATGTTCACGGCGGTTCTCCGGCGTGGTGCGGAAGAGCTGACGCCGTCCGTCCTATCGGCCGCGGCGCGCGCCCCGCGAGCTGTGTCACTCGTGTGTGGGCGTGTCTCGCACGGCGTTGCCGGGCAGCCGTGCGAAGCCCGGAGCGCCGCAGGCCCCTTCCTGGAGCCCTCAGGGCCGGCAGTCCAATGAAGCGACCGTCGCAATGTTGCGCGACAGGAAAAAACGCGGCGACCATGGGGTTGGGCAGGATAATTTCCAGGGCCCCACTTGTCTCAGGGAACTGCACACGGATACGGTTACTTGACGCGAGGTTCTCCTGTGAAGGAAGTGTTATGACGGAAATTCTTGTGCACGACGCCGAAGTCGACGGCATAACTGCCGCCCAGCGGGTGATCGAGCACCCGGCCTGGCCCGCGCTCAAGAATGCCGTGGAGGAGATCCGTCCCTGGCAGTCGAAGGACGGCTCCATCGACTTCGACGCCGAGGGCGCGCCCGCCCCGGCGGTTGCCGGGGCGGCGCTGGACCGGGTGACCGCCGCGGTCGAGCAGCTCTCCCCGCTGCTCCCGCACGATGCCGCCTACCACCGAGCCCTCGTCGCGGACCTGCGCCGCTGGGCGGCCGACGGCTTCGGCATCCCGGACTTCCTCGACTCGCTGCTCGCCTTCCAGCCGGCCAGGGAGCGCGCCGACGGGCTGCAGCACCTGGTCGTCTTCGCGATGTACACGCAGAACGGCAACCCCGACCGCAACCTCGAAGCGGTCGTGCTCCGGATGGTCTGGCCCGAGTGGCTCGCCGAGCTGGAGGCGACCCGTTACGACAACCCGCTGTTCTGCGGGATCACCTTCGAGGACTTCACCTCCGGGTACGACACCAACTCCGCGGTGCTCTTCCCGGAGACCATCGCCGTGCGCGAGGCTCCCGAGCGCTTCAGCTGGGGCGGCATCTTCTGCGACCGCGAGGCCGCCCGCTTCCGCCGGGTCACCGAGGCGTCCGTCGAGCTCCTTGGCGTCGAGCTGCCCGATGACATCCGCGAAATGATCGGCGACCAGCAGCGCTGCGAGCAGGCCTTCGTGCTCTGGGACATGGTCCACGACCGCACCCACAGCCGCGGTGACCTGCCGTTCGACCCGTTCATGATCAAGCAGCGCCAGCCGTTCTGGATGTACGGCCTCGAAGAGCTGCGCTGCGACCTCACCGCCTTCCGGGAGGCCGTGAAGCTGGAGGCCGACGGCTTCGGCCAGGGTCGCGACGTCCAGTACGCGGTGCTGTTCGACCGGATGTTCCGCTTCCCGGTCACCGGCGAGCGCGTCCGCAACTACGACGGTCTCGGCGGCCAGCTGCTCTTCGCCTACCTCCACAAGCACGATGTCGTCCGCTGGACCGACAACACCCTGAAGATCGACTGGGAGCTGGCGCCGCAGATCACCAACCAGCTCTGCGGCGAGATCGAGAAGCTCTACCGCGACGGCATCGACCGCCCCAAGCTCGTCCACTGGTTCGCCGCGTACGACCTGGTCGCCGGCTATCTGGCGCCGCACCCCGGCTCCCGCTGGGCCAAGGGCCCCGACGCCCTGGACCTCTCCCAGCCGCCCCGCAAACTCGTCGACGACGTGCTTCCGGACGAGTTTCCCCTGAGCATGTTCTATGAGGCGCTCTCCAAGAAACTGAAGAACGTGATCGCCTCCACCAAGGGGATCACCGCCGCGGACGCCGGGCAGGCGGCCGCGTGAGCGCACGGAGCGAGGAGACGGTGGTCATGAACGGAAACGGCAAGAGCAGCGGGAGCGGTGCGCTCGAAGGGGCCGTGGTCGCCGTGGCGGGGGCGGCCGGTCCGGCCGGCCGGGCCACGCTGCTCCGGCTCGCCGAGGCGGGCGCGATCGTCGTCGCCTCGGACGCGAACGCCACCCGGCTCGCCGAGGCGGTCGACGCGGCCCGCTACGCCCACGGCGGCGCCACCGTCACCGGGGACACGGTGGACCTGCTCGACCTCGGCGCCGCCCGTGAGTGGGCCGACAGGACGGAGAAGGAGTTCGGCCGGATCGACGGGCTCGTCCACCTCGTGGGCGGCTGGCGCGGAAGCGCCGGCTTCGCCGAGACGGACCTCGCCGACTGGACGCTGCTGGAGAAGCTGCTGATCCGGACCGTCCAGCACACCTCACTGGCCTTCCAGAGCGGTCTGCAGCGCAGTGACCGCGGCCGCTACCTGTTGATCAGCGCGGCCGGTGCGAGCAGGCCCACCGCGGGCAACGCCGCGTACGCCGCGTCGAAGGCGGCGGCCGAGGCCTGGACCCTCGCGCTCGCGGACGCCTTCCGCAAGGCTGGGGGCGAGGACGCGTCCCGGAGCGCGGCTGCGATCCTGGTCGTGAAGGCACTGGTGCACGACGCGATGCGCGCCGAGCGCCCGAATGCGAAGTTCGCGGGCTTCACCGACGTCAAGGAGCTGGCCGATGCCATCGCCGGCGTCTGGGACCGGCCTGCCCTGGAAGTGAACGGAAAGCGCCTGTGGCTGACTCCGCAACCGTAAGGACCGACGCGCGTCGTCATCACGACCCGCAGGTACGCGGCTTCGCCAGTGACAACTACGCGGGAACCCACCCGGAGATCCTGGCGGCCCTCGCCCTCGCCAACGGCGGACATCAGATCGCCTACGGCGAGGACGAGTACACCGGTCATCTCCAGCGCGTGATGCACAGCCACTTCGGCCCCACCGCCGAGGCCTTTCCCGTGTTCAACGGAACCGGCGCCAACGTGGTCTCGCTCCAGGCGATGACCGACCGCTGGGGTGCGGTCATCTGCGCGGAATCCGCTCACATCAACGTCGACGAGGGCGGCGCCCCGGAGCGGGTCGGCGGCCTGAAGCTGCTCACCGTGCCCACCGAGGACGGCAAACTCACGCCCGAGCTCATCGACCGGCAGGCGTACGGATGGGACGACGAGCACCGTGCCATGCCGCAGGTCGTCTCGATCACCCAGAACACCGAGCTCGGCACGGTCTACACACCCGGCGAGATCCGCGCCATCTGCGAGCACGCCCACGGGCACGGCATGAAGGTCCACCTCGACGGGGCACGGATAGCCAACGCCGCGGCCTCCCTGGACGTACCGATGCGCACCTTCACCAACACCGTCGGCGTCGATGTGCTCTCCTTCGGCGGCACGAAGAACGGGGCGATCTTCGGCGAGGCCGTCGTGGTCCTGAACCCCGACGCCGTCCGCGCCATGAAGCATCTTCGCAAGCTGTCGATGCAGCTCGCCTCCAAGATGCGATTCGTCTCCGTGCAACTGGAGGCGCTGCTCGCCGGCGATCTCTGGCTGCGCAATGCCCGGCACGCCAACGCCATGGCCCGGCGGCTCGCCGAGGGGGTCCGCGCGGTGGACGGCGTGGAGATCCTCCACGCCGTCCAGGCCAACGCCGTCTTCGCGCGGCTCCCGCACGCGGTGAGTGAGCGGCTGCAGAAGCGCTTCCGCTTCTACTTCTGGGACGAGAAGGCCGGGGACGTGCGCTGGATGTGCGCCTTCGACACCACGGAGGACGACGTCGACACGTTCGTCCTCGCGCTCAAGGAAGAGATGGCGGCCTAGCAATCACTGCATGGCTATGCGGTCGACCGGAAAATGATTGACTCCGGTCGGCCGCATACTTACGCTCGGCGGCCATGGAGCTGATTCAGCAGGTCCCCGAAATCTCTGCCTACCTCGCGGCCGACGAGGCGATCGACCACGGACATCCGCTGGTCCGGGAGACGGCCGCGCACCTGCGTTCCGTAACTGAAGACGCATATACATACGCGGCTGCCGCCTTCGACTTCGTACGCGACACCATCACGCACTCCGCCGACTCGGGGGACATGCGGGTCACCTGGCGCGCCTCGGACGTCCTGGCGACCCGCAACGGCATCTGCCACGCCAAATCCCACGCCCTGGCAGCCCTGCTGCGCGCGGAGGGCATCCCGGCGGCCCTCTGCTACCAGCGGCTCACGGACGACAACGGAGACCCGGGGCCGGTGCACGGACTGGTAGCGCTGCGGCTTCCCGGCCGGGACCGCTGGGACCGCCAGGACCCGCGGGGCAACCGGCCGGGCGTCGACGCGCGATTCTCACTGGATGAGGAACACCTGGCCTGGCCCATCCGGCCGGAGTTCAACGAAATGGACTACCCAGGGCTCCATGCTGCGCCGCACCCGCTGGTTCTGCGCGGCCTGCGGGCTGCGTCCGACCGTGCCCAGCTCCGGCGCACGCTTCCGACGGCGCTCTGATTCTCGGGCGGTGCGCAGGCCATGGAACACCCGGCCGGAGTGACGTTTCAGCCGTGGCCGCGATCCGGTCGGAGTCAGCCCCGCTCGCGGACCTCGGCGGGTGTCGGGGCCGTACCGCCGAGATGGGCGGGCACCCACCAGGTGTCGCTCGCGTCCCTCGGGCGCACCGGGTAAGCGCGCTGAGCGGCTTCGAGGAGCTCCTGCACGCGCTCGCGCAGCCGGCGGGTGATCGCGCCCGCGTACTGGTCGGTGGGGGCCTCCACCGGCTCGCCGACGCGGATCGTCACCGGGATGTGGCTGCGCCTGAAGTTACGCGGGCGGCCCTTGGTCCACAGCCGCTGGGTTCCCCACAGCGCCATCGGGATCAGCGGCACCCCGGCCTCCTGGGCCAGCCGCGCGGCACCCGACTTGAAGTTCTTCAGCGTGAAGGACTCCGAGATCGTCGCCTCGGGGAACACGCCGACGATCTCGCCCGAGCGCAGCGAGGCGAGGGCGTGCGCATACGCGTCCTCGCCCTGCTTGCGGTCGACGGGGATGTGCTTCATGCCGCGCATCAGCGGTCCGGAGACCCTGTGCCGGAACACCGATTCCTTCGCCATGAAGCGGACGAGCCGCTTCTGCGGCAGCGTCGCGAGCCCGGTGAAGATGAAGTCCAGATAGCTGATGTGATTGCTGACCAGAACCGCGCCACCAGTCTTCGGGATGTGCTCCCAGCCCTGGGTGTCGATCTTCAGGTCCAGCGCCTTGAAAAACGTACGAGCGGCGCCGATGACCGGCCGATAGACGAGTTCTGCCATCTGGGGGAGACCCTTCTTCAGCGCCTGGGGAGGGTTCTCCCGGCGGAAGTTACGCAGCCGTAGGTTTTCGGCATTGGGCCGATCGTGCCCCATGCGCGTCGCGGTGGCCAGTCTCGGCGGGCGCGGGGCGCGAGATTCTCGTCACGTGGAACAGCCGGGAATGTACCGGCGGACGCGGACGCTGACTCTTTGGGCAGAGCTCTGACAGGGAGCCGAAAATGGACGGGCAGACACAGGTGAACAGGCTGGATTTCGCCCAACTCGGCGTTGAACTGGGGGAGCGGGCGACTCTCGTCCAGTTCTCCAGCGCGTTCTGCCAGCCCTGCCGGGCCACCCGGCGCACGCTCGCCGAGGTGGTGGCAATGGTCGACGGCGTCGTCCACGTGGAGATCGACGCCGAGGCGCATCTCACTCTCGTGCGCGCACTCGACATCAGCAGAACCCCGACCGTTCTGGTGCTCGACGCCTCCGGCCGGATCGTCCGACGAGCGGTCGGACAGCCACGCACCGTCGATGTCGTGGCCGCACTGGGGCGGGCGATATGACGGACCGTGATGCATCTCCCACCTTGTGGGACGGTCTTGACTGCACCCACCATGCATCGTCAGTCTGACGCTATGCCGCCAGTACTCCTTCTCTACGGCCGGGTCCACGTCGACCTCGCCCGCTGTGCGAGTGCGCGCTGTCCGGATGCCTGAGCATCCACGGCCCCGTACCCCGACGCGCAGAAGGACGGCATCTCCATGACGGCATCACCCGAGCTCGGCAACGCCCGGACGGCATCCCCGGACCTCCTCCGCTCCGTTTTTCGGCAGCACGCGGCCGGAGTCGCCGTGATCACCGCCGCCGGCGACCGACCGGTCGGCTTCACGGCCACCTCCCTCAACTCCGTGGCCGCCGAGCCACCCCTCATCTCCTTCGGCGTGGGCACCTCGTCCTCCAGCTGGCCGGTCGTCGCGGAGGCGGAGCACATCGGGGTCCACATACTCGGCGAACACCAGCAGGAACTGGCCGCCACCTTCGCGCGCAGCGGTGCCGACCGGTTCGGTCCGTCCACCTATTGGCGCAGTGGGCCGGAAGGCGTCCCGGTGCTCGACGGCGTGCTGGCGTGGCTGGTCTGCCGCGTCGTCGCGCGGATCCCGGCGGGGGACCACCGGATCGTGATCGCCCAGGCGGTGGTCGGGGACCCGGCCGGGTCCGGGCGGCCGCTGGTCTACCACCAGGGCCGGTTCACGGCTCTGCGAGACTGAGAACCCCTTGGTGGCACGTGGGCGCCGGGCGTCGGGCAGATCACAGTTCAAAGCGCTTGCCCACAGGGCATGCACTGGGTGTACTGGCGAGTAATATTACGGTCGGAGCGTCGGTCGCCCCGACCGGAAATCGCCCCATCAGGCGCCTATGCTGCGTGCAACAAGGCAGCCCGGAAATGACGATGCAGTAGGAGAGCCGGCGTGAGCTTGAGGATCGTTGTCTGTGTGAAGTACGTGCCCGACGCGACCGGTGACCGGCATTTCGCCGATGACCTGACGTTGGATCGTGAGGATGTCGACGGTCTGCTGTCGGAGCTGGATGAGTATGCGGTCGAGCAGGCGTTGCAGATCGCGGGTGAGGCGGAGGGTGCGGAGGTCACCGTGTTGACGGTGGGTCCGGAGGATGCCAAGGACGCGTTGCGCAAGGCGTTGTCGATGGGTGCGGACAAGGCTGTTCACGTCGAGGACGATGATCTGCACGGCACGGATGCGGTCGGTACGTCGTTGGTGCTGGCGAGGGCGGTCGAGAAGACGGGTTATGACCTGGTGATCTCGGGGATGGCGTCGACGGACGGCACGATGGGTGTGGTTCCGGCGTTGCTCGCGGAGCGGTTGGGGGTGCCGCAGGTGACGTTGCTGTCCGAGGTGTCCGTCGAGGGTGGTGTGGTGAGGGGTCGGCGGGACGGTGATACGGCGTCGGAGGGGTTGGAGGCGTCGTTGCCGGCGGTGGTGTCGGTGACCGATCAGTCGGGTGAGGCCCGGTATCCGTCGTTCAAGGGGATCATGGCGGCGAAGAAGAAGCCGGTGGTGTCGCTGGATCTGGATGATCTGGGGATCGGGGCGGACGAGGTGGGTCTGGCGGGTGCGTGGTCGGTGGTGGATTCGGCGGC